>CANKZO010000053.1 GCA_947488485.1 Opitutia bacterium | reverse complement strand
ACATCGTCTTCTTCTACCTGAAAAAAGACCTCACCGCCGCCCAGCGCGCGGAATTCGAGACCAAGCTCCGCGGCCTGCTCGCCATCAAGAGCATCCACAGCGGCTACGTCGGCATCCCCAGCACCCATGCGGTCCGTCCGATCATCGACACCTCCTATGACTTCGCCGAGTTCTTCGTGTTCAAGAACCACGCCGACCATGACGCCTACCAGATCGACCCGATCCACCAGGCCTTCATCGCCGACTGCAAGGCCTACTGGGATTCGGTCAAGATCTACGATTTCGAATAAGCCCACCGGCTCATCGACGAATCAGGCGCCGCACCCGGCGCCTTTTTTGTGCCCGGGAGAATACGCCCTATCGGTTTTTTCAATCCGCCGAATGACGGCGGAGGGCTCTATTGGATTGGCTCTGGCCCGCCCGCCCGTATCAATCTTTCCCATGGCAATGATTTCCCATGTTGCCGCCCAGCAGCTGACTATCCCCGAGTCTATTCCTGAGCTGGTAAGCCGCGCCGGCTGGACGATTGAGGCCGCTCTTGCCGCGGGAGCGGGCCGGACGAGGCATCGGGTGCCCGATGGTGTTTCACAGGTCGACTTGGCCTGCGATGCCGTCTCTCGCCTCGACCTGGAGCCGGCGCTGCTTCGTACGGCCCGCTGGTTGATCTGCGCCCAAGCCGTGCCTTGGCGGGCGATGCCGACCAATGCCGCCACCGTGCACGCCCGCTTGGCGCTGCCGCCGTCGGTGCAGTCCTCCGACGTCAACGCCAGCTGTCTTTCCTTCCTCTCCGCGCTTCAGCTGGTCGGGCCTTGTGTCGACGCCACCGGCCAGCCCGCCTTGGTGGCCGCTTCGGAAGATCCGTTGATGGCCTTGGATTGGTCCGAACCGCACTCATCGGCGCTCTTCGGGGCCGGGGCCGCCGCCGCGTGGGTCGTGCCGGACAGGACTCCGCAAAAGGGCGAGACGCTCTTGGCGATCAAGACCCAGCTGATCGAGAGCCACACGGAGACATCCGAGGCCTGCGTGATCCGCGGCGGCGGAACGAAAGATTCGTTTGGCGCCGAGGATTACGGCAAATTTTCCATGAACGGAAAGGTTCTGTTCCAGGCCGCCTCACGTAATATGCCCGGTTTCATCGAAAGGTTCGTTGCCCTGGGCGGAGTCGAACCCGCCGCCGCGGATTGGGTCGTCGCCCATCAGGCCAGCCGCGAGGCTATCGAACTCATGCGCCGAAGGCTACATATCTCGCCTGACCGCATGCCGATTCGTTTTGAGGAATTCGGCAACCAGGTCTCCGCTTCCATGCCCGAGGGACTCGCCACCCTCTTTCGGTCGGGTCTACTTCGGCACGGCGACCGCATCTTACTGATCGGCACGGGTGCTGGCTTACTCATCGGCGCCACCGAGCTCACCGTCGTCGCCGATAAATCATGAGAGTACTGGTACGAGGCGGAACCGGCTTCGTCGGCCGGCACGTGGTCTGGCGCGCGTTGCTTTCCGGATATGATACGGTTTTCACGGGGCGGAGCCGGGAAGCGGCCGCACAGGTGACGGAGATGGCCCACCGCGTCTCGCCGGACCGTCGGCCGGTCTTCCACACGGAAGGGCATCCCCTCGCCGAGCCGTTCGATGTCGTCATCGATTGCGCCGGTAAAGTCGACCTGGTCGGCTCGCGGGCGGATTATGTCGCGGCGAACGTCGATCGGACGGCCGCCGCCTGGGCCCACGCGCGCGAACGCGGGGCCCGCACGTTCGTCTCCGTCTCCTCCGCTTCGGTCTTGTTCGCTTGCCGCGATCAGCTCGGACTGACCGACGGAGTCCCGGCCACGCCTCCGGGCATCCACCCATACGCGGACTCCAAGGCGTTGAGCGAGACGATGCTCTGGGCGCGACGAGGCCAAGGGCCGGCGATCCGCATCATCCGGCCGCGAGGTGTCTATGGTCCCTATGATTCCGGGGTGCTTCCGCGTATCTTGAAGGTCGCCCGGCGGTTAGGCGGAAGATTTCCGTTACCGGCCCCCGGAGCGTTGGCTTCGATGACCGCCGCATCGAACCTCGCCCATGCCGTGTTGCTGGCCGCCGAGGCGCCTGCCTCCGTGGGCGATGGCATCTGGAACGTCTCCGACGGGGATGACCGTCGGCTGGGCGAACTCATCCAGCTCGCCGGGCAGGCGGCCGGGCAGGAACTCCGGCCGTTCCCTCTCCCGGGCAGCCTATTGAGGGGAATCGGCCGAGCGGGGGATTTCATCTGCCGGCCCCTGCGGGTCGAGCCTCGCGTCAGCCTTTATACGGCCGAGCTCCTGTGCCGCAGCCGGACGCTTTGCATCGACGCCATCCGGCGGGATCTCGGCTACGCGCCGCTCCTTTCGGTCGAGAAAGCCTTCGCCTCTTTGGCGGAGTTCACCCAGCATGGCACCTTGCCCGAACTTTCGATCATGCGGCCCAAAGGAGGCGTCCGATGAGTCCCGCGCCCGACCGCGAGGCCTTGGACGTCAGTTGGGATTTCGCATGGTGGAATACCGGATCCTTCGAGGCCCGCGGCTTCTGCTCACACCTGCAGGCCGGTTGGGCTAAGGCCGAACATCGCGCCTATGTCGGATTGCTCGAGCGGTCCGGACGAAGGGTGCTCTTTGACGCCGGTTACGCCCCGCGGTTCCATGACTGCGCCGCGCCGTGGCTAGCCTCGATCTATCGTTGGGCCACGCCCGCCACGATTCCTCCGGGCAGGTCCGTGACCGAAAGGCTCGCCGGTCGTAAGGTGGATCAGCTGCTGCTTTCGCATTGGCATGCCGATCACACGGGTGGGCTGCTCGATATTCCGGAGGCCTCGGTCTGGCGGCCCTTTTCTTCGCATGAGGCGGTCCGGCAAGAAGCCCTTTCCGCCTGCGCTCCGCTCATGGGTATCTTGGCCGGTCAGTTTCCCGACGACCTTCCTGGCCGGCCGGGCGCGTCCATCTCCGCGCGACTTCGCGACGTGGAAGCGGCGCCCCTCATGGCTTTGCCCGTGGATCGCTGGCCTTTCCTTTCCGTGCTGGATGGCTCCTGCCGAGATGTCTTCGGGGATGGCTCGTTGGCGACGGTCGATCTTCCCGGTCACGCCCTCGGCCATTACGGCGTCTTGTTCCAGACCCAGCTGGCCGGCCGGCCGGTGCTGGTCTTGCTCTGTGGCGATGCGGTCTGGGATGAGCGAGAGCTGACGGCGGAATGGACGCGTGGCCCGGCGGCGCTGTTCGGATTCCGTTCCCTGAAAGAGGCGGCGAAAACCACCCAGTTGCTCCGCCGCTTATGCGCGGCCGCCAAGGCCTGCGGCAGGGAGCGGGACCTTTATGTGCTGCCGACGCACTGCCGATTGGCGGCGAACCGCTTCGTCGCCGACGGCGGGCGTGAGTGACCGCCGGCGGCAGGCCCGATCTTCCAGGACAAAATCCAACCCTCACGACCATCAAACCGTTCTTCAGCGACATCAACTATTCGGCGGCGAACGAGGATGGGGCTTCGGAGCTGGCGGCCCTGCGCCTGGATGCGCGCTCGCGGGCCCTCTGCATCACCGCGAGCGGAGCGCGGCCCCTGGAGCTCCTGCTGGGCGACCCCGAGGCCGTCGTGGCGGTCGATTTCAATGCGACGCAGAACCATCTCCTTGAGCTGAAGATGGCGGCCTATCGCACGTTGGATTACGCCGCGTTCGCCGCGTTCATCGGCCTCCGCCCGGGCGATGCGGCCGGCCGCCGGGATACTTACGTCCGCCTCGCCTCCCAGCTTTCTCCGCCCGCGCGGATTTACTGGGATGCCCAAGCCTCCAAGCTCGCCCACGGAATCCTCTATTGCGGACGCTGGGAATCGTTCATGCGGCTGTTCGCCCGGCTTACGTTCAGCCGACGGGACTTGTTGCGCCGCCTTTTCGCCTGCCAGACGTTGCCGGAACAGGCGGAGCTTTGGCGACGCGAGTGGGATAACGGCGTGTGGCGCGGGTTTCTCGGGGCGATCTCGCAGCGCTGGCTGTGGCGCTATGTGCTGCGCGAACCCGGGGTCGTCAACGTGCCTGCGGACTTCGACGTCGCGGGTTACCTCCATGCGCGCTTCGCCCACGTCGCGCAGACGCGACTATTCCGGGACACGCCTTATCTCTCGCTGATGCTGCGGGGGAGCTACGATCCTGCGGGAGTGTTGCCGCTGCATCTTGCTCCTGAGCATTACGAGACGATTCGGGCTCGCCTGGGGCGGATCACGGTCGTCACGCAAGATCTCGCCTTATTGTTGGAAGAGCCGGAGTCGCGCGGGGCGTACGACGCTTTTTCGGTCTCCGATTTTTCTTCGTATGCTTCGCCGGCTTTCCATGAAAGGATCTGGCGAGGCATGGAGCAATCGGCCCGACCGGGGGCGCGGGTCTGCGAGCGGCAGTTCTTGGTCAAACATCAGACCTTGAACCGCGGCCACCGGGATGACGCCCTCGAGCGGAAGCTGGCAGAGACGGACGGCGCCTTCATCTATAGTTTTATCTGCGTGACGCTTTAAGGCCTCTGCTAGGTTGGGTCAGCACTGCGTGCTGACCGAGCGGCGAACGATCGATACATCCTATGTCGTGACGCGGTCCCGACCCTACCCAAGAGACAGCTAGGTCAGCACGCAGTGCTGACCCTACCTGAAGGCGATTGCCGGCTAGGTTGGGTTCGACAGAGGGCGGCGTGGGCTTTGTATCTCTGTCATGAAACGACTGCTTTCAGCCCTGTCTCTCCTTGGCCTGTCGGTGTCGCTCTCGGCACAGGCGCCGCTCTGGGATCTGGCGAAGGACAAGATCCCCGCGGCCCTCAACCATGGCGCGGTTCAGGCGGCGGACGGCAGCGTGACGGTCGGCGGCGAAGCCTATTTCGGTGTCCCGCCCTCGGCTTTCCCGGATCAGCAGAACTTCACCGTCCAAGTGACGGTCACTTTCCCTGAGCTCACGGACGGCACGACGATGCATGTGTTGCTCAAGCAGAAGAAGGACGGTGAGGACACGGGCCTGGGGCTCACGTTCCTTAATTTCCCGACCATCCAGGCCCATCGCCCGATCATCAATGGCATGCACATCGGCGACAAGCGCCTGAAGCTCCAGCCCAACACTCCGTATGCCTTCACGGTCGCGGTCCGGAAGGGTAGCCCGACGTATTACCTGAACGAAGCCCCGACCGGTCAGTATTTCGTACTGCTGCTGCCGAACGATGAACCGATGTGGGTAGGCAAGCGGCTCCTCCCGCGCGAAAAGCCTTTCACCTCGGCTAAGATCACCGCGCTTAAGGTCTACGGCCCTGACTTCGCTTATAAGTCGCCCAAGGAAAAGCCGACCGCCGAGCCGCGGGGCGGCATTGCCGGCAAGGGCTGGATGGTGGATGCGCCCACGGTCGTCGACCCGAAGCGCCCGAAGCTGCTCTTCTACGGGGACTCGATCGCGGGCGGCTACCGCGGGCAACTGTTGCCGATGCTGGAAGGCAAGGTCTACGCGTACCACTGGAGTGGCTTCGTGGGCGGCATCAATCCGAAGGTCGATACTCTGATCAAGCAGGGGGCTGCCGTCGCCGATTTCGACCTGATCTTCTTCAACAACGGGCTGCATTCCTTGGCATGGACGCCGGAGAAGGCGACGGATCAGCAGATCATCGACACCACCCGAGCCATCGTGCGCGGGTTCAAGGCGGGTGCGCCCAAGGCCAAGCTGTTTTGGATCGCCACGACCCCGCATACCGCCCGCCGCACCGAACCCAGTAAGCCAGTCACCGCGCTCGGGGATAAGAACGCGGTAGTCCTGCGCATCAACCGCCTCGCCGAACAGGTGATGAAGGAAGAGGGCATCGAGGTCATTGACATGTATACGCCGCTCGCCGCCCGCCTGGACCTGGCCGCCGGCGACGAATACCATTGGTCAACCCCCGCCTACAAGTTGATCGCCGACGCGATTGTCGCGAAGACGAACGAGGCCCTGAAGGGCAAGTGAGGGTAGGGATGCGATGACATCGCATCCGAGGGTGTCGAGGTAGGGTCAGCACTGCGTGCTGACCTAGGCGCTCACTCCTGATGGCGGGTTACGGCCATCGGGGCATCAGCCATTCGGGAGCCGGCATTTCAGCCATCGGCAATCGGCTTCGGGGTTCGGCTAGTTAACTTCGCCTTACTTGATCGGACCGAGGGTCAGGAAGAGTCGTCCGTCGGAGGCGAGGACCGCCTGCTGACCTTCGTGGGTGCCGATCCGCACGGGCTTGCCGGAGGCGTCGGTGACGGTCGCCAGGTCCTTCGCGTCGAAGCTCGCGCCTTTCTGCATCAGGATCTCAAGCAGCTTGGCCATATTCACTAAGTTCAGGCGGGAGCGGGCGGTGCCTTCGACGCCGGGACCGATCAGCACGCGATAGAGGGCTTCGGCTTTTTCGGCCGAGGGCGCGGGCGCCGCGGCCTGCGGGCTGGGCTTGGCTTCCTCCGCCTGAACGGATTGCAGGGCGGCGGCATTACGCGCGGTGAAAGCCTGCGCCTTCTCGATGGTCAAGGGCGCCAGTTCGCCGGAGATCTTTTCAGTCAGGGCGAGCCAGCTTTCCGGCGTGAGATTCGTCACCAGGCCTTGGAGGCGCCGCAGGATATCCTGATGTTCGACGGTCGTGCCGAAAAGCGGACCGAAGCGCTCCTTGATCACGGCTTGCTGTTGCGCTGCGTCGCGCGACTTGAACTCGGCGATCAAGGCGGGTATGCGTTGGTTTTTCGGCAGGGACTCGTTGTCCTTGCGGATGGCGGTGGCGAGATCGGCCAGCGGCGTCAGGGCTTCCGCAGATTTGAGATAGGCCATGCGGTCAGCCTTGGGCCAGGTTTCAGCGTAAAGGGCCGGTGTTTGCAGGCCGATACCCTCCAGCGCCATGGCCGTGAGGGTGTGCATTAGGCTCCGGTCTCCTCCCTCGCGACGGGCCAGCAGCCGCGGCTTCAGCAGCCAAGCCTGGCCTTCGGCGACCTTGCCCTGCTGGCAGAGCAGGTGACCGCGCAAGGCGAAGAGCCGGGCGGCGATCAGATTGCCGCGCGTTTCGACGATTGGCCCGCTGACCATGGAGAGGGGAAAGGGTTGGTCCAGCACCGGCAGCAGGCCGTCGGTCACTTCGACCAGCTTGATGCGTTCGCAGAAGGCCGGATCGGCCGGCACGAGGCCCCCCGCCATCGCCTCGAAGAGATCTCCTTCGGTTTCGCCGAAGGGCTTCGGCTGCGGCAGTTTCTTTTCATGCAGGCTATCCACGAGGGCCATGGCTTGAGCGTAAGGCGACGGCGGCGCCTTGGTTTCGGCAGTGGCCGCCGAGGTTAGCCATGCCATCAGCAGGCAGGGCAGCAGGGTTTTGATGAACGGGGTGAAGCGCATCGGGGTGAGTTCAGTCTGACTATGTCACTCGAGGGGTCAACCCGGAGGGGATGGGCTGAATGCCTTAGCGAGTATCGAGTATGGAGTATTGAGTATGGGGAGAAGCAAAGTTTCGGGTGGCAGGTGGCGGCCCCGGGTGGCAGGTGGCGGGAACTTTAAACACAAAGAGGAAACCGGAGACCGGATGATTGGCTGGGGATCTTGATGTCGCAGCATACCTCCCGGTTTCCGGTCCCCCTTTGAGTCCTTGGGATTCCCAACCGCTAACCGCCAGCCGCTAACCGCTAAAACCTGTGGTCTAGGCCATTGTAAACCTCCCCCTACTTCGGGCTTAACAATAGGGCGGGAGGGCCCTAGGCATAGGGTATGCCGACTGCCACCGCAGCCGCTTCGTCCGCCACGGACGCCCTCGATGCCGCCGACCGGCGCTTCGGGTGGCACCCGTTTACCCAGATGCGGGAGTATCAGGATAACCCCCGCCTGCACCTGGTCCGCGGCGAGGGCAGCTGGCTGATCGACGGGGAAGGGAAGCGTTACCTCGATGGCAACGCCTCGGTCTGGACGAACGTCCACGGCCATAACGACCCCGATCTGAACCACGCTCTCCGCGAGCAGCTCGACCAGGTCGCTCACGTGACCCTGCTCGGCCTGAACCACCCGATCGCGACCGAGCTGGCCGAAGATCTCGCAGGGCTGACCGGCGGCGCCCTGCCGCGTTGCTTCTACACCGACAACGGCAGCAACGCCGTGGAGGTCGCGCTGAAGCTTTCGTTCCAATACTGGCAGCTCGTCGGTCAGGACGCCAAGCGCGGCGTCATTTCGATGGAAGGTGCCTACCATGGCGACACCTTCGGGACGATGGCCGTCGGCGAACGCTCCGAGTTCCACCGCCGCTTCAATCCCTGGCTCTTCGCCGCGCAGACTTTCCCCGCGCCGGTTCACTCTGAGTGCGCCGGTCAAATCACCCGCTCCGACGCGTCCGCCTCGCTGGCCGCGTTGAAGGCGATCCTCGAGCGCGATGCAGCCACGACGGCCTGCTTGATCTTCGAGCCCGTCGTCCAAGGCGCCGCCGGCATGATCCAGCAGCCTGCGGGCTTCGTGAAGGCCATCGCCGCCCTTTGTCGTCAATACGGCGTGCACCTCATCCTCGACGAAGTCTTCACCGGCTTCGGCCGCCTCGGTGCGCTGACCGCTGCGGAGCGTGAAGGCGTCGTCCCTGATTTCCTTTGCCTCGCGAAAGGCCTCGCCGCCGGCTACCTGCCGCTCGCCGCGACGCTGACCTCGGAAAAGATCTACGAGGCTTTCGTCGGTAAGTTCTCCGAAGGAAAGACCTTCTTCCACGGACATACCTTCTCAGGCAACCCGCTCGCCTGCGCCGTGGCCCGTGCTTCGCTGCGTAAGCTGAAGCCCATGCTGGCCTCGGGTCAGGTCGCCGAGCGCGCCACGCTCCTCGGCCGCGAGATGGCCGCCGCCTTCGCCGGTCACGCGCACGTCCGCACCTTCCGCCAGCTCGGACTCACCGGCTCCGTCGAGTTCAAGCCCGTCTCCGCTGAACGCTGGCCGACCGATACCCGGGCCGGTTTCCAGGTCGCCTTGGCTGCCCGTCGCCATGGCCTCATCATCCGTCCGCTGGCCGACTCGATTCTCTTCGTTCCGCCGATCTCCCTCCAAGCCGACGAAGTGAAGCACCTCGTCCGCGCCGTCCGCCTCGCGATGGACGAAGTGCTGCCGAGCCTTAAAGCAGACTAGGGCAGCACGCGGTACTGCCCCTACCTCAAACATCTTTCCTATCCGCCAACCGCTAACCGCCAACCGCCACCACCTTTTTTACATATGCCTAACCTCACCGAAGCCCGAGCGCTCTACGACCTGCCGCTCAACACGCTGATCTTCAAGGCTCAGCAAGTCCACCAAGCCCACCAGGATCCGGCCGGCGTGCAGCTCTGCACGCTCAAGTCGATCAAGACCGGCGCCTGCCCTGAAGACTGCGCCTATTGCCCGCAGTCGATCCACAACCAGACCGGCCTCGAGACCGAAGCCCTCATGGAGACGCAGGCGATCCTCGCCGACGCCCGTAAGGCCAAGGCCGGCGGCGCGACCCGCTTCTGCATGGGCGCCGCCTGGCGCCGCGTGAACGATGGCAAGCAGTTCGACAGCGTCCTGAACACCGTCTCCGGCGTGAAGGAACTCGGCCTCGAAGTCTGCTGCACCCTCGGGATGGTCAGCGAAGCCCAAGCCTCCCGCCTCAAGCAGGCCGGTTGCGACGTCTATAACCATAACCTCGACACCTCGCGCGAGCACTACTCCAAGATCATCACCACCCGTACTTACGACGACCGTCTCCAGACCCTCTCGAACGTCCGCAAGGCCGGCCTCGAAGTCTGCTCCGGCGGCATCATCGGGATGGGTGAGACGGTCGACGACCGCCTGAAGATGCTCGTCGAGCTCGCCCAGCTCGACCCCCAGCCGGACTCCGTACCGATCAACGCGCTCGTCGCCGTCGAAGGTACGCCGCTCGCCGGCCGTAAGTTCGTCGATACCATCGAATTCGTGCGCACCGTCGCCGTCGCCCGCATCCTGATGCCGAAGGCGATGGTCCGCCTCTCCGCCGGCCGCGCCAGCATGAACGATGAGACGCAGGCCCTCTGCTATCTCGCCGGCGCCAACTCGATCTTCCTGGGCGAGAAGCTCCTCACCACGGGTAACCCCGACATCGAGGAGGACATGAACCTCATGAAGCGTCTCGGCCTGCACCCGATGCATCCGGACGAAGCCCGTCGCGTCCATCGCGGTGAGATCGCCCCGGCGGACGCCAAGCCGGCCGAGTGGCCGAGCGTCGCCGAATTCGCCGCCGCCAACGCGGCCGAAGAATCCTGCGGAACCGGCGGCTGCGGCTGCAAGTAACATGGCCGTCATCTTCGTCACCGGCAGCGACACCGGCGTGGGCAAGACCCACGTCGCCGGCCTGCTCGCGCGTCGCCTCGCTCGCGATGGTTTCACCCAAGTCATCAAGCCGGTGGAATCAGGCGCCGGCGCCGGTCGTCCGGCCGACGCCAAGAAGGCCGCGGGCAAGTGGGCCGAGGCGCACACGCTGTTGACGCTCCCCGCGCCGATCGCCCCGCTCGCTGCGGCGAAGAAGGCCCGCAAGACGCTCGACCTCGCGACGCTCCTGAAACTCTACAAAGCCGTCCCGCACGCGCCGTGTCGCGTCGTCGAAGGCGCCGGTGGCGTGGCCGTCCCGATCGACCCCAAGGGTCAGGACTGGGCGGACTTCGCCGCGGCGATCAAGCCGACCGTGGCCATCGTCGTGGTCGAAGACCGGCTCGGCGCGATCAATCAGGCCCGTCTGGCTATCGCCTACTTGCGTCGTCGTTACGACGGCCCGATCGGCGTCTGGCTCAATGCGATCAAGAAGCCGTCGAAGGAAGTCGCCGCGAGCAATCGCGCCGGCCTGCAGGCTTCGTGGATCCCGTTGCTCGGTGAGTCGGGTAAAGGCGAAAAGTCCGCCCGCTTCCACTTCCTGCCGCGGTGAACGAAGCCCTGCTGCAGCGCCTGCGTCAGTCCCTCGCCCAGCGCGAAGGGTCGTCGCTGCGCCGCAAGCTGACCGCGCGGGCTTCGGACGATAAGCGCGTCAACCTCGCTGATAACGATTACCTCGGCCTCTCGCGCGATCCGGCGGTCATCGCCGCCGGCGTGGCCGCCTTGCACGAATGGGGCGCCTCGGCCGCGGCCTCGCCGCTCGTCACCGGTTACACCGAGATCCATCAGAAGCTCGAGCAGACCCTCGCCGCCTGGCAGGGCTACGCGCACGGCCTCGTGATGAACACCGGCTTCGCGGCCAACTCCGCCGTCCTCGGCGGCCTGCCGAAGAAGGGCGACCTCATCCTCGCCGATCGTCTCGTGCACGCGAGCATGCTCGATGGCATCATGGCCTCGGGCGCCCGCCTGCGTCGCTTCGCCCACAATGACCTCGATGCGCTCGAGCTCATGCTCCACGAAGAGCCCGCCCTCGATGGTGTCATCTTCGTCGTGACCGAGAGCGTCTACTCCATGGACGGCGATAGCCCGGACCTGAAGCGCCTGGCTTCGCTCCGGAAGCGTTTCGGTTTCTGCTGGGTGCTCGACGAAGCCCACGCCACGGGCTGGTATGGCGCCACGGGTTCCGGACTGCAGGAAGGACAGGGCGCTTTCGCCGCCGCGGACATCGTGGTCGGCACGCTCGGCAAAGGCCTCGGTTCGCAGGGCGCCTATGTGCTCTCGCACGCCCCGGAGGTCCGTGACTCCCTGATCAATTTCGCCGGCGAGTTCGTCTATTCGACCTACCTCGCCCCCTCCTGCGTGGCCGCCGCCCTCGCCGCCATCGACCGCGTGAAGGGCATGTCGGGCGAACGGGGCGAACTCCATGCGCTTTCCCAGGCCTGGCGCGACGGACTCGTCGAAGCCGGTTTCGCCGTGCCCTCGGGCGATTCGCCGATCATCCCGCTGATTCTCGGCGACTCGGACGTCACCCTGAAATACGCCACCGCGCTGCGCGCCGCCGGCTTCATGGTCTCCGCCATCCGTCCGCCCACGGTACCCGTACGCACCGGACGCATCCGTATCTCGCTGCGCCGAGGTCTTTCTCCTGCCGTGTTGTCCTCCTTCGTCTCCGCCTTGAAGGGCGTCACCGCATGAAGATCGGCTGGCTGGGCGGCTGGGGTGTCTCGCTCGAAGAGATGAAGGCCATCGCGTTGGCGCATGCGCCCGACGCCGAGCACCTCATCTACCCGCCCGTCATGGGCGCCGCCGAGAACCTGACCGGCTGCGACGCGGTCATCGCCTGGTCGCTCGGCGCGCATCTCGTGCTGGAGGCCGGCGCCCGCGGCGTGAAGTTTCCGGCCAAGGTGCTGCTCTTCGCCCCGT
>CANKZO010000052.1 GCA_947488485.1 Opitutia bacterium | reverse complement strand
CCTGCACGTTTCGACCGATGAAGTATTCGGCTCCCTCGGCCCGACGGATTCGGCTTTCAACGAGTCGACCCCGTATGATCCGCATTCCCCGTATAGCGCCAGCAAGGCCTCGAGCGATCACCTCGCCTGCGCCTGGATGGACACCTACGGCCTACCGGTCGTGGTGACGAACTGCTCCAATAACTACGGCCCCTACCAGTTCCCCGAGAAGCTTATCCCGGTCGTCATCCTGAAGTGCCTGCGCGGCGAAGCCATCCCGGTCTACGGTAAGGGCGAGAACATCCGCGACTGGCTCTATGTCGACGACCATGCCCGCGCGCTGCTGGCTGCCGTCGAGAAGGGCCGCCCGGGCCGTACCTACTGCATCGGTGGCGACAACGAGCGTCGCAACATCGACCTCGTGAAACTGCTCTGCTCGCTACTCGACGAATTCCGCCCGCGCGCCGACGGCAAGCCGCACGACTCCGCGATCACCTACGTCACCGACCGTCCCGGCCACGACCTCCGTTACGCCATCGACGCCCGCCGCGCCCGCGCCGAGCTCGGTTGGGCTCCGCAGGAGGATTTCCAGAGCGGCTTCCGCAAGACCGTCCGCTGGTATCTCGACAACCCCGCGTGGATTCAGGGTATCCTCGACGGTTCCTATCGCCTCGAGCGCCTCGGCAAAATCTGACTCTCATGAAAGGCATCATCCTCGCCGGCGGTTCCGGCACTCGTCTGCATCCCTTGACCCAGGTCATGAGCAAGCAGCTCCTGCCGGTGTATGACAAGCCGATGATCTACTACCCGCTCTCCGTGCTCATGCTGGCGGGCATCCGCGAGATCCTGATCATCTCCACCCCGCATGACCTCCCGCGCTTCCGCGAGGTGCTCGGTGACGGCTCGCGCATCGGCTGCCGCTTCGATTACGTCGAGCAGGCTGTCCCGAACGGCCTTGCTCAGGCCTTCGTGCTCGGCGAGAAGTTCATCGGCTCCGACGACGTCTGCCTCGTCCTCGGCGACAACATCTTCTACTCCGCCGGCTTCGGCGAACTCCTCAAGTCCTGCCGCCAGCCGCAGGGCGGCACCGTCTTCGCCTATCACGTCAATGACCCCGAGCGCTTCGGCGTGGTCGAGTTCGACGACGCCGGCAAGGCCATCTCTATCGAAGAGAAGCCCCAGGCGCCTAAGTCCAGCTTCGCCGTCCCCGGCCTCTACTTCTACGACAACTCCGTCGTCGGCATCGCCAAGGCTCTCAAGCCCTCGGCGCGCGGCGAATACGAGATCACCGACGTCAATCGCGAGTATCTCCACCAAGGTAAGCTCAGCGTGAAGGTCCTGCCCCGCGGAACGGCCTGGCTCGACACCGGCACGTTCGACTCGCTCCTGCAGGCTTCGCAATTCGTGCAGATCGTCGAGGCCCGTCAGGGCTTCAAGATCGGTTGTATCGAAGAGATCGCCTGGCGCCGCGGCTACATCGACGACGCCCAGCTGCTCAAGCTCGCCGAGCCCATCGCCAAGTCTGGTTACGGAGCCTACCTCAAGACCATCATCACCCAAGGCCGATGAGCCAGTCGCTCGTCCAACTCATCGACATCCCCCAGCGTGGCGACGCCCGCGGTGCCTTGTCCGTCGCCGAGCTCGGCGGGGCGCTGCCGTTCGCCGTCCGTCGCGTCTACTGGATCCACGGCACCAAGTCGGGCGTCAGCCGCGGCTTCCACGCACATAAGAAACTGCGACAGCTCTGCGTATGTGTGGCAGGCTCCGTCCGTATGAGCCTCTTCGACGGCCACCGCGAGGAAAGCGTCATCCTCGATTCCCATGCGAAGGGCCTGCTCATTGGGCCTGGGCTTTGGCGCGAGATGCATGACTTCTCCCCCGATTGCGTGCTGATGGTCTTCGCCGACGCCGAATACGACGAGGCCGACTACATCCGCGACCGCGAGGCCTTCATCCGACATGTTACCGGCTGAGAGACACGGCTCCGCCACGGCGTCCTTCTTGGCTGACAGGCTGGGTGACGTCACCCGGCTTCGGCTGGCGACAGAAGCCGACGCCGCCTTCCTGCTTGGCCTCCGGCTGGATCCTTCGCGCAACCAGAATATCTCTGCGACCAGCGCTCATTTAGAGTCGCAGGTCGCTTGGATGCGCAGCTATGCCGATCGATGCGCCGCGGGCTTGGAGGCCTATTTCATCATTGAGGTCGCTGGCGAGGCGCAGGGCTCGTTGCGGCTCTACGACTACCTTCCCGAACGAGATTCATTTTGCTGGGGCAGCTGGATCATCCGCCCGGGCGCACCAGCGGCGACCGCTTACCAGTCCGCCATCATGGCCTATGATCTGGCCTTCTGCGCCCTCGGCTTCACGCGCGCGCACTTTGACGTGCGGCAGGCCAACCTGAGCGTCTGGAAGTTCCACGAGAAGATGGGGGCCAAATTGGTGCGAGAAGACTCCTTGGACCGTTTTTATGAGTATGGTGTGGAAGATTATCGCCAAGCCCGCGCGCGGCTCCTGAAATTCACCCAGAACAGAGATTTCCGATGAACGTCCCGTTCCTAGACCTTAAGGCCATCAACGCTCGACACGCGGCTGAACTGAAGGCCGCTGCGGCCCGCGTCATCGACTCGGGTTGGTATGTCCTCGGTGAAGAGGTGAAGGCCTTCGAGGGCGAGTTCGCCGCTTGGACGGGTTCGCCGCATTGCGTCGGTACGTCCGATGGTCTCTCGGCACTGATCCTCGCCCTCCGCGGGTGGAAGGAGCTCGGCCTGCTCAAGGACGGCGACGGCGTCGCGGTCCCGGCGAATACCTACATCGCGTCGATCCTCGCCATCACGGAGAACCGTCTCCGCCCCGTGCTTGTCGAGCCCGACGAGGATACGTGCAACCTTGGAGTGACTAAGCTTGCGGCAGCCCTCACGCCGGACGTGAAGGCGGTCCTGGCGGTCCACCTCTACGGCCAGATGGCTGACATGCCGGCGATCGCGCAGCTCTGCCGCGAGCGGGGGCTGCTCCTGCTCGAGGACGCCGCCCAGGCTCACGGCGCCCACATCGGAGGCGTAAAGGCCGGCGCCTGGGGCGATGCCGCGGCGTTCAGTTTCTACCCCGGCAAGAACCTCGGCGCGCTCGGCGATGCTGGCGCGCTCACTTGTAAGGATGCAAAGTTGGCCGACATGGTCCGCGCGCTCCGTAACTACGGATCGCACGAGAAGTACAAGAACCTCGTCCAAGGACCGAACGACCGCCTCGACGAACTGCAGGCGGCCTTACTGCGCGTGAAGCTGAAGTACATCGACGCCGATAATGCCCGCCGCCGCGAGATCGCCGCTCGCTATCGTCGGGAGATCAAGCACCCCGCCGTGCGCCTACCGTCCGTCCGCGCCGGCGAGGATTCGCACGTTTGGCACCTCTTCGTCGTCCGCGTCCCTGATCGCGCCGCCTTCCAGCAGCGCCTGCTCGACCGTGGCGTGCACACGGCTATCCATTACCCGATTGCCCCGCACTATCAGCAGGCTTACGCGCAGTCGCTCGGACACCTGAAGTTACCGCTCACCGAGTCCCTCCACCGCGAAGTTGTCTCCCTGCCGGTTAGCCCGGTGATGACCGACGAGCAGGTAGCTTACGTGATCGACCAGATTGGGTACTGAGTATTCGCCCTTCTTTCAGGCACGAAGCCGGATGAAAAGCGCACTTCCCGTGACGAAGGACATCGCAATTCGGTCGGCGTGAGCCTCGAGATACTCGTCGCCCGCGCGCTTGGGTCCGTCGCCGAACGGCCAGACATAATCGTCGACGATGATCCAGCCACCCGGCGCCACTGCGGGTGCCCATGAAGCGATGTCTTCCTTCGCGCAGGCGTAGGAGTGATTGCCGTCAATGTGCAGTAAGGCGATGGCTCCGACGGGCCTGGTATTTCCGAACTCCGCCGTCGTGATTATGTTGCCGGTTCGATAGCGGGTGGCGCCATCGGCAGAAGGGCAACGTAGGTAGTTAAGATCTCCGTTCGTATACGGACGGAGGTTAAGCAGGAACACCTGGAAAGCCTCCTCGGCGCTATACTGGGTGGACACCAGGTCCACGACGGAGGCCGCGCCTCCTTGGACAAGGTGGGCATCGGACCACGGATCGACGCAATAGAGTCGGCCGATTCCATAGGTCTGAGCAAGGCGGAGCAGGATGAAGGCCGATTTACCCCACCAGCTGCCGATCTCGACCAGGTCGCCTTGCGGGCAATCTCTTGTAATTTCGCATAGAGCGCGCAACTTCAGGTGATCGCACATCCCAGGGATAGTCTCGGCGTGGCGGTAAAGCGCAGCGAGGGCGCCGATCTCCATCGGAGGCTTCGCGTCTCCGGAAAGCACGGCATACGAATCGGCGAGATGCTGCTCCGCCTTGCTCCGGGCGGCCCTATATGGCTCCATCTCATGCTGCGCGGGCGAGGCGTTCGCCAGCGTCACCGTCGGGGCAACCCGCGGAAGACGCCCTTGCAAGTGATGCCAGATAACGGGATTGGGGGTGAAGATTTCCGTGATGTGCTCCCTCTCCAGTAAAGCGATGAGCGCCGCGTCGAAGTCCTGCGCATTGACGAAGGGGAGCTGCGCCCATGCGGCGTAGCGCTCCCGAGTCGGGTCGAAATCCAAGGAGGACGCCCCGATGACGTCCTTGCCCTCCCGCAAGCAGGCCTCGAGATAGGCCAGCGATCTCGGCATGCCTGCGGGAAAAATGAGGGTGCGCTTGGTAGCCATGACAAACGTGGAAGATGCCGTATGGCGGACCTCAGGCAAGTTGCCTTTACGCCAGCCCGTTTTTACTCGTTTCCGCTTAGCCCTATTGTAACACTGTGTTCTTATAAATTAGGATAATGGCCTCATACGACCACCCGCTCCGCCGGCTCCTTGAACGAATTCCGCTGCCGCGAGTGTTGCACGTCCATCGTCTGGCTCGGCAGCTGGCTCGACTTCGGCGCAAAGGTCGTACGGCCGAACTACTTGCCCGCTTCGGCCACCTTTGGGATCACCCTGTAGACGGGCCCCATGTTTCCCCTTATCTGGCCGACGGCCTCCTGCAGACGGCTGCGCCCGACCTTGAGAAAGTCCGCACCTTAATCGCCAGTCCTTGCGCGCGGACCGAGTTCGCGGACTATTGGTATTGCCGAGCGCGCGTGCACCATCGCCTCGGCGATCACCGCGAGGCATTGATGGCTTACGCGCGCGCTATCGCGGAAGCTTCATTAAGGCCGTCAATCCTGTCGCTAGCCCTGCCATTGGCCGGCAGTCACGCCACCGAACCGGCCGCGGCGACCTTCCTGCGAGAAGCCAGCCGATTTCCCGAGGCGCGTGCCTTCGCCCTTTTTCATCTCGGCGTAGACGCGGAGCTCGGCGTGGCCCTGCCTACGCACGCCGTTCGGCGCGTCCTGTCGGCGCGGGAGGTCGCAAGTCGCGGCCATGGCGAGTGGCGTCCGCTCGGCGACCCGGAGGCGATCCGGCTGGCCTGCTTCCAGCCGGACGGCGCCCCCGCGCCCGATCGCATCACCATGTCGTATGAGCCCTACGTGGCCGAACTCGCTTCGGCGACCGTGGTCTCCGGGTCTTCGCTGGTCCATGTCGGGGCCTCGGCCATCGTCAGTGACTTGCTCGCGGACTGGGAGTTGGCCAAGTTCGTCTGCCTCCGGGGCGATCCCACCGTCATGGCGCTGCGGGCGGGGGGCGCGTTGGTCCGCCGTATCGAGCCGACGGAGCGGATCGCCGAAGGCGTGAATCTCTGCGGCATGTCCAGTTCCCACTTCGGCCACTGGTTCGCCGAGTATCTCCCGCGGCTCCGCCATTTCATCAGGCACCCCCGCTTCGCGGAGGTGCCGATCATCGTCGACGAAGGCATGCCGGATTCGCACTACGAATTCCTGCGCGCATTGGTTCCCAACCGGCAGCACCTGCTGCCGAGGGGGGCGTCTTTACTCGTCGACCGCCTATGGGTGGCCCCGACGATCAACTTTTTCCCCCCGGCGTTGCAGTCCGGGCACACGGTGCCGCCTGATCGGCAGGCTGCTTGGAGCGTCGACGCCCTGCGGTTCTTCGCCGAGCGTCTGCGGCCCGGCCGGACGGAGCCCGGTCCGCGTCGGCTGTTCCTTTCCCGGCGCAACTCTTCTTGGCGCCGGTTGGCCAATGAAGCGGAACTCGTCGCCGCTTTGGCGCCGCTCGGCTTCGAGGTCGTCTGCCTGGAAGACCTTGGTTTCGCCGACCAGGTGCGTACCTTGGGCGAGGCTGGCTTCATCATCGCCCCCAACGGCTCAGCCTTGAACAACCTCATCTTCACTTCGCCCCGGACCAAGATCATTGTCTTCGGGCAGCGTCATTTCCATAACTGGGGCGGCTGGCTCGGGCCTTTTCAGGATCTGGGGTATCAGCCGGTCTTCGTCACCGGCGAGCCGCTCCAGTCCGCCGCAGAAAAACACGCCGACTATGTTATTTCTGTGGAGGAAGCCATACGCACCGTCCATCGTCTCCTCACTCAGGACTAAAACATGGAGGATATCTACGTCACGCGACCGTTCTTGCCTCCGTTGGAGGAGGTGCTCCCGTCTTTGCGGAAGATCTGGGAGCGCAAGGTCCTGACTAACGGCGGCCCGTTCCATCAGGAGCTGGAGGAGGCGCTCGCCCATCATCTCGACGTCGAACATGTCTGCCTCTTCAACAACGCCACGATCGCGCTCATGGCCGCGATGAAGGTCCTCGACCTCAAGGGCGAAGTCATCACCACGCCTTTCTCCTTCGTGGCGACCTCGCATTCGCTCCTCTGGAACGGCCTCACGCCCGTCTTCGTGGACATCGACCCCGTGACCCTCAACCTCGATCCGGCGAAGGTCGAGGCGGCCATCACCCCGCGCACGACCGCCTTGCTGCCCGTGCATTGCTACGGAACGCCCTGTGACGTCGACGCCTTGGAGGCGATCGCCCGCCGCCATCGCCTCAAGGTGGTCTATGACGCCGCGCACGCCTTCGGCGTCCGCTGCCATTGCGGTAGCCTCCTCCGGCACGGCGACCTCTCGGTCCTCAGCTTCCATGCCACCAAGGTCTTCAATACCTTCGAAGGCGGCGCGATCATCTGTCACGACGCCGAGACCAAACGTCGTGTGAACCAGTTCAAGAACTTCGGCCATGAAGGCGAAGTTTCCGTCGAAGCCACCGGACTCAACGGGAAGATGAGCGAATTCAACGCCGCGCTCGGCCTCGTCCAGCTCCGGTATGTGGATGCCGCCATCGCCGCGCGAAGGGAGATCGATGCGCGCTATCGCGAGGCTCTGAAGGGCGTCGCGGGGATCCGTTGCCTCGGCCCAAGCCCACAGCTCTCTTCCAACTATTCTTATTTCCCCATCCTGGTCGGCTCTGGGTATCCGCTGTCGCGAGACGAACTTTACCTGAAGATGAAGGCGGCGCACGTGCATCCTCGGCGCTATTTCCATCCACTTATCTCCGAGTTCCCGATGTACCGCGGGCTGCCGTCCGCCGATCCCGCGGGACTCCCCGTGGCCACCGAGGCCTCCCGGCAGGTTCTTTGTCTGCCAATCTACCCCGGCCTCACGGCCGAGCAAGTTGACAGGATCGTCGGACTCATCCGCCTCCCGGCATGAGCGCCTCCCGAAAGGTCGCGGTAATGCAGCCGTACTTCCTGCCTTACGTCGGTTATTTTCAGCTTATTGCCGCGGTGGACAGTTTTGTCATTTACGATAATATTAAGTACACGAAGAAAGGGTGGATCAATCGGAACCGCCTCCTAGCGGGCGGCGCAGATCAAGTCTTCTCGCTGCCTTTGCGCGCTGGTTCCGACTCTCTGCAGGTTCGCGACCGCGTCTTGGCCGAGGACTTCCAGCCGCGTAAGCTGCTCGACCAATTCAGCGGAGCCTACCGCTCTGCGCCGGAGTTCGCGCGCGTCTTCCCATTGATCGAGCGTATCGTCCTACATCCCGACCGGAATCTCTTCGCTTACATCCTCAATTCGGTGAAGGCGATGTGCGACGAGCTTGGCATCGGTACGGAGATCTGCGTATCGTCTGCCGCCGAGATAGACCATGGACTACGGCATCAGGAGAAGGTGCTGGCCTTGTGTGCCGCTACCGGGGCCGCCACTTACGTCAACGCCATCGGGGGGACCGAGCTGTACTCCGCCGAGGACTTCGCCGCCCGCGGCATCGAATTACGTTTCATTCGCAGCCGTGCCATCGAGTATCCTCAGTTCGGGTCGCCTTTCGTCCCTTGGCTCTCCATCGTAGATGTGATGATGTTCAACCCGCCCGAGCGAGTCCGCGAGCTCGTCTCCGGGCACTATGATCTCATCTGACATGTTCCAGTGGGAAAAGATGGGCCTCATCTTCGAGCCGGGAAAGCACCCTGGCCGGCCGTGGATGAGCGCCTTCGCCCAGGCGCCGGCGACTTTACTTTTCGATGATTTTGTCCGCGTTTATTTCTCCTGTCGTCCGCCGGCGGACGTCGCCGGACAGTTTGTCAGCTATTCGGCCTACGTGGATTTGGACCGGAAGGACCTGCGCCGGGTAGTCGGCCTAGCGGAACAGCCGATCCTCCCCCTGGGCGGGATCGGGGAGTTCGACGAATTCGGCACCTACCCGGTGTCGGTGACGCGCGACGGCGATGTAGTCCGGGCATTCTACGCGGGCTGGACGCGCTGCGAGTCGGTACCTTTCAACGTCGCCATCGGTGAAGCGGTCAGCGTCGACGCTGGGCGCACTTTCAGGCGTGTCGGCGTCGGTCCCGCCTTGGGCTATAGCCCGGACGAGCCGTTCGTCATGAGCGGCCCTAAGATTCGCCGCTTTCGGGAAGCCTGGCAGCTTTTCTACATAGCTGGTCGGCGTTGGAAGGTCGTGTCCGGTCGTCCCGAGCCGGTTTACAAGATTCGCATGGCGACTTCAGTCGACGGCAAGCATTGGAAGAAGGCGCACCGTGACCTCATCCCTAGCCAGCTTGAGGTCGACGAGGCCCAAGCCAGCCCCGATGTTTTCGAGGCAGGTGGGCGCTTCCATATGTTTTTCTGTTATCGGGCCAGCGCCGACTACCGCCAGCGCGCAGGCGGGTATCGCATCGGCTATGCGTCGAGCCCGGACCTCACGAACTGGACACGTGACGACGCTAAGGCCGGACTGGATGTTTCGGAAACGGGTTGGGATTCCGAGATGGTCAGTTATCCGCACGTCTTTGAGGTAGATGGGTCCGTATACATGGCCTACCTCGGCAACCAAGTCGGCCGGGAAGGCTTCGGCTTGGCTAAGCTTAAAGGAGGCATGCGCACATGAACTCGTTGCGCTGGCGCAAGCTCGGCAAGATCTTCGATCCAGCGGACTATTGTCTGGCCGTTGGTGGCGCGGGATTCGCCCAGTCTCCGCAGGCCTTGGTATTTGACGATTTTGTGCGCGTCTATTTCTCGACGCGTTCCCAAGATCCTAGCGGGAAGTATCTCAGCCAGGTTGCCTATGTCGATTTCGCTGAAGACCTCCGCACGGTGCTCAGGGTAGCCGACCGCGAGGTCATCCCGCTCGGAGAGCTCGGCTGTTTCGACGAGCACGGGATCTTCCCGTTCCACGTGACTAGGGCGGGCGGGCGGATAGCGGCCTATCCTTCAGGATGGAGCCGTCGCGTCTCAGTCTCCGTCGAAACGGCCATCGGCCTGGCTTACAGCGATGACGACGGACGGACATTCCGACGCATCGGGCCAGGACCAGTGCTTGGACCTTCCGCGCTGGAGCCTTGCCTAGTCGGAGACGGCTTCGTTAGGCAAATCGGCGACGTCTACCACATGTGGTATATTTTCGGTACCGGCTGGCGTCGTTTCGCCTCCGACTCACCGCCTGATCGCACTTACAAGATCGGGCACGCGACTTCGCCGGACGGCAAGACCTGGACCAAGGAAGAGGGCCGTTGTATCATCCCGGACCAGCTCGGCGAATTTGAAAGCCAGGCCCTGCCGACCGTCGTCACCCACGGCGGGCGGCATCACATGTTCTTCTGCTACCGGCATTCTTCAGACTTCCGGCAGAATAAAGACCGAGGTTACCGCCTTGGCCATGCCTACTCCGATGACCTGCGCGAATGGATTCGTGACGACGAGTCCGCCCTAGGAGGGACCCCGGGGGAATGGGATTCTGACATGCAGTGCTATCCGCATGCCTTCGAATTCAAGGCACGGACCTATCTTCTTTATAACGGAAACGAATTTGGCCGTCATGGGTTTGGGCTCGCCGTCCTAGAGGAAGCGAACGAGCGCTTGCCTCCCCTAGTGGCCGCACGCGCCGACGCCGCGGGAGTGGCCGCGCATCTCCGCCGCTGCGACGGCAGTTTCGTGCCTGCGCTCTCGGCCAGGGTCGATCTGGACGCTTATGCGGCCAAACTGGTCTCGCTTGCGACAAGGTTGGAGATCTGGGATCACGGCAGGCTTGTTGCCCTGGCCGCGTACTATCTGGACGGTCCGACCGGAAACTCTTTTCTGAGCAACCTCAGCGTAGATCCCTCCTGTCAACGCAGGGGTCTTGGCCACGATCTGCTGCGCGAGACGATCAGACATGCCGCCGCACGAGGTGCGAAGCTCATAGAACTCGACGTTGGCGAAGGTAACCGCGCGGCCGTAGCCTTATACGAAGCGGTCGGCTTTAAGCCGAGAAGTGTTGCCTCGGGCGCGGTCAGGATGCACTTAAGTCTCCAGAATAAAGGGCAATGACCAATCCGAGAGACTATGATCGCGAAGCGCGTAATACGGCGGACCACCGTTATGCCTATGACTTCGATTTCGACGTCATGCACCCTTACATGGTCCGGTCTTTCCAACCTTTTTTCCGCCCTGGACGCATGCTGGAGCTCGGAAGCTTCAAGGGAGACTTCACTAAGCACCTGCTCCCCCATTTCCAGGACGTCACCTGCGTAGAAGCTTCCGCTGAGGCCGTCGCCACCGCCCGGGCTTCTTTCGGTGACCGCGTCTCGATTCATCATGCTCTCTTCGAGCAGGTCTCACTCCCGGGCCGCTTCGAAAATATCGTCATGACCCACGTGCTGGAGCATCTTGACGACCCGGTCGGAGTCCTCCGTAGGGTGAACGACGAATGGCTCTCCCCCGGCGGCCGTTTCTTCCTTGTCTGCCCGAACGCTAGGGCCGCGTCGCGCCAGATTGCCGTTAAGATGGGGCTGATCCCCGCGCCCGAAGCCATCACGCCTTCCGAGGCAGCCCATGGACACCGTATCACTTACTCGGCCGACACCCTCGAGCGTGACGCAAGGGCTGCAGGCCTCTCCATCATACATCGTTCAGGCGTCTTCTTCAAGGCATTGGCTAACTTTCAGTGGGACCAGCTCATGAAGACCGACATCATTACGAAGGGCTATCTGGATGGCTGCTATGACCTTGGTAGGGAATACCCTGAACTGTGCGCCAGCATACTGCTGGTTTGCGAGCGCGGGGCCGATAGCAAGTCCCCTGCGGTCTCTTAACGCACTGCGTCAAAGAGGCCGTAGCCGAAACGGCTGATTTCTTTCTTGGCGCGGGAGAGGAAGAGTTTCACGGCTTTGCCGAGCGGACGGCGCTTCTGCTTGTCCTGATAGCCGATGGTGCTGGTCGTCGCGGCCACGGGCGCCAAGACAACGGGCATCGGGCGGATGCCGCGGACACGCAGGCCGGTCTCCCACGGACGATCCAAGGCGTGGTCGACCTGCTCGGTGATGGGGCGCATGGATTTCAGTAACGTCTCGGCGGCCCGGCGATTGACGACGTAGGCGGCGGAGGACGTCGTGCGGGTCAGGTGCACGACGAGGTGATGATCCGGGCCTAAGGTGCGCTTCTTCACGGGCAGTCCAGAGTGGAAGTTGAAGAGCTTTACGAGGTCCCAGTCGTCTTTCTCGGCGAGCGAGCGGAGCACGTCGGCGCAGGCGGGGAGGACTTCGACGTCGTCCTCGAGGATCACGCACCAAGGTGCGTCCGTCCGCAGGAAGGTCTCCATGGCCTTGAGATGGCTCAGGGTGCAGCCGACTTCGCCGGCCCGCGGGGCGTCCAGGCGGTTGCGCCAGGCATAGGCGGACATGTCGACGAGCTTCTCCCACTCGGGGACGTCCTTCCCCATGACGGCGGACAGGCGTTCGAACGGCAGGCCCATCCGGTCAAGGTTGGCGCGGATGGAGTCCATTCGCTCGGTGTCGCGGTCGAGGTTGATCACATAGATGAGCGGGACCATCGGCGGGCATCGTTGCGAAGCCCCGGCATATTTCAACCCGTTAGGCTTCGTGCTTTTGGTTCGTCACTTCGCCGCGGGTGCGTTATCCATGCGGCCAAGGATGAAGATACTGCACCTATCCAAGATGGATACCGGCGGCGGCGCGGCCGATGGCTTCGTCCGGATCCATCAGGCCCTGCTGGGTCAGGGGGTCGAATCGCTCGCCTATGTCTTGAAGCAGAAGCGTCGGGACGTCCCGATGGTGGCGGCGATGGGTTTGCTCAATCCGTGGCAGAAGCTCGTCTGGGGCTTGGGTCGGGCCATCGCCAAGGTGAAGCGTTTCGGGGTCAAGCCGGTCGGGGTCTATGATTTCGACGCGGAAGCGAACTTCCCAGCCGAGCCGATTATCCGACATGCGCGCGCCCATGCCGAGAAGTGGGACCTCGTCCTCGTCCATTGGTCCGGCGGCTTCGTCCGCCCGGAGACCGTCCGCGAGATCGCTCAAGCCCTCGGCGCCCGGG
>CANKZO010000051.1 GCA_947488485.1 Opitutia bacterium | reverse complement strand
TTGAAGGGAGTGGTCATGGTAAGGTTCAGCGGGGGATGTTGAGGCGTTCCGAGATACGACGCGTGCGCACCATGGCTTCGGCCATGCGGGCGGCTTCGTCCGGCCCGCGGACGTCCTTGCAGGCGGGGTGAGGCTCGGGCGAGGCGATGACGCCGAGCTGATGGAGCAGGTGCGCGGTGCTATGCTTGTAGGCGGCTGCGCTGCCCTTGGCGTCGAGACGGAACACCTGGTCTTCGAGCGACTGGAAGGCCTCGAAGAGCTTGTAGACGCGGGTGTCGAAGCGGCCGGTGCCCGTCGGGAACTTCTTCCCGGGCGCACCGTCATTGAGCCACATGTCCTTCGCGGCGCAGATCTGCGGGGCGGCGCTGCTGGCGGCGCCGATGAGCAGGGGTAGGCCAGTCTTGATCGCCGTGGCGATGCCGTAGTCGTCGCCGCTGTGCGGGGCGAAATCCAGCTTCAGGTCCTTGCACATCGCCGCCCAGTAGAGGAAGTGCGGTTCATCGAGTGTGCTGACCTTGCCGCCCACGAACTTGGGGTGAATGGCCAGCTGGTGGAGCAGCCAAGGTTCGTAGGGCGTAGCCCACGGGACGAACGCTGGCTCCAGCGCGTGCACGATACCGGGGCGGACGAGCCACTCGGCGATCTGGTAGTAGCCGTCGCGACGATGTTGCGGGTCCGGCGAGTTGAGCCACTTCGACGTCATGATCATCACCTCGCAGTTGTCGTGCGCCTGGACGATGTCCAGGAGCGGACGGTAGCGTTCGGCGATGAAGGACGTATCGTCCTGGGCGCCGCGGGCGGTCACGCCGGCGATGAAGCGCATTTCCGGGAAGGCCAGGCGGAACTGGCGGAGCACCTCGGCATACATCAGGTCGTCGAGGTCGAAGATATAGCCGGTGTCCGCGTTGAGCACCGGCACCAGTTCGACGCCGTAGTGGTCGGCCGCGGCTTTCTGCCAGCGGATCTCGGAGACGAAGCTCGCCCAGTCAGGCTGGCCGTCGCGAAAGGGCAGGAGCACGGCGGAGCAGAGTCGCGCCTTGGTGGAGTGATCCACGAGGGCTTCCTCGGCCGTCCAGGCCCATTTCGTCGCCGACCAAGGGGTCGTCGGCAACAGGTCCTCGGGGCGGTCGATCAGCGGCTTCATGGGGAGCATACCTTACCAGTTTTCATGGTGCTTGAAAAACATTAGTTTCCAGCGAGTATCGTCGGAAAAAACGATGGACCTCTACCAGCTGGAATACTTCCTCGAAGCCGCCCGCCAGCGGAGCTTCACCCGGGCCGCGGCCAAGCTGAATCTGGCGCAGGCCGCCTTGAGCGAGCAGATGCGCAAGCTTGAAGCCGAGCTGGGCGCCCGTCTGTTCAATCGAGGCCGACGTGAGACGACCCTGACGCCGGCGGGCGAGACCCTGCGGGTGCATGCCGAGGCCCTCTTGGCGCAGGCCCTGGCGACGCGCCGGGCGATCGGCGACCAGGTCGCGTTGAAGGGCGGTCGGTTGGCCGTGGGGGCGATCCCTTCCGTGAGCGCGTGCCTGCTCCCCGCCGCCGTCGCGGCCTTCCGTCGCAAGTATCCGCAGGTCGAACTGGCCCTGCTTGAAGGTACTTCGGAGGCCGTGGCGCAATGGGTGGAAGCAGGGAGGATCGAGCTCGGCGTGGTCCAGCTGCCCGCACCGGGCGACGCCTTCCAGGTCACGCCTCTGCTGGACGAGTCCTTCGTGCTGCTCGTCCCGAAGAAGCATCCCTTAGCGCGTCGCCGTCTGCCCAAACTGGCGGAGCTGGGGAAGGAAGCGTTCGTATTTTACAAGGGTAGGGCGCGTGACGTCGCCCAGGCGGCCTGCCGCGCGGTCGGCTTCGAACCGCGGACGGCCTGTGAGAGCGGCGAACTGGAGACGATTCGTTCGCTCGTGGCGGCCGACCTCGGCATCGCCCTGCTCCCGGAACTCGCGGCGCGTGGCGCCGTCCCGGGTTGCGCGGTGGTCCGGCTGGGCGGCGCCCCCATCCGTCGTTCGGTGGCCTTGCTGCAGCGCAAGGGGCAGGAGCTTTCCCCCGCCGCGCAGTCGTTTCGTCGTCTCTTGATCGGGGAAGCCATCGCTTAGTCCCAAATCGCCCCTTGAAGCCCCGGCATATCTCCTTCTGATGAGGTGAACCCCATGCACGACGCCAAAGACACCCGTGATGCGATCACGAAGGGCATGCAGATGACGCTGCTGGCCGGCTTCCTCGGCTGGATGATGGACGGCTATGAGCAGGCGCTCTTTCCGACGCTCGCCGGTCCGGCGCTCAAGAGCATGGTGCCGGCCGACATCGCCACGCTCGGCGCTAAGTCGATCAACGGCTGGGTCGGCGGCTGGATGGGCATCATCACCTCGGCGTTCCTCGTCGGCGCGGCGCTCGGCGGCGCGGCCTTCGGCTGGCTCGGCGACCGCATCGGCCGCGTGAAGGCGATGTCCTTCAGCATCCTCTTCTATTCGATCTTCAGCGGCGTCTGCTACTTCGCGACGGATCCGACGCACCTCGCCGCCGCCCGCTTCATGGCGGCGCTCGGCATGGGCGGCGAGTGGGCGCTCGGCGTGGCGCTCGTGATGGAAGCCTGGCCGGAGCGTCATCGCTCCAAGATGGCCGGCGCCATCGGCATGGCCGCCAATCTCGGCATGGTGCTCGTCGGCTGCATGGCGCTCGCGTATCCCGCCGACGGCTCTTCCTGGCGCATCCACTTCCTGATCGGCGCTTCGCCGGCTATCCTGACCTTGCTCATCCGTCTGTTCGTACCTGAGTCCGAAAAGTGGGAACGCTCCGCCGCGAAGGAGGCCGCTTCGGTCGCGCCCGCCCGCTCCAAGATCGGCGAGGTGTTCAGCGGAGAGCTCCGCGGTGCGACGCTCGCCGGCATCCTGATGGTCTCGGTCGTCTTCGTCGGCACCTGGGGCGCGGTGCAATGGATTCCGCTTTGGGTCGGCGATCTCGCCGGTCCGGATAATCCCCGCGCCAAGGCCATGGCGATGGTCATCGTCTCGACCGGGGCTTGTTGCAGCACATTCGTGGCACCGTTGCTCCTCGCCGGGCTGCGTCGTCGGTTGGGTTACCAGTTGCTCTGCCTCTTCGCCCTTGCCGCTACGGTCTGGATCTACCGAACTCCGGCCGACTGGTCCGGCGCGATGCTGTTCGGGATCTTCCCTTGGGTCATGGCCGCTAAGGTCTTCACCCTCGGGATGGCCGCCACAGCCTTCTTCGGTTTCTTCCCGCTCTACCTGCCGGAACTCTTCCCGACCCGTGTCCGCGCGACGGGGCAGGGCATCTGCTATAACACCGGTCGTCTGGTCGCCGTGCCGTTCGTGCTGCTGAGCGGCAAGTTGGTCGAGAGCCTCGGCGGTTACCAGCAGGCCGCGGCCGCGATCACCCTCGTCTACGGGGTTGGCCTGCTCGTCGCCTTCCTCGGTAAAGAGACCTCCGGTCAGGCCCTCCAAGACTGATCGCCGATGAATTCTCGCGACGTCCGGATCCGCGCGGTGCGCTGGCATGCCTTGCCGGTGACCCTGCGCCTACCTCTGAAATTCGGTCACGAGACGGTCACGAGCGTCGTCTGCGCCCGGGTGTGCGTGACCGTGGAGAAGGCCGACGGCTCCCGGGCCGAAGGGTGGGGCGAGACCCCGCTCAGCGTGCAGTGGGTCTGGCCCTCGCCGGTGGCTTATGACGTCCGTCTGAAGGCGCTGCAGGATTTCTGCGACACGCTGACCGAGGCCTATGCGAAGTTCGAAAGTCACGGGCATCCTTTGGAAATCGGCCATGACTTCCTGGAAGAAGCCCTCCCGGGCATCCTTGAGAAGTTCAACGCCGGCCTGCCGGAGGGCGTGGCCATCCCGACCCTCGCGGCGCTGGTCTGCTGTTCGCCGTTCGACCTCGCCCTGCACGACGCCTACGGCGTGGCCCATGGCGTACCGACCTATTCGACCTACACGGCGCCCTGGATGAATCGCGACCTCTCCGCGTTCGTCACCCCAGCCGCCGATGCCAAGGAAGTGTCCTTCGCCGGCCGCTATCCCGCTGATTATTTCCGCGCGCCCGTCACGCCTAAGCTCCTCGCCTGGCATCTCGTGGGCGGTCTCGACTTCCTCACGCTCGCCGAAGCCGGCGCGAACAAGGTCGCCGACGGTTACCCGTCTTCGCTCGACGAATGGATCAAGGCCGACGGACTCAAGGCGTTGAAAGTGAAGCTGCGCGGCAACGATGCGGCCTGGGACTTTGAACGCCTCAAGCGCATCGCCGAGATCGGTCTGCCGCTCGGCGTCGAACTCTTCACCGCCGACTTCAATTGCACGGTCATGGATCCAGCTTACGTGAATCGCGTCCTGGACCGCGTGAAGGCCGAGCTGCCTGAACTGTGGATGCGACTCAGCTACGTCGAACAGCCGTTCCCTTATGAACTGGAGGAGCACCTCATCGACGTCCACTCCGTCAGCCAGCGCATGCCGCTCTTCCTCGACGAGAGCGCGCATGACTGGCGCATCGTCCGTCTCGGCCGCGAGCTCGGCTGGACCGGCGTGGCGCTCAAGACCTGCAAGACGCAGACGGGCGCGCTCCTCAGCCTCTGCTGGGCGCGCGCCCATGGGATGCAGCTGATGGTGCAGGACCTGACCAACCCGATGATGGCCCAGATGACGCACGTCTTGCTCGCCGCCCATGCTCCGACCATCGCAGGGGTGGAGACGAACGGGATGCAGTTCTATCCGGCCGCCTCCGCGCCCGAAGCCGCGGTCCATCCCGCCCTCTATGCCCGCCGTGATGGCCAGGTCGATGGCTCCAGTCTCCGCGGGCCGGGTTTCGGTTATCGCCTGGCCGAGATCGTCCGCGAGCTCCCGCCCGCGCGCTGCTCCGCTGGCCGCTGAAGCCAATCGGCTTGCCTGCGGGGGGTGGGGCGGGTTTGTTCGACGGACCCCCATGATCCTCCGCTCGCTCCTCCTCTGCCTGCTCGCGCTCACCGCGTCCGCCGCCGACGCCCCTAAGCGCAAGGTGCTCTTCTTCACCAAGTCCTCGGGCTACGAGCACGAGGTCATCTCCTATAAGAAGGGCCAGCCCAGCTTCGCCGAGAAGCAGCTCCTCGAGCTCGGCGCCGCGAACAACATCGAGTTCGTCTTCTCCAAGGACGGCTCGAAGTTCTCGCCCGAGTATCTCGCCCAGTTCGACACGGTGATGTTCTACACTACCGGCGACCTCTGCTCCGAAGGCACGGACAAGAACCCGCCGATGTCGATGGCCGGTAAGCAGGCGCTCTTCGACTTCGTGAAGTCCGGCAAGGGCTTCGTGGGCACGCACTCCGCCGCTGACACCTTCCATACCGACAACGAGGCCGTGAAGGGCCCTGAGCGTTTCAAGAACCACGGCGATAAGGCTGACGCCTACGTCTGCTTCCTCGGCGCCGAGTTCATCCGCCACGGCAAGCAGCAGGCCGGCGTGAACAAGGTCATCGACAAGACCTTTCCTGGTTTTGAGAAGGTCGGCGACTCGTTCTCCTTCATGGAAGAGTGGTACACGCTCAAGGACTTCCGTCCGGAGATCCACGTCTTGACCACCTTCAATGACCCCGCCCTCGAAGGCGACGACTACAAGCGTCCCGCCTACCCGAACTGCTGGGCCAAGCACGAAGGCAAGGGCCGCGTCTTCTACACCGCCATGGGCCACCGCGAAGACGTCTGGACCAACCCGACCTTCCAGCAGATCCTGGTCGGCGCCCTCAAGTGGGCCAACGGCGACGCCAAGGCCGCGGACATGTCCGCGAACCTCTTGCAGGTCGCCCCGGGCGCCATGACGAACCAGCCTTACACCCCGACGCCGGCCCCGAAGGCCAAGGCGCCGGCCAAGAAGGCGGACGCCAAGAAGAAGTAAGTCCTCACGCAGGGCGGGCCGCAAAGCCCGCCTTGCTAATTCCTAGGCGGTTTCAACTGTCTCCCCATGCGCGACGCCCCCGCCGAAGCCACGAAGCTCAGCGAGCTGACGACCCACCAGAAGAAGTCCGGCTTCGCGGCCTGGCTCGGTTGGTTCTTCGACGGGCTCGACCTGCACCTGTACACGCTCGTCGCCACGGTCTTCGTGGCCGAGCTGCTCATGGTCAAGGAGGCCGACCCGGCCGTGCCGCTCTACGGCTCATGGATCCAGGCGGCGTTCCTGCTCGGCTGGGCCTTGGGCGGCGCCTTCTTCGGCATCATCGGCGACCGTCTCGGCCGCAGCCGCACGTTGGTCCTGACCATCCTGACCTACGCCTTGTTCACGGGCCTTTCGTTCTTCGCGCAGACTTGGTGGCAGCTGATGATCTTCCGTTTCCTCGCCGCGCTCGGCATCGGTGGCGAATGGGCCGTGGGCGCTTCGCTCCTTTCCGAGACCTGGCCGAAGAAGTGGCGCCCGTGGATCGCGGCCGTCCTCCAGTGTGCGGTGAACTTCGGTATCCTCGCCGCGATCGCCGCGGTCTTCCTGCTGCAGCAGATTCCTGGCTACCAGCCGCGCTGGGTCTTCCTCATCGGCGTCCTGCCGGCTTTCGTGACGCTCTGGATCCGCAAGGAAGTACCCGAGACCGAGGAGTGGTCGGCGGAGAAGGGCAAGCAGGCCGCGCCCTCGATGGGCGGATTATTCGGCGCCGATATCCGCCGCACGACCTTCATCGCCTCCTTGCTCTGCGCGATCTCGCTGACCGGCCACTGGTGCTTCATGTTCTGGCAGCAGGCTTTCATCCGTAATCATCCGGAGGTCGTCGCCCGTTCCCTCGACAAGGCCGGCGTCGTCTCTACCGCGCTCTTCTGCGTGATCGCCGCTTCGGTGCTCGGCAACTTCGCCTCCGGTTGGGCCGCCCAGCGTTTCGGCTATCGCCGTGCCTTGGCCGGTTTCTTCGGGGCCTACTTCATCCTGATGGGGCTGACCTTCCTCCTGCCGTGGAGCCTCGCCGCCACCTACGGACTCTACGCTGCGGTGGGCTTCTGCCAGGGCGTCTTCGGCCTCTTCACGATGGCCTTGCCGCCGCTGTTCCCGACGCTGCTCCGCACGACGGGCGCCGGCTTCAGTTACAATATCGGCCGCGTCTTCGCCGCCGCGGGTACGGTGTTCTTCGGCATCTTCGCCAAGCCGGCTGATTTCAGTTCGGTGCTGCTCTACGCTTCGTTCCTCTTCCTGCCGGCCGCCATCCTGGCGATGTGGCTCCCGATCGAAGAGGCTACTTCCTGAGCCCGCCTAGGCCGGCGATCGCCTTGAATTCGGGGGCGGTCACCGGGGTCACGGAGAGACGGTTGCCGGGGCGGAGGATGAGCATCTCCTTCAGCGCCGCGCACTCGCGGAGGTCGGGGAGACCGACGAGCCGCTTGAAGCCCTGGTGGAACGAAACCTCGATGCAGCTCCAGCGTGGGTTGTCCTTGGTCGACTTCGCGTCGTAGTAGTCCGACTTGGCGTCGAACTGCGTGGGGTCGTCGAAGGCTTCCTTCGAGACCTTGGCCACGCCGACGATGCCGGGCTCCTCGCAGTTGGAGTGGTAGAAGAGCACGAGGTCGCCGACCTTCGCCGCACGCATGAAGTTGCGGGCCTGGTAATTGCGCACACCGGTCCAAGGTTCCTTGCCCTTGCGTTCGAGTTCTTGGAAGGAGAACTCGTCGGGTTCGGACTTCATCAGCCAGTGGTGCATGCGGGCAACGTGCAGGGCAGGGCGGCTTTTTCAAGGCAGGGCTGAGGTCTTGCCCTTTCCCTCGCGGCCCGCCTAATCGCCCCGTGCGCCTGCTGGACTCCCATTGTCACCCGGAATACGCCCTCAAGGCGGGCCGTCTCACCGCCTGGGTGGCGGAGTGTCGCGCCGCCGGCGTGGAGGGCGTGGTCGCGATCGGCACGGACCTCAAGGATTGGTCGGAGTATCGCGACCTGGCCTCCGCGCAGCCGGATTTCTTCCGCCACACGGTCGGCCTCCATCCCTGCCACGTCGAAGAGGGTTGGGAAGACATCGTGGCCGCGATCTCGCCGTATTTCGCCGACCGCACCCATCCCGCCGCGCTCGGGGAGATCGGCTTGGATTATTTCCGTCTGCCGGCCGATGTCGCCGAAGCCGAACAGGTCAAGGCCTGGCAGCAGGAGGCCTTCCGCCGTCAGTTGTCGCTGGCCTATCAGTTCGATTGCCCGGTGGTCATCCACTCCCGTCATGCCTTCGATGACTGCGTGCGCCTCATCGACGCCAGCGGCGTGGACTGGCGCAAGGTCGTCTTCCATTGCTTCGTCGAGGGGCCTGAGCAGGTCCGCCAGATCAACCAGCGCGGCGGCCGGGCTTCGTTCACCGGGATCATCACTTACGCCAAGTCCGAGGAGATCCGGCAGGCGCTCAAGGCGCAGGGGCTGGCCCGGCTCATGCTCGAGACCGACGCCCCTTACCTCGCCCCGCAGTCCGTCCGCGGTAAGGAAAATACGCCGGCTTACCTGCCCGAGATCTGCGCCAAGGCGGCGGAGCTGCTAGGGCTGCCGGCGGACGAGGTGGCCGAAGTCGCGACGCGCAACGCCCGCGAGTTCTTCGGGTTCGCCGCGGACTGACACCACATTGTCACGGAGCCGACCCCCGGTGTTCGCACATCCGTGGCATCATCGCCATGGATGTCACCTTCGCCCGCTCCCAACAACACCGACGTACTCAAGGCTCAGCTCGGACCGCTGGCTTGGGCGGAACCGGTCCTCGACCGCTTCTTCAAGGTGCGGGCCTTCGACGCCTTCCTGGAACGCATCCACGCGGCGGGGCGGCCGGATTTCTTCACTTCGGCGATGGAGCAGGCCGGTCTGAGCAATACTTGGAGCGACCAATGCCTCGCGCGCATCCCTAAGTCCGGCCCGCTCGTGGTGGTCGCCAATCATCCGCACGGACTCGCCGACGGGCTGGTCGCGATGGACTTCCTCTTGCGCGCCCGGCCGGATGCGCTCGTCGTCGGCAACCGGTGGCTCAGCCAGATCCCCGGCATCCGCCCCTGGCTCATCGAGGTCAATCCGTTCAGCCCCGACGGCTCCGATCCGGGTAACATCGCCGGCACGCGCCGGATCCTGGCGCACCTGCGCGCGGGAGGCTGCATTCTGACTTTCCCTTCCGGCGAAGTCTCCAGTCTCCGGCTGAAGTCCCGACGCGTGGACGATCCGGTCTGGTCGCCGCAGGTGGTGCGCATGGCCCGCAAGGTCGGCGCTTCGCTGGTGCCGCTGCGGATCGAAGGCCGCAACTCGGGTCTGTTCCAGTCCTTCGGCCTGATCCATCCGCGCCTGCGGACGATGCTGCTCCTGCGAGAATTCCTTTATCACCGGGGCAAGGTGATCCGGTTGCGTACCGCGAATCCGGTGACGCCCGCCCAGCTGGCGGACCATCCCGACGACGAAGAGGCCACGAGTTTCCTGCGGCTACGCTGCGAACTGCTGGCCAGCCGTTCGGGGCCGGACAAGGCGGGCCCCGTCAAGCCCGCCGCCCCGCAGGCGCCGATCATCCCGCCGGTGAACCCGGCATTGCTTCGGGCCGAACTCCAGAGCCTGCCGCCGGAGGACCTGCTGCTGACCAGCGGCGATTTCAAGGTCTACCGCTTCCTCGGCAAGGACCTGCCGCATACCCTCCGCGAGATCGGCCGCCTCCGGGAGACCACCTTCCGTTCGGTCTCCGAGGGTACGGGCCTCGAGTGCGACCTGGACGCTTTCGACGCCTGGTATGACCAGATGGTGCTGTGGGACGACAAGGCCTCGGCGATCGTCGGCGGCTACCGTCTTGGTCCGACGGACCGCATCTTGCCGCTGCAGGGTAAGCACGGCCTCTACACCTCGACGCTCTTCGAGTTCAAGGGCGACTTCTTCCGCCGCATGGACCCCGCCCTCGAGATGGGGCGTTCCTTCATCCGTCAGGAATACCAGCGCAAGCCCACGAGCCTCCCGCTACTCTGGCGTGGCATCGGCCGCTATGTCGTCCGCTTCCCGAAGTATCACCTCCTGTTCGGGCCGGTGAGCATCAATCCGGAATACGGTCAGGCCTCCAAGGAACTCATCCTATCCTATCTGAAGAACAACCGTTCCGCGGATGATCTCCTGCCGCTGGTGCGAGCCAAGAATCCGCCGCGTTCGATGAGCCTGCATGACGCCGATCTCGACGTCCTGCAGCGCTGCGCCTTCGACCTCGAGCATGTCTCGAGTCTCGTGAGCGACCTCGAGCCCGACGCCAAGGCCGTGCCGGTGCTGCTGAAGCATTACCTCAAACTCAACGGCCGGCTCATCGCCTTCAACGTCGACGAAGGCTTCGGCGGCTGTCTCGACGGCCTCATCGTCGTGGACCTGACTCAGACCGATTCCAAGTTGCTCGCCGCCTATATGGGCGACGAGGGCGCGCGGCAGTTCCTGGAGTATCACGACTTCGACGCCGCCAAGCACCAGGCATGAAAAAGGGCGGGCCAGAAGGCCCGCCCTGATCTTTCGATGGCGGCAGGCTCAGGCCTTGGCCAGCGCCTGCTCGAGGTCGGCGAGGATGTCTTCGATGTCCTCGATGCCCACGGAGAGGCGGACGTAATCGTCGGTCACGCCGGCGCTGTCGCGTTCCGCGGCGCTGAGCTGCGAATGCGTCGTCGAGGCCGGGTGGATCGCCAGCGAGCGGGCGTCGCCGATGTTGGCGACGTGGCTGTGCAGGACGAGGGAGTCGATGAACTTGCGGCCGCCGTCGAGGCCGGACTTCAGGCCGAAGCCGACCAGCGCGCCGTAACCATTGGTCAGGTATTTCTTGGCGAGGTCATGATACTTCGAGGACTTCAGGCCGGGGTAGTTGGTCCACTTCACCTTCGGATGGGCTTCGAGGAACTGGGCGACCTTCATCGCGTTGGCGCAGTGGCGCTCCATGCGCAGGTGCAGGGTCTCGAGGCCCTGCAGGAGCAGGAACGCGTTGAAGGGCGAGAGGCAGCTGCCGACGTCGCGGAGGAACTGCAGGCGCATCTTCATGATGAAGGCGATGTTGGCGCCGCCGGCCGGAGCGAAGGCCTTGAAGGCCTCCCAGTGCGGCAGGCCGTGGTAGGACATGTCCGGCTCGGTGAAGCCGGGGAACTTGCCGTTGCCCCAGTCGAAGTTGCCGCCGTCGACGACGATGCCGCCGATGGACGTGCCGTGGCCGCCGATATGCTTCGTCGCCGAGTGGACGACGATGTTGGCGCCGTGTTCGAACGGACGGTTCAGGTAGGGGGAGAGGGCGGTGTTATCGATGATGAGCGGGATGCCGAGTTCCTTGGCGATCTTACCCACTTCGGCGAAGGGGAAGATGTTCAGGCGCGGGTTGCCGAGGCCTTCTCCGTAGAAAGCCTTGGTGTTCGACTTCACGGCCTTGCGGAAGTTCTCGGGATCGTCGCCGTCGACGAACGACACCTGGATGCCGAGTTTCGGCAGGGTGTAGTGGAAGAGATTATAGGTGCCGCCGTAGAGCTGGGAGACCGAGACGATATGGTCGCCGGCGCCGGCGAGGTTGAGGATGGATGCGGTGATGGCGGCCTGGCCGGAGGAGTGGGCGAGCGCACCGGAACCGCCTTCGAGGGCCGCGAGGCGCTGCTCGAGGACGTCCGTCGTCGGGTTCATGATGCGCGTGTAGATGTTGCCGAGCTCCTTCAGGCCGAAGAGGTTCGCCGCGTGTTCCGTGTCGCGGAACTGGTAGCTGGTCGTCTGGTAGATCGGGACCGCGCGCGAACCGGTGGTCGGATCGGGCTTCTGGCCGGCGTGCAGGGATTTGGTGCCTAGTTTCATGGGGGTTGGGTGAGCAGGGTTATCGTGGTTTTTAGACCGGGGAACAAGCCGGAAGCCCGTTTATGACCTTGAGGAAGCCGGGCCGGGCAGGGCATCATCAATTATGCGACTCACCAGCCTGCTCCTGTTGATTCCCTGGGCTGCCTTCGCCGCCGAATGGCGCGAGGTCTGGCGCGATGATTTCAACGGTGCGGAGCTCGATTGGACGAAGTGGACGGTCGAGGAGAACGGTCACGGCGGGGGCAATAACGAGCTGCAGTACTACCTCGATCGCCCGCAGAATCTCCGCGTCGAAGGCGGCCACCTCATCCTCGAAGCGCGTAAGGAGAAGCTGAACATGGCCGGCGTGCTCAAGGACTACTCCTCCGCGCGGATCCGGACCAAGCGGCGTGCCGACTGGCTTTACGGACGTTTCGAGATGTCAGCCCAACTGCCCGCCGGGAAGGGACTGTGGCCGGCTTTCTGGATGCTGCCTTCCGAGGAGAAATACGGCGGTTGGGCCGCGAGCGGGGAGATCGATATCATGGAGTTCAAGGGTCACGAGCCCGAGCAGGTCCATGGGACGCTGCATTACGGTGCGCCCTGGCCGAAGAATATCTACAAGGGTAAGCCGTATCGCCTGCCGAAGGGCGACTTCACGGACGGTTTCCACGTCTTCGCCCTCGAGTGGGAGCGGGACGCATTCCGCTGGTTCGTGGACGGCGTCCAGGTGCAGGAGCAGAAGGAGTGGAGTTCGTCCGGCGGGCCTTTCCCGGCGCCGTTCGACCAGAAATATTTCCTGGTGCTGAACCTCGCCGTCGGCGGCGGCTTCGGCGGCCCGGTCGGGGCGGACACGCGTTTTCCGGCCCAGTTCAAGGTCGATTACGTCCGCGTGCTCCAGCGGTGAAGCCGTAGTTCCGACTCGCCCAGCAGGGGCAAGGTTCGCTAACTCCACGGCCTATGCCCGTGTTCCTGCATGACACCATGTCCCGCGAGAAGCGGCCGCTGCTCCCGAAGCCCGGCCGCGACATCTATGGCATGTATTGCTGCGGACCCACGGTCTACGGCCCGGCCCACATCGGCAACTTCCGCACCTTCACCGTCCAGGACGTCCTGCGCCGCACCCTCGAGGTCGCCGGCCTGAAGGTGAAGCACGTCCGCAATATCACGGACGTCGACGACAAGACCATCCGCGGCGCCCAGGCCTCCGGCCAGACGCTCGGCGCCTTCACGAAGACCTGGACCGATAAATTCCATGCCGACTGCACGGCCCTGGGGCTCCTACCTCCGCACGTCGAGCCGAGCGCGGTCGAGCACATCCCGCAGCAGGTCGCGATGATCAAGGCCCTCGTCGACCGCGG
>CANKZO010000050.1 GCA_947488485.1 Opitutia bacterium | reverse complement strand
TCCGCTTCGCCGCGTCGCACCGAGCTTCTGCGTGAAGCCGGCCTGCCGCACCGGGTCGTCGTCGCGGCGGTGACGGAGCACGAGGATCCGTCGACCGACCCCGCCCAGATGGTGCTGCATAACTCTCGCCTGAAGGCCGCGGCGGTCTCCCGTCTGCATCCCGAGGCCTTGGTGCTGGGCTCGGACACCACGGTGGCCCTCGGCGACTGCGCCCTGAACAAGCCGGCCGACCTCGCGGAGTCCCGCGCGATGCTGCGCAGCCTGTCGGGACGCGAGCATACCGTGCATACCGGCGTCTGCCTGCTTTGCCCCGCGCTCGGAATCGACGAAGCGCACGACGTGACCGCCTGGGTGCGTTTCCGCCCGCTGACCGACGACGACATCACCCGCTATCAAGGACTGGTGAACACTTTGGACAAGGCCGGCGCTTACGGCATCCAGGAAGGACGGGAGATCATCATCGCCGATTACCAACGGCCGATCTCGACGATCATGGGCCTGCCGGTCGAATTCGTCAAAGCCCGCCTTGCCGCGCTGGGTGTCTTGGAGAGACTCAAAGCATGAAAACCTGGCTGCTTCTGTTAGCCGCTACGGTCGGTGCGCAGACGCCTGTCGTCAGCGGTGACGCCGAGCTGACCGGCCTCATCGGCGGCAAACCGCTCGTCATCCGTACGACGAGCCGCCTCGCCGGAGCGATTGATTCCCTGAAGTGGGACGGTGTCGAATTCATCGATTCGCATGACCACGGACGCCAGCTGCAGTCGGCGATCAACGCCGACGTCAACGGCGTCTTTCATGTCGAGTGCTACAATCCGACCGAAGCCGGTTCGGTCGTCGACGCGCTCGGCCCGAAGTCGACCAGCCGCCTTGAGGCCATCTCGGTCCGCGATGGGGCGTTAAGGACGCGCACGCGGATGGCTTTCTGGCTCGCGCCGGGCATGTCATCCCACGGACATGTCGCGCAGAACACCAAACTGCTCTCGGATTTTGTCCTCACCAAGGCGGTGCGCATCGGCCGGCCAGGCATGGATCATGTGCTCGATTACGTGGTCCAATTCTCGGTTCCGAACGATCATCCGCACCGGTATCTGCAGGTCGAGGCCCTGACGGGCTACATGCCTTCGGTTTTCAGTGAGGAACTCCGCTTCGACGCTAAGACGGCGACCCTCGTCCCCTTGCCGCGCCAGAACGGCGAGCAACCCGATCCGGTGGTCCTTTCGACCCCCTCCGGCTCGCATGCCATGGGGGTCTTCACGACGACGCGAGCTTCGTCGCTTAATCCCGCCCCGGGCTACGGGCGGTTCAAGTTCGAGCGCGAGCAGGTCGTGAAGTGGAACTGCGTCATCCGGGCCCGGCCGGACTCGCCGATGCATACCCATTTTTCCTACCAGCTTTACGTGGTCATCGGCACGCGCGAGGACTGCCGGCGGACGCTCGCGGCGCTCACGCAGGAGTTCGGCGGCCGATAATCGGGCCGTCCTACGCTTGAAGTCGTCCGGGTCGTCCCTAACTTCGGGGCGTGCGACCCGATGACTCCATCGACCTGCGCGCCGCGGCTTTCGCGGCGGTGGTGTCGCTCGGCCTGCACCTCCTGTTGCTCTGGCTTCTGCCGGATACGTTCCGACAGGCGGTCGTCGCAATCGTCCGTCCGGTCGAAGTCCTGACCGCCCCGGTGAAGATCGACGAAGCGCGGCTGCCGCCCAAGTTGCGTTTCGCCGAGACCAACCCGCTGGCCAATCAGGCTGTGCCGAAGGCGGCGCCGTTCACTTCCGCCCGTAATCAGACCGCGGCCCAGCCGGTGCCGGAGAAGATGCCCTCCAACTCCGCCTTGCCGAAGTCTGCCGGGACCTCTCCCGAGATCCGTCTCATCCAAGCCAAGCCCCGTTCGATCGATCAGTCGCAGGCCCAGCCGACGCCGACGCCGGCGATCTCGATGGCCGGTCCGAAGGCCGCTCCGCCGCCCGGACCGGGTAAGGCCGCCGCGCAGCCGGTCCCCAAGGCCGCGCCGGCGCCCACGCCGGTCGACCCGGAGCGACCCCGCGCGTCGATTCCTTCCGGCACCGCCGGACTGCTCCTGCGTAACTCCGTCGGCGTGAGCCGCGCCGGCGCAGTCGCCATCGACGCCCGCTTCAGCCAATACGGCGACTACACCCAGCGCATGCTCGAGGCCATCCAATCGAGCTGGTGGAGCATCATCGAGCGCTCGCAGTTCGAAAGCGTCCAGCGCGGGCGCGTCACGGTACGTTTCCGCCTGCATCGCGACGGGACGGTCACCGATACCACGATCCTCAGCAACGAGGTCACCCGCGTGATGTCCCTAGCCTGCAAGGACGCCGTGATGGCTCCGGCGCCCTACGATATCTGGCGCGCGGATATGGTCGCCTTGTATGGCGAGAGCGACATCGTCACGATCAACTTTTATTACCGCTGATGACGCTCCCGACAGATTGGATCCCCTTCGGACGCGGCGTGCGCGCGGTCGCCACGCATCCGTGCGGGCTGATCGCGGTCTCGAAGCCGGACGGCATCCTCTCGCATCCTAATCCCGGCGAGGTCGCCGAGAAGGGCACCATCCTCATCACCGGTAATTATTCCCTCGAGGAGGAAGCCTTCCATGTCCGTGACGGGCAGGGCGGCATCCGCCGCGTCTACCTGCTCAACCGGCTCGACTCCCCGACCAGCGGCGTGCTGCTGCTCTCGCTCGACGTCGGCGTGGCCGACGTGGTGCGCAAGATGTTCGCGCGTTCGCAGGTCTCGAAGCAATACGTCGCCCTCATCCGCGGCCGCGGCCTGCGCACCCCGCGCGGTACTTGGCAGGACCAGCTCTCGAAGTCCAAGGGTCCCGGCGGAGGCGTGCGTTCCGAGACGGGCGCGGGCGCCCCGGCGGTGACGGTCTACCAGTGGCAACGCGCCGCCGGCGGCACGCTCCCGCTTTCCCTGATTCGCCTCGAGCCGCGCACCGGCCGCACGCACCAGCTACGCGTGCAGACGGCCGCGCACGGCCACCCGATCCTGGGTGACCGCACTTACGGCGACTTCGAATTCAACAAGGCCGTCGGTACCGCCCGCGGTTTCAAGCGGCTCTTCCTGCACGCCGAGACGACGCAGCTCACGTTCGACTGGCAGGGCGCCAAGGTGGATTTCAAGGCCGCCGCGCCGATGCCCGAAGAGTTCACGGAGGCCTTGGCCGCCGAGGATGGCGAGACGCCGGGCAAGGGTCCGAAGGCGCCCCGTCGCGACGCCGGCACGCCGATTTCGCCCCGCCTGCGCATCCGGCTCTGAGCCCCGTCATGGCGTCCGCCTTCCAGCTCATCGAAGTCCGCGGACCTGAACTGGAGCCTTGGATCGATACGCTGGGCGGACTACGCATCGCGGTCTTCCGCGAGTTCCCTTATCTCTACGAAGGCGACCTCGCTTATGAGCGGGAATATCTCCGCACCTATCTTGCCTGTCCGCGCAGCCTGGTCGTCTTCGCCCGCGACGCCACCGGTCGGACGATCGGGGCGACGACGTGCATGCCGCTGGCCGATGAGACCGAAGGCTTCCGTGGTCCGTTCGAACGCGCCGGGGTGCCTACGGATGACGTTTTATATCTGGGCGAGAGCATCGTCCTGCCGGAATTCCGCGGCGGCGGCCTCGGCGGCGAGTTCTTCGCCCGGCGTGAAGCGCATGCCCGCCGGCTCGGCCTGCGCACGACCGCCTTCTGCGCCGTCGACCGACCGGCCGATCATCCGGCCCGGCCCGCGGGCCATCGGCCGCTGGACGCCTTCTGGACGCGCCAAGGCTATCGTCGCCGTCCGGAGCTGCAGGCGGTTTTCCCTTGGAAGGAAGTCGGCGAAGAGCAGGAATCTCCCAAGACCCTCACCTTCTGGACGAAGACATGGACCGCCTGACCCTCGCCTTGCTGACCTTCGACGTCGGCGTCCCCGCGGCCTCGCCCGACGCCTTCGCCGACCGCGTCTGCGCGCAGGTGCGCGAAGCCTGGGATGATGGCGCGGATCTCGTGGTGCTACCGGAATTCCTCTGGATGGGCCTCGAGCCTTTCGTCGCGGGTGAAGATAAACTCCGCGGCGTCGCGCAGCTCTTCTGGACCGACCTCTGGCCGCGGATCAGTCCGCGGCTGGCGCAGGCCGACAAGGGCGTCGTGCTCGGCACCGTGCCGTTCCTTGGCGCGGACGGCCAGCTCCGCAACCGTGCGCCGATCTGGGATGGCGTCGCTTTCCGCCATCAGGACAAACTTCATCTCACGCCGTGGGAATCCGCCTTCGTCGGCGGCGACGGCGTCGGCCTCTGGTCCTTCCGCGGCGTCCGTTGCGTCGTCGTGATCTGCCTCGACGTCGAGATCCCTGAACTGGCCGCCCTCCTGCGCGGACAGGGGGTCGAACTGATGCTCGTGCCGAGCGCGACCGAGACGTTGCTGGGCGTCGAAAGGGTAGGGCGTTGCGCCGACGCTCGCTCCGTCGAACTCGGCTGCCATGTCGGCGTATGTCATCTCCTCGGGCGGACGAATTCCGTGCTCATCGACGAGAACGTCGGCCGGGCCGCGGCCTTCGCGCCCTCGCAGGCCGCTTTCCGCGACGAACCTCGGCACCTCGCTACACCGGTCTGCGCCGACGGCGACCATGCCCTCACCGTCGATATCGATCTCGCGCTCCTGCGTCGTCATCGCGCCACTCCCGGCGAGACCGACCCTTCGAAACTCAGCGCCCGTCCGCTCCGTCTCCTTTCCTGAACCCATGAACCCGCTCATTCGTCAGTATTATCAGACCTTCAATTCCGGTGACCGCGAAGCCCTGCTCGCCCTCCTGCACCCTGACATCGTCCACGAGATCAACGAAGGCGGCGTCGAGGTCGGCATCCCGGCTTTCCGCGCCTTCCTCGGCCGCATGGACCGTGCTTACCGCGAGCAGGTGGAGGACCTTGTCGTCTTCGCCGGCCCGGACGCCTCCCGCGCCGCCGCTGAGTTCTATATCCGCGGCGAATACCTTAAGACCGACGAAGGCCTCCCGCCCGCCACCGGCCAGAAGTATCACCTCCGGGTCGGGGCTTTCTTCGAGATCAAGGACGGCAAGGTGGCTCGTGTTTCGAACTATTATAACCTCAGCGCCTGGCTGCGGATGGTCGGCGCCTGAGGGGGCTTGCCCCGTCTCCTTTCCGGACGACATTTCTTGGTTTGTTCACGCCCTCAATGCCTCCCCGGTGGAGGATAAAGGGGGCGTCGGGCGCATTGCAGTTTGCCTCGCTTCGGCGGGGTGACTTATTTCCCCCTTAGACGGCTACCCCGCCGCCCCCATGAACCCCGTATACGCCGCCCTCCTGGTGTTGCTGCTCTCCGCATTGGCGGAGGCCTTGCATGCCCGTCGGGTACGGGTCGCCGCCCGGCTGGCGTTTGGGCCGGAGGGGAGGTCGCGGGGTTGGACGGTGATCGCGCCTTTCCTGCGTTGCCTGTCGCTCGCCGCTTTCGCCTGGGGCCTGGCCGTGACGTGGCAGCTCCATCTGGCGGCTAAGGACGGCAAGCCGGCCGAAACCGCGGAGCCGACCCGGCTGGTCTTCGTCGCCGACCTTTCGCCGAGCATGTATCTCAAGGACGCGGGACCGGAAGGGAAGGTCACGCGCCAGCAACGCATGCGCGAGGAGGTCGAGGCCGTGCTCATGCGCGTGGGCGGCGATCTCCGTTACGGCGTCGTCGGCTTCTACACCGAGGCGCGTTCCGTGGTCATGGACGCACGCGACCCGGAGCTCGTGCGCAATGTCTTCGACGGACTGCCGGTCCATTACGTGATGAAGCCCGGCTCGACCGACCTCGGCGCAGCGATCAACGCCGCGGTCAAGGTGGTCGCCCCGTTGCCGGAGAAGACGGTGCGCCTGGTCATCTTCACCGATGGCGATACCGTCCCGCTGCAGCCGATCCTGCCGCGTCCGAAATCCGTCAAGGACGTGCTCGTCCTTGGCGTCGGCGATCCGCGCAAAGGCACCTTCATCGCCGGTCACCAATCGCGGCAGGACGCCGAAGTGCTGGCGAACGTGGCGCGCGCCCTGCGCGGGGCTTATTACGACGTGAATGAGAAGCATCTGCCGACCGACGCCTTGGGCGACCTCGTCCGGCGGACGCCGCCGGCGAAGTCGGGCCTCAGCCTCGCGCAGCTCGCGGTGCTGGCGATGCTGCTGGGTTCGGCGGTGCTCGCGCTGCTGCCGGTAGCGCTGCAATATTTCGGGACCGGGTGGAAGGTCGTCCACCGGGACGAAGCGGCCGGGGAGGGCGGCGTCCGATGAGGAAGTTCTTCACGCTGCTCTGGCTGCTGTTCCCCGTCGGGGTGGTGTATTACCACTTCAACGAAGGCCAGTCCCAGCTGGCCCGCGAACAGGCCCGCGATCATCTCACACGTATCCGCGAACTCGAGCGCGCCAAGGAACCGGACTGGCCTGTCATCGTCGAGGAATACGACAAGCTCGCCGGCATGTTGCCGCCCAACGAGCGCCCGACGGTGCGTCATCAGATCCGCCTGGCGAAGGCCAAGGCGAAGGTCGAGATGCTCGACGTCGCCGGCGCGATCGCCGACCTGTCGCAGCTGCTGAAAGAATCCGCCGCGGCCGACGGCGAGGACGGCGCGACCACGCGCGCGGTCCGCGAGACCTTAGGCAAGGCCTACTTCTACGCGACCTCCCTCCTGAAGGCCAACGGCGCGACCGAGGAAGAGTGGCGTCCTTACGCCGAACGCACCCGCCAGGTGTTCCGTTATCTCGCCGAGCACCAGGATCCCGCGGCCCTCGCCGATTACGAGCGACGCGTCGAAGCCGAGTTCGCCCGCTCCCTTGGCCAGCAATCCCTATGAAGACGTTCCTCCTGCTCTGTCTCTGCGGCGCCAGCGCCTTCGCCCAGGAAGCTCCGGCTCCGGCCGCCGTCGAAGGCGTGCGCGGCGTCCGCCAGGAAGGCTCCGGCAAGGTGAAGGAGATCGATCCCGCCGCTAAGAACGTCGCGCCGACCACCGTCCAAGGCGTCGAGAAAGTCGACGGCGTGAAAACTCCCGGCGGCGCCAAGCCCGTGAAGCAGGCTCCGCCGCCCGCCTCCGTGACCGAAGGAGCCAAGCCCGTCGACGGACCGGGCACGAAGGCGACGCCTCCGCCGCCTCCGATGAAAGGACTCGTCGGCACCGAAGGCGTGAAGCCGCCCGAAGGCGTCAAAGGCGCCGGCACCAAAGGCACGCCGCCTCCGCCCGCTCCGAAGGGAGTCGAAGCCGTCAAAGGCGTGAAGCCTCCGGAGTCCGTCAAGGGCGCCGGGACGAAGGCCACGCCCCCGCCCCCGCCCGCCAAGGGCCTCGCCGGCGTCAAGGGAGTGAAGCCGCCTGAAGGCGTGAAGCCCGCCGCCGGCGGTATCAAGCCCGTCGAGGGCGTCACCGGCATCGGCGCCGGCAAGCAGCAGAATCTCGAAGCCGCCCTGCAGGTCGAAGCCGCCGGCAAGCCCGGGCCGAAGAAGGCCAAGGCCGCCGCCGCGCTCCTCGCCGGTCCCGAACCGAAGGGCAAGCCCACCAAGGCGGACGACCGCAAGGTCTTCGAAGAAGCCCGCAAGATTCCCGACAACGGTTCCTGAACCCTTTACATAAAAACATCATGAGACTCCTCCGTCCGTTCCTCTGCGCCGCGCTCGCGTGCGCCGTGACGCTTTCCGCCCAGCAGGCCGCGCCGCTCGACGCCAAGACGCAGCAGCAATACGAACGCCTGCTCCGCCATCGATATTCGCGCGACCTCAGCGAGGTCTTCGCGGCGATGGAGAAGTCGGCGCGACCCGACGCTCGCGCCGGCGCCGACGCCCGCTTCCTCTCGGCCTTCCGCCTCGGCGACTGGGCGCAGGTCCGCGCCGAACTCGCCGCGCTGCCGCCCGAACTCGGTCGCGGCATCTATGATAAGATGCTGAACGACCTCGCCGAGCGTCCGAAGAACGGCGTGCGGCTCGAGGATGTCTTCGCCCTCGCCGACGCCGGCCCCGGCGACCTGACCGATCTCGAACTCCGCAAGCTCGGCCAGATGCTCGGCCAGATCGTCGCGCCCAATGAAAGCTTCTGGGTCGCCGAACGCCTGACGCGTGGCACCGAGAAGCTCGGCGGCAAGGATCCCGCCCGCCGCCTCGCGGCCGGCCGGGTCCTGCTCGCCGGTGGTTTCCGTGACCTCGCCCGCCAGTATCTGCCCGCAGGCGCCGACCTGGATCAGGTCGCCGACGAGGGTCTCCGACAGGAGATCGCGGCCTTCTTGGCGGCGGAACAGGCCACCGAGATCGCCCAGCGTGACCAGATCTCGCGCATCTGGAGCGATAACGTCGCGATCCTCCGTTCGGAGAAGAAGACCAGCGACTGGGAACGCAGCAAGGCCGCGGGCGAGATGCTCCGCGTGCTCACGCAGGTCTCGCCGGCCGTGCTCGGCGGCACCTTCGCCGAACTCATCAAGTCGCAACCCGACGCCGCGCTCAAAGTGGTCGGCGGCCTTTCGCGCAAGATCCAGAACGAAAGCGGCGCGCCCGCCGCCCAACGCATGGACAATCTCCGCGCTCAGACGGTGCTGGCCAACCTCATCGCCGAGCACGTCGACGACGCCGGCGGCGACTGGCGGCAGGTCCTCGGCCTGATGGCGGAATCCTGGATGGCCGAGGTCGAGCAGTCGTTCGGCCGTCAGTCCGGCGGCATCCGTCGCACCAACAGCCGTAACGGCGCCAACGATATCGATCCGGAGGAGATGCTCCAGCTGGCGCCCGCCGGCAAGTGGCTCGCCGCCTTGTCGCCTGACCTGCGTGCCCGCTTCGACGCGACCCTCGCCCGCGCGGTCATCGTCAGCGCTAACTTCGAACTCGCCGCGGACCGTATCACCGAGCTCGCGCGCCGTCATCCGGCCGCGGGCGTCGCCTTGGCCGAGGATTTCCTGCTCGCCTGGGGTCAGGCCCATAATCCCCAGCTGCCCGCTGAACTGCGCGCCCGTTATGGCCTGCCCGAGGACGCCCGCATCCCCGTGACCCCGGTGATGATGGAGCGGAACATCGACAGCCTCGCCCGCATGATGGCGCTCTTCCGTCAGGCCGGCGTCGCGCCGCGCGACCAGAGCAAGGTCGTCAACACCTTCGATCTGGCTTACAGCAATGCCGAGGCCTACCGCGACACGCATATCGAGCGCGTGTTCGGTCCGACCGCCAAGATGGATGAGCAGGTGTTCTTCCTGCTCGCCCAGAAGATGCATGCCAACCTCGGCGATCGCTGGCGCCTCGTCGCCGTCCAGCGCGGCGGGCTCACCCGTCGCAACGAGGCCCAGACTTACGCGATGGCCACGGCCGGTTATGCCTCGCTGCTGAAACTGATCGACGAATGGCAGGCCGACCGACCGGACGCCTATAAGGCGCTGCTGCTGGGCGCTGTCGTCCTGAATGACTGGGCCGACTTCGAGAGCTTCCAGGACCTCGCTCCGACCGAGCCCGCCAAGCGCCTCGTCGCCGCCAAGGAGAAGACCCTGCGTTCGCAGGACTACTTCCAGCGCGCCGCCGATGCCTACGGCCGTCAGGCCGTCCGCCTGCAGCCTAATGAGCAGTCCATCGACCCTTACCTGAGCTGGTTCAACGCCGTGCTCGGCGTCGGAGGCAACAACCAGGTCAATCTCGGCAAGCCGCTCAACCGCGCGGCCCTCGGCCGCATCCGCGCCGCCATCCAGGCGCTGCCGGGCCGGCTCGCGGGCACGCACATGGGTCAGCTCGCGAAGACGCTCAACACCCGCCTCAACGACCAGAACAACCCGCTGCACGAGGACCTGAAGTATCGCTACCTCGCCGCCACGCTCGTGGTCACGAAGGATGACCCGTTTTCGCTCGGACTGAAGAAGCGTGCGGACTATCTCGACGAACTCCTCGGCGAGATCCGCGTCCAGACGCGCGTCGACGGCCCGAACACGGTCGGGGCAGGGCAGGACTTCGGCATCATCGTCAGCGTCGTGCACACCGAGGCCATGGGCCGCGTCGCCCGTTTCGGACAATACCTGAGCAATGACCCGTCGGCGACCGCCGCGGCCGCTAAGCGCAGGGGTCCGCAGGCCCTGCGTTCTGCCGACGCGCAGGGTCCGCGCGATGAGTTTGAGAAGAAGCTCACCGAAGGCCTTTCGCCCTTCTTCGAGATCCGTTCGATCACCTTCGCCGCGCCCGACGTGAAGCCGCGGCCGGCCGCCCGGCCGGGCTGGGAGGAGACCACGCTCGCTTACGTGCTCGTGCGGGCCAAGGACGCCAGCGTCGACAAGATCCCGCCGGTGCAGATGGAGCTCCGCTTCATTGATCTGAGCGGACCTGTCACCGTCCCCGCGACTTCCGCCGAGACCCTGCTCAAGGTCGCCGGTGGTAAGGCCAGCCCGCGTCCGGCTGACAAGATCGAGGTCACCCAGACGCTCGATACGCGCCAGTTCGCGATCAACGGCTCCCTGAGCCTCGAAGTCGCCGCGACCGCCTCGGGTACGGTGCCCGAACTCGACGACCTCCTGGACCTCGCCCCGTTGGCCGCCTTGGCCAAGGTGCGTCAGGTCACGGTCATCGACCCGCTGATGGTCAAGGAACTCAATACCTGGGGCGACCAGGTGGCGCCGCGCACGGAGCGACGCTGGTCGGTGACGCTCGACGGTGACGCGATCCGCGCCGCCGACAAGTCGACTGATCTGCCGTTCCCGACGATCAAGGCCGCGAACGCGACCACCGTCTGGCGGACCTATCAGGACATCGACCCCGTCGTGCTGACGAAGAATTCCGTCCTCCTTGACCGGGTCAAAGTCGCGGCCGGGGCGGGTTACGTCGCGCCGGTGGCCGAGGATGACCTGACCTACCTGTATGTCGGTCTCGCCGTCGCCGCCATTTTCGTCGGGTGGCTTGTCTTCCGTCCTCGCAACACCGGTCCGCGTCCGCCGCGCGCCCGCGATGTCTTCAAACTGCCCGCCGCCATCGACGGCTTCGCGGTCGTGGCCTTGCTCCGCAAACTGGCTGCCAGTCCGCTGGTGAAGTTCAGCTCCGCCCAGCAAGCCGAACTCAAGGCGGACATCGAACGCGTCCAGACCGGTTGCTTCGGCGGCGCGACCACGCTCTCCGAAGCCGATCTCAAGACCCTCGCCGAGAAATGGCTCCGCCAACTCCGCTGAGGACTTAACAACCATCCCAATCCCTACCCCTTAAGACATGAGCCAACATCCTAATCCCGCGGCCGTGCAGGCTGCCCATCAGTTCGTCGCCGACGTCCGCACGCGCGTCGGCAAGGTCGTCGTCGGCCAGGATATCGTCGTCGAGCGCGTCATGATCGCGCTCCTCACCGGCGGCCACCTGCTCCTGCAGGGCATGCCCGGCTTGGCGAAGACGCTCCTCGTGAACACCGTCGCGAAGGCCATCGCCTTGGACTTCCGTCGCATCCAGTTCACGGTCGATATGCTGCCGTCCGACATCGTCGGCTCGGAAGTCGTCGATCAGAAGACCGGCGATTTCCGCATCCACCGCGGCCCGGTCTTCACGAACCTGCTCCTCGCGGACGAAATCAACCGCGCCGCGCCGAAAGTGCAGGGCGCGATGCTCGAGGCCATGCAGGAGCGCAAAGTCACCCTCGGCGGTCAGACGATGCGCCTGCCGACGCCGTTCCTCGTGATCGCGACGCAGAATCCCGTCGAACAGTCCGGCACCTTCGAACTGCCCGAGGCCCAGCTTGACCGTTTCATGCTCCTCCATCGCCTGGGCTATCCGGATCGCGATGAGGAACAGGACATCCTCCAGCGCCAGCTGGGCATGGGCCTGCGCAAGGAAGAGGGCGGGGCGGTCCCGAAGACGGCCTTCGACATGATCGATGATTCGCCGGTGGGCACCAAGGCCGACCTCGTCGCCGCGATGGAAGCCGTCCAAGGCGTCCATGTGAGCGAAGTCTTCCTCCGCCACTCCGTCGAACTCGTCCGCCGCACGCGCGAATCCAAGGACCTCGACTTCGGCTGCAGTCCGCGCGCCGGCCTGGCGCTCGTCAACGCCGCCCGCGCCCGCGCGGTCATCCGCGGTCGGGATTACGTCACCCCGGAAGACCTCTTCGAACTCGCCGAGGACGTCGTGCTGCACCGCATCCGCGTCAGCTATGAAGCCGCGGCCGCCGGTCAGACCGGCGCCAAGGTGCTGGAAGGAATCCTCGCCGGCTTGGGCTGAACGCATGCTTCGTCCGCGGACATTACCTCACGATCCGGTCGACAGCCGGCAGTTCGAAGTCGCCGTCCGGCGCCTCGCGAACAGCCTGGACTTCGGCCAGCGTGATTCCGTGTTCCACGGCGCCGGCCTGGAGTTCGTCCAGTCGCGTCCGTATGTCGCCGGCGATGCCGTGAAGTTCATCGACTGGAAGGTCTCGGCCCGCTTGGGCAAGCTCTACGTCAAGGAGTTCCGCGAGACCAAGCAGATCCCGCTCTATCTGCTGCTCGATACCTCCGCTTCGATGTGCGTCACGTCGCAGCCCCTGAGCAAGTATGCCTGGGCCGTGCGCATCGCGACCGGCATCGGCCTCGCCGCCCAGTCGTCCGTGACTCCCGTCGGTCTGCTCGGTTGCGGGGCCCGAGAACTGCATGTCCGTCCGACCCTTTCGCGGAACGTCGTCATGGAATGGGCGCATCAGCTGCGTCAGCATGACTTCACCGAGAAGACCTCGCTCGCCGTGCGCGCCCGCGAGCTCGCTCCGTCCCTGATCAAGCGGACGACGGTCATCGTCCTGAGCGACCTGCATGATCCTGACGCCATTGCGGCGCTGCAGGTGCTGGCCCAGCGGCATGACTGCGTCGTGCTGCATCTCGAAGACCCGGCGGAGCAGGGTCTGCGTGGCGCCGGCCTCATCCGCGGCGTCGAAGCCGAGTCCGGCCGCGGGTTCGTCGGTTTCGGCGGACGTCGGCAGGTCGATTCCTCCGGCTGGCAGGCCGAGCTCAGCCGCTTCGGCATCGATTACCTCCGCCTGCGCACCGACGAGCCGATCCTCGGCCGGCTGACCTATTTCCTGAAGAACCGCGGCTTCGCGAGCCGTGCGGCCCGTTGAGCATGACCGCCTCGTCGTCCGCATTCCGCCGATGGCTCCTCTGGGGCTTGGCCGCCGTCGTGGCCCTCGTCGCCGCGTGGTGGTTCCTGCAGGAGGATGACAGCCTGAAGGTGCCGCTCGGCGTCGAACAGGCGGCCATCATCACTTACGGCGGCCCCACGCTCGTCGTGAA
>CANKZO010000049.1 GCA_947488485.1 Opitutia bacterium | reverse complement strand
CGCCACGCTCACCTCTGTTGATCGTGTCGGCGATTGGTGCTTGGTCACGACGCCCGCCGGCGATGCCGCGTTGCGCCTGGCGAAGATGGTCCAGCACACGGGCACATTGATCTCCTCTCGCCAGGCCGAAGCCTGGCTCGCTCGCTCGGCGCCGGCCGATGGCTCCGCCGCCCTGCGCGCCATCCGCGCGGCGTTATCTCCGCTCCTCTCCGGGGTGTCAGCCGATGACATTCTTATCGCCACCTCTGGCATGAACGCCGTCGACGCCGCCATCGCCGCGGTCGACACCGTGCAGCGTCCGCGTGGACGTTCCGCCTGGATTCAACTGGGTTGGCTTTACGTTGATTCGACCCGTCTCTTAGAGAAGGCACGCGATGCGAAACACCATTTCATCGCCGATGTCCGCGACCTCGCCGCCGTTGAACGCCACCTTGCCGCGGGCGACATCGCAGGCGTCTTCACCGAGGTACCGAATAATCCGCAGCTCGAGACCGCGGACATCCCGGCGTTGCGCGCCCTTTGCGATCAACACGGAGCCAAACTCCTACTCGACCCGAGCAGCGTGGGCCTCGCCTCCGTTGATGTCCTGCCGTTCGCCGACATCGTGGTCTCAAGTCTCACGAAATACGCCGGCTCCGAAGGCGATATCATGGCGGGAGTACTTGCGGTGCATCCATCCCGAGCTGACGCCACCGAGCTACTCGCCAGTGCGCGTCGGCGGCTCGAGTCCCTGCACGCCCTCGATCTCGACGCCCTTGCTAAGCAAGTGGGTCGCATGGACGAAGTTACCCGCCAGCTTTCCGCCACTGCGGCAGAACTCGCACGACGACTCGCCGCCCATCCGTCCGTCGCGCGCGTGCGCACGGCCGACCAAGGCCCGACGGCCGACGCTTATCGCCGCTTACTGCGTTCAGGCGCCGGCGCCGGCGCCCTCATCACGCTAGAACTCCGTGGTGACATGCGTCGTGTCTATGATCGCCTGGCTGTCGCCAAGGGCCCGAGCTTCGGGCTACGCTACACACTGGCTGCTCCGTTCCTTTGGCTCGCGCATTTCGACGAAGTTACCAACGAGCAGGGCAGGGCGCATATTCGCGCCGCCGGACTCGACCCTGATCTCCTGCGGATCTCCGTCGGGCTTGAGCCACTGGAAGAGATTTGGTCGGCGTTCGAAGTGGCGCTCGCTAAATAAAAGACCCGCCTTGCGGCGGGTCGGTCTTCTTCAGTTGGAAGTTTTAGTCGGGCTCGACGGCTCGTCGTCCGCGTCGTCATCGTCGTCCTCTGCTTTGGTTAGGACTTTCTTCGCCGCACCCTTCTTGGCGGCCCGAGCTTTGAGCATGCGCTCGCGGAAGGCAGCCCGCTCTTTTTCCTGTAAGGCCGGCGCGCCTTCGTCGACCTTCGCGAGAGCGGTGTCGAAGATCTTGCGGTAGGCCGTCTCGGAGTCGGTCGAGCGCTTACGCGCGACTTTGTATTCGGCGTAGGCCTTATTGGTGAGCGCCCGATCCGCTTTAGCCTGCTGTTCGGCCGACATGACTTCCGGCAGGTCATTCGCCGCCTTACGGGCAGCGACGAGCCGGGCGTGCTCTGGATCGGCAGTCTGGCCTTCGTCCTTGGCGGGGGCGGCGGCGAGTTGGGCGTGGAGGCCGACGGCGAGAAGCGCGGCGGCCAGGGTGGTTTTGATGGTTATCATGGTGTTGGGTGGGAACGGGCTTGAAGGAAGTGGGTCGCCAACGGACAATTCAAGTCCCTCGCCCTGAGGTTCACCCCATGAGTTCAATCCCTCGCTTCCTTCTGGGAGTTTTTCTGCTGTTACCCCTCGCGTTACTGGCTCAGGGCAAGAAGCGCCCGGACCAGCCGTTGGAGATGACCCGGCTACCCGTGGTGCCGACGATGCCCGACGCCTTCCCGCAGGTCGTGGGCACCCAAGTTTTCGGTCCGGCCTATAAGTTCACCAAAGATGAGGCGGTGCTCGAGGCTGCCAAGGGTATCAGCGCAATGGGCTCGCGCATCCTCAAGATCAACGCGGCCTCCGGCCAGCAGCTGACTCCTTATATCGCGATGCCCTTCACGCACTACGTGCTGTGGTACCGTTCCACGAATGAGTGGACGAAGGGTTTGACGCCTGAGCTCAAGCGTCGCGAATACAACGCAGTCTATCTTTTCACCAAGGACCTACTCACGCGTTACGACACGGCGGGCAAGACCTTCTTCCTCGGCCACTGGGAGGGGGACTGGTATCTCTTGCCCGACAAGGACGTGAAGAAGGATGCCTCGCCTGAGCTCGTCGCCGCGATGATCGAATGGCTCAGTATTCGCCAAAAGGCCGTCGACGACGCCCGCTCCGAAGTGCCCTACGCGAAATGCCGCGTCTATACCTACGCCGAGGTTAACCGCGTCCGCGATGCGATGAAGGACGGCCGCCAGCGCTTGGTCAACGCAGTGCTGCCCAAGGTGAACGTCGATTTCGTCTCCTACTCCGCCTACGACTGTCAGCTGCTCCCGGTGGAAGAGATCCGGGCGACGCTGGACTACATCAACGCTCAGCTCCCGGCCAAGGCCGGCCTCCCGGTGAAGCGGGTCTTCATCGGCGAGTGTGGCCTCTCTTGGAAGGCGTGCGGCGGCGACGGCGCAAAGCACGACCAGCGTAACCGCGAGATCCTCGCCAAGTTCATGTCCTGGAAGCCGGCGATGACCTTATTCTGGCAGTATTACAATAACGAGGTCGTCGAGGGTGAACAGGTCGGCTTCTGGCTTGTCGATAACAAGAACAACAAGACGCCCCTCCACGCGACGTTGACCGAACTTTTCGTCGCGCAGGAAGAAGCGGCCAGGGAGATGCGCAGCCGCACGCGGCGCCTGCCCAGTTACGAGGAAATTGCGACCTTCAGTGAGAACTGGCTCAACGCCCGCGCGCCGCGCTAAGCGACTCCGCGCTTGAGACCACCCGCTGCCTGACGACATTCACCCCATGCGCAATAAGCTGCTCATCGAGGCCGTCGGCACTTTCTTCCTCTGCTTGGCAGCGATGGTCGCGTCCAGCCCCCTTCCCGTCGCCGCCTTGCTCTGTGCGTTGATCTACATGGGCGCACCGGTCTCGCTTGCCCACTATAACCCCGCCGTCTCGCTTGCCTTCCGTGTGCGTGGTCGCTCGGGCACCCGCGCCCTCTGGTCCTATGTCGCAGTGCAGTTGGCGGTGGCCGTCCTCGCGGCGATGGCGGCCGGCTATCTCCTCGGCCATGATTCGGAACACGCCTCGGGGGCGGTCGATGACTTGAGCGAATCCGCTTTCACGGGATTCGGCGTCACCGCGGTGGTCGAGTTGCTCGGCACTTTCGCGCTGGCCTTCATCATCTTGATGGTCGGCACCTCGCGCCTCACGGCTGGCAACAGTTACTTCGGCCTAGCCATCGCGGTGGCCGTCCTTGGCCTCTCGGGAACGTTTGGGGATTTCAATCCGACCATGAATCCGGCGGTCTCGCTGGCTTCCTCGCTACTCGGCCTCTTTTCCGCAATCTTCGACGGCCTACTCGGCACCAAGACTTTCATCACGGAAACCCTCTTCCTGGCCAAGGTCGCCCCGCGCATCCTAGCGGAGATCGTGGTCCAGTTTGTCGGGGCGGCCTTAGCGGCCTGGTTCTTCCGGGTGCTCTTCCCGGAAGACCGGTAAATTCCGGCGGGATGGCTTGAATTGGGCCGGGCTCCGACCAAGGTGAGAGCATGGAACAAGCCACCAAGCCGGTCATCAGTAAGATACATGCAATTTACGGAGGGCATGCCCTTCTCACGCTTATTGTACTAGTGATTCTTACGGTAGTCATCGCTGGGCCTAAGCCAGTCCTCCAGCGCATCACCGCCATCCTGGTAGACATCAACATCGTCATCGGGCTGATTGCTTTGTTTGTCTCTCATAAGGCAATCTCGGCTCTACATCCCGTCGTAGCGCTCTCAGCGGTGGCACTTTTGCATATTGCGGCCAAGTCGGACAAGAAGTCCAAGGTGCTCATCTGCTATTCCATCGCATTGCTGCTCTTGGTGGTAGCTTGGGCGATTAATGCCGATTGGGGCCCGGCTTTCCTTAAGGGGCATTTTATCTTACCAGCATTTTAAGACAGGACGATCTTGATACGGTCAGGTTACGACGGCCCGGACATTGTCCGGGCCGTTTGACTTCCCATTGACCCGAGCCTTGTTGGAGAGACACTCAAGGAACTCGTCAGATGTATCGTCTCGCCCTTAATATGCTCTTCGGAGATCGCGCCAAGCTGGCGATGCTCCTGTGCGGCCTGGCGTTCTCGGCGTTGCTGATGGCCCAGCAGAGCTCGGTCTTCTTCGGCATCATGAGCTGGACCTATACGCCGATGGTCAACATCCGTGCGCAGGTCTGGGTCAGCGACCCGATGGTCGAGCAGGTTAATGACGCCAAGCCGCTTCGCGACACTGACCTCGGTCGCGTCCGCTCCGTCGACGGGGTCGCCTGGGCCGCGCCACTCCACACCTCCTTCGTCCAGGCGCGTATGCAGGACGGCAACTTCAAGCTGATCACGCTCGTCGGCATTGATGCAGATACTTTCGCGGGCGCACCGGCCGTCCTCACGCAGGGTCGTATCGAGGACCTACGCTTGCCTGATACCGTCATCGTCGACGAATGGGGCGCCGCGCTGATGGGTCGCATGATCGTCGGGCCCGACGGCAAGCCTCGCAACATGCCGCTCAAGGTCGGCGACACGTTCGAGGTCAACGACATCCAGGCCCGTATCGTCGGTATCTGCAAAGTGAGGCGTGCGTTCACCGGCGGCCCGTTCGTCTACACTACCTACGATCGCGCGAAGGGCTATACCCTCGGCGCCCGCCGCACGCTCAGCTTCATGCTCGTCGAGCCTCAGAAGGGCGTCACACCTACCGAGCTCTGCGATCGCATTGAACGCGACACGGGCCTCAAGGCGTGGACGTCGGATACGGTAATCTGGAGCTGGGGTGAGCGCAGCCTCGCGCGTAATACCTTCTGGTGGTTCTGGACCAACACCGGCATCCCATTTTCCTTCGGTACGGCGGTGCTGCTCGGCCTATTCGTCGGAATCGCGATCTCCGGCCAGACATTCTATTCCTTCGTGCTCGAGAACCTGAAATACTTCGCGGCCATCAAGGCGATGGGCGCGGGTATGGGTGTTATTGCGCGGATGCTCTTCGTGCAGGCCTTCACCGCTGGGCTCATCGGCTTTGGCCTCGGCGCCGGCATGGCACAGGGCATCGGGCGCGTGATGATTGAGAAGGGTATGCCGCCGTTCGTCATGTACCCGCAGATCCTCTGGGCGACTTTCGTTCTCGTGCTGGGCATCAGCTTCGTCTCCGCCATCATCGGTATCATCAAGGTGTCGCGCGTCGACGCCGCCTCCGTCTTCCGCGGATGATCCCCCTCGCTCACCCCATTGCCGTCCGCGCCTCTGGCGTGGATATGTTCTTCGGCACGCCGGAGAACCAGGTCGTCGCGTTGCAGCAGGCCGACTTCGAAGCTCGCCGCGGCGAACTCATCATGCTCGTCGGCCCATCGGGCTGCGGGAAGACGACGCTCCTTTCCGTCATCGCGGGTACGCTCACGCCGCAGGCCGGCACGGTCGAAGTCTTCGGTCAGCGCCTCGATGGCCTCGGCCAGGAAGAACTTACGGCGTTCCGCCGCAAGCACCTCGGCTTCGTTTTCCAGTCGTTCAACCTCATCCCCACGCTCTCCGTGATTGAAAACGTGATGGTCCCGCTCCTCATTCAGGGCCGGCCTTTCGACGAATCCCACGCTCGCGCACTCGCCATCATCGAGAAAGTCGGCCTCAAAGGGCGCGAAGAAGGCCGCCCGAACGCTCTCTCCGGCGGGCAGCAACAGCGCGTCGCGATTGCCCGCGCGCTTGTCCACGAGCCGCCCCTCCTGATCTGTGATGAACCGACCTCGGCCCTCGATAAGGATACTGGCGGTCACATCATGGAGCTCGTCCGCGACCTTTCCCGTTCCCCTGAGCGCTGTGTGGTCGTCGTCACGCACGACCACCGCATTTTCCGTTTCGCTGACCGCATCGCGGAGATGGAAGACGGACGCATCAGCCGCGTGGTCGACGACCCCAAGCTCCTCGACACCACCCATCTCTAATCCTCCTTATGTTCAAGAAACGCATCCTGCTCTTCGTTCTCGCTCTTGCCGGCGCGGTCGCCGCTCTGCAACTCACCCGGGGCACGGCTAACGAGACTCCAATCAAGCCGCCACCCTACGAGCCTGCCACGCGCGATAAGGACGGCCTCATCGCCGCCGCCGGCCTCATCGAAGCCGCCGCCGAAAATACGCTCCTCGGCTCGCCCACGTCTGGCACGGTCACCAAGGTGCACGTGAAGGTCTGGGACAAGGTGAAGACCGGCGATCCGATCCTGACCCTCGACGAACGTGACCTCCGCGCCCAGCAAGCGGTGCAAAAGGCTGCGGTCTCCGCCGCCGAAGCCAGCTCCGAGCGCGCCGAAGACGCCGCCCGACGCTGGACGGGCATCAAGGATAGCGGCGCCGTCTCCGCCTCCGAACTCCTTTCTTATCAGATGGCTGCCAAGGAGGCCAAGGCGAAGCTCGCCTTAGCTAAGGCCCAACTCGACCAGACGGCGGTCCTGCTCGATCGTCTTGTCCTTCGCTCGCCTATCGACGCGACCGTGCTCCAGGTCGGCGTCCGCGTCGGTGAGTTCGTGGCGGCTGGCGCCAAGGCCCCCGTCGTTCTCGGTGACATCACTCGCCTGCAGATCCGTTGCGACGTCGATGAGCAGTTGGCCACGCGTATGCGCGAAGGCCTGCCCGCCAAGGGCTACCTGAAAGGCGAGAGCTCGCTCGCCGGCGGCAAGGATCGGTCCATCGCCCTGAAGTTCGTCCGCATCGAACCCTTTGTCATCCCGAAGACCTCACTCACCGGCGCCAGCATCGAGCGCGTCGACACCCGCGTGTTGCAGGTAATCTACCAGTTTGACCGACCAGCCGGCCGCGTGCTCTTCGTCGGCCAGCAAATGGATGTCTATATCGACGCCTCTCAAAATGCTCCGGGTAAATAAGAGTTTCCTCCTCGCCGCGCTGGCCCTTGCAGGCTGCGCCCATGATCCGATGGCGAAGTCGAAGGGCCCCGCTACGCCGAGTGCGTTCTCGCAGGCCGGTGTCGTCGCCGATGCGAAGTGGGCGGAGGCTTTCGGTGACTCGGCCTTACTCGAACTGATTGCGCAGGCACGGAAGAACAGCCCGGACCTCGCCATCGCCCGCGCACGTCAGCGTGAAGCGGTGGCGCTACTCAACGTAGCCAACGCCGGCGACCAGCCCGCCGTCTCCGTTGGCGCGGGCCTAGAATCTTCCCGCATCTCACTTGAGACCGGCCGCGTGCCGCTCGGCGTTGGCATCCCACGTCGCACCGATGTCGGCGCCGCGGGCGTGAAGGCTTCCTGGGAACTCGACCTCTGGGGCCGCGAAGCCGCCAAGTCCAAGGCCGCTGAAGCCGACTCGCGCGCCGCCAAGTTTACTTCCCAACAGGCGGATCTCGCCCTGTCCGCCGAAGTCGCCCGGATGTGGTTCGCCGTCCGTGGCGCGCGCGAGCAGCTCGCCTACCTAGAAGCCGAATTCGCCACGCGCCTGCGTGAGATGGAGATCATTGAGAAGACCGTCGTCGCGGGCTTACTCGACTCCGACCCGCTTTCCTCTGCTCGCCTTGCTGCCGCGCAGGCCAAGGTCGACGAAGGGCTTGGTCGCCGCCGTCTCGCCGCCGCCGAGAACGCTCTCCGCGCCCTGATTGGTTCCGCTCCAGGCGTCCAGCTGCCGGAAGCTAAAGGATCCGCCGCGATGCCGACCTTTGGCGCGGGCTTGCCCTCGGAGCTCTTGCTTCGCCGCCCTGATCTCGCCGCCGCTGCCGAGCGAATCGACGCTGCGCTTGCGCGCGAAGGCGCAGCCATCGCTGACTTTTATCCTTCCGTCACACTCAATGGTCAGGCTGGCTGGCAGGCTGATCCGGCTGCGCGCGTCGGTCGGGGTTCGTCGAGTTTCTGGTCGCTGACGCCTTCGGTCGATCTACCAATCTTCGACGCTGGTCGGCGTGAAGCCAACCTAGAGATTACCCGCGCGCGTATTGACGGCTCTGGAGCGGAATGGACGAAGGCCGTCCTCGGTGCCTTCCGCGAAGTTGAGGATGCGCTCGCCGATCTTCGCGAGCTGGCCACGCAGGAGGAACTGACGGCACGAGTGCTCACCGCGGTGCGCGTCCGCCTCACCAATGCCGAGGCCCGCCGCCAGGCCGGCCTCGCGAACGAGAACGAGATCCTCATCGCGCGCCGAGACGAAGCCACGGCGGCGCGCACGCTCTCGATGGTCGTCTGGGAACGCCGACAGGTTGCGGTGCGACTCGCCGCCGCCACCGGCGGCGGTTGGTCCGCTCAGTAATTCGCCAAAGAAGAAGGGCGTCCGCAAGGACGCCCTTTCTGTTTCCATCAAGGCGATTAGGCCTTGATCTGCGGACGCTTCGGATCTGGCCAGTCGATGTGGAAGAACTCGCCGCGGGGCTTGTCCTTGCGCTCGTAGGTGTGGGCGCCGAAGTAATCGCGCTGACCCTGGAGCAGGTTCTGCGGGAGATTCTCGGTGCGGTAGGAGTCGAAGTACGAGAGCGCCGAACCGAGGGTCGGCACGGGGATGCCGTGCTTCACCGCGAGGGCGATGACCTTGCGCCAGTTCTTCTGGGCCTTCTTGACGGTCTTTTTGAAGTACGGGTCGAGGAGAAGGTTATCCAGCGAGCGCTTCTTGGCGAAAGCCTCGGTGATCTTTTGGAGGAAGCTGGCTCGGATGATGCAACCGCCGCGCCAGATCTGGGCGATCTCGCCGAAGTTAAGCTTCCACTTGTACTCGTTCTGGGCCTCGCGCATGAGCTGGAAGCCCTGGGCGTAGGAGCAGATCTTGGAGCAGTAGAGGGCGTCGCGGATCTGTTCGATGATTTTGGCACGGTCCGGATTGGTCATCGCGCGCTTCGGGCCACGAAGGACCTTGGCGGCTTTGACGCGCTCATCCTTCACCGCGGAGAGGCAGCGGGCGAAGACGGCTTCGGCGATGGTCGGAGCAGCGACACCCATGTCGAGGGCGTTGGCGCTGGTCCACTTCCCCGTGCCCTTCTGGCCGGCGGTATCGAGGATGACGTCGACCAGCGGGACGCCGGTCTCTGGATCCTTTTGCTTGAGCACCTTGGCGGTGATTTCGATGAGGAAGGAGTTCAGGTCGCCCTTGTTCCATTCTTCGAAGGTGGTGCCGATTTCGTCGGGGGTCATGCCGAGGAGGCCGCGCATGAGGTCGTAGGCTTCGCAGATCATCTGCATGTCGCCATACTCGATGCCGTTGTGGACCATCTTGACGTAGTGGCCGGCGCCGTCGGGGCCGATGTGGGCCACGCAAGGAACGCCGCCCTTGATGGGCTTGCCGGGGGTTGCTCCGGTCAGTTCGACGCCAGTGACGGCATCGACCTTAGAAGCGACCGCTTCCCAGATGGGCTTAAGTTCGGCCCAGGCGGCAGCATCGCCACCGGGCATGAGGGACGGCCCGAAGCGGGCGCCTTCTTCGCCGCCGGAGACGCCGGAGCCGATGAAGCGGAGGCCCTTGGCCTTAAGTTCCTTCTCGCGGCGGATGGTGTCCGTCCAGAGGGCGTTGCCGCCGTCGATGATGATGTCGCCCGGCTCGAAGGCCGCGGCGAGCTCGTTGATCACGGCATCGGTCGGACTGCCGGCCTTGACGAGGATGACGGCCTTGCGGGGCTTCTTGAGGGAGGCCGCGAAGTCCTTGATGGTCGGGCAGCCAGTGAGCTTGCCCGGAGTCTTCGGGTTTTCCTTCACGAACTCGTCGGTCTTGGCGGTCGTGCGGTTGTACACCGAGATCGCGAAGCCGTGGTCGGCGATGTTGAGGGCGAGGTTCTGACCCATGACGGCCAGACCGATGAGACCAATGTCGGATTGCATAAGAGGAGCCAATGCGAACCCCCGGGGGCTGGCATGGCAAACAAGAAAGAGGGCAGGTTTCGCCCGAAAGCTCTTGTTTTCGGCACGGTCGACCGCCTTTCCCCTCGCCTCATTAGGGCCGCTTAGCATCGTGGGGCGTTGTCATGTCCCAGCTCGTCGGCAAACGTATCACCCTCGGTGTCACCGGTTCCATCGCCGCCTACAAGGCCGCGGACCTGATCTCCCAGCTAGTCAAGTACGGCGCCGAGGTCCAGGTGGTCATGACCAAGGGCGCGACTCAGTTCATCACCCCGATGACACTGCAGGTCCTCTCTCGCCGACCGGTGGCGTTCGATCTCTGGGCCGAAGGAGCTAATTCCGTCCCGGGCCACATCGAGATAGCCGATTCCTCCGACCTGCTCCTCGTTGCGCCGCTTTCCGCCAACGTGATGGCCGAGTTCGCCCACGGCCTCGCCCCTGACTTGCTGACCAGCGTCTACCTCGCGACTCGTGGCCCAGTCCTCCTTTGCCCGGCGATGAACGGTAAAATGTACGAGCACGCCGCCACTCAGGCCAACCTGAAGACGCTCCGTTCCCGCGGTCATGCGATTGTCGAGCCAGCTGAAGGCATGCTGGCCTGCGGCTACGAGGGCAACGGTAAGCTCGCGCCAGTCGAAGAGATCGTGAGCCGCGTGCTCTCGATCCTGGGCTGAGTCCGATGGACCCGCGCGCCCTCCGCCAGCGACTCGAGGCTTCGGCGAAGGCGCTGGGCTTTGACGCTTTCGGCGTCGCGCCGGTCGAGGTCGACGTCCGCGCAGACTATTTTAAAAAATGGATCGCCGATGGCATGCACGGCGACATGGCCTGGCTGGCTCGAAATCCCGATCGCCGTACCGACGCCCGTAAGGTGATGCCGGAGGCCCGTAGCCTCGTGGTCGTTGGACTCAATTATTATCAGCCGCATCCGCCGGCCGGCTACCGTATCGCGAAGTACGCGCTCGGTGCTGATTACCACGACGTGATTCTCGCCCGCCTCCAGCAGCTCTGCGAAGCGATGAAGGAACTCGGCGGTGAACAGAAGCCATACGTCGACACCGGCCCCGTGCTCGAAAAGCCCGTCGCGGCGGCGGCCGGCCTCGGCTGGCAGGGCAAGAGCACGATTCTCATCCACCGCGGTGCGGGGACGTGGCTTTTCCTTGGAGTCATCCTGACAACCCTCGAACTCGAAGTTTCCGCCACCAAGGAGCCGGACCGCCGGGTGTTCGGCTGCGATGATTGTCTCGATGTCTGCCCGTGGAATAAGTGGGCCGTGGCTACCCGCGAAGCCCATTTCGCCCCGCGCCCGCATCCGCCGCTACGCGAAACGCTGGCCTGGACGGACGAGCAGTTCCTGACGCATTTTAAGGGGACGCCAGTCGAACGTCTCGGCCTCGCCCGCTGGCATCGTAATGCGCTCACGGTCCTGGGTAATGTCGGCGAGCGTGCCGACCTTCCGGCCGCCGAGGCGCTCCTCGGGTCGACCGATCCGATGGTCGCGGAACATGCCGCTTGGTCCGTCGCACGTCTGCGCGCCCGCTGAACCTACGGGTTGCCTCGGGCGACTGGGTTGTCCTAATGGGTGGCGTGACTCTCGCCCAAGCCTACTACGCGCTCGCCGCCTTCCTGCTTCTGGCCGGCTGGCTCATCGTCACCGACGCGCCGGTCCTTCGCTCCTTCCGTCGTTCCAAGACCGCCACGACTTTACTCGCCCTCGTTGCCATCGCTTGGTTCGCCTGGTGGCTGATGAACATCCCTGAAGCCGATCTCGCCGGCTTACCGCGTATGCCGGTGATTGTCGGTTTCATCGGCTTCAGCCTGCTGACGTTTGTTTACATGCCGGATTTCCTGTCGGTGCGCGCGCTCGGGGTTATCATGCTCTTCCTCGCGCGCCATGCCCTGGACGCCGGCTATCGCCAGCTTCCCTATAGCTTGCTCGACGCCTCGCTGAGCTACGGCGTACTGGTGCTCTTCGGCTTCTGGTGGGCCTGCTCGCCGCCGGTGTTCTGTCGCCAGTGCGATTGGGTTCTCGCCACGGGCGGCCGCCGCAAGTTCTTCGGTGGGCTCAGTATCCTTCTGGCCGTCGCTTGCGTCGCCCAGTCCTTCCGCCTCGCGTGAGCCGCGCTCTGCTCATCGTCGTCTCGGGTCCCGCCGGCAGCGGTAAGACCACGCTCTGCTCTCGGTTGACCGAGGCCCACCCGCAGGCCATCCGCCGGGTGATTACCTGCACGACGCGCGCCCCCCGCGCCGGCGAGACGGATGGCGTCGATTACCACTTCCTGACGCGCGGCAGCTTCGAGCAGCAGGTCACCTCCGGCGTCTTCCTCGAGCATGCCACCGTGCACGGCAATCTTTACGGCCCGCGCGCGGCCGATGTGGCCACACACCTCGGCGCTGGCTTTGACGCGCTGCTGAACGTCGACGTCCAAGGCGCCGCCACGATTCGTGCTAAGGGCGCCGCCGACCCTCGCCTCGCCGCTGCGCTCGTCACGGTCTTCATCCGCGTGAGCGATCACGCCGAACTTCGCCGTCGCCTCACGGGCCGCGGCACTGATCCGGTCGACGAGATTGACCGTCGCGTCGCCGCCGCCGAAGAAGAAATCCGCCACGCAGGCTCCTATCAGCATGTGATTGAGAGCGGTAGCCGCGAAGCCGACTTCGCCGCCCTGCAAAGCATCTACCTCGCCGAGAAGGCCCGCCGACCATGATGGAAAAGAATGACATCGCCTCCGTCCTCGACGAGATCGCCACTTTCATGGAACTGACCGGGGAAAACCCGTTCAAGATCCGTGCCTACTCCGCTGGCGCCCGCATCCTCGAGAATATGACCGAGGACCTGGGTGAACTTATCGATGGTGGGAAGCTCGCCGATATCCCGGGCCTGGGTGAAGCGCTCGTCGATAAGATCACGACGCTTCGTCGCGATGGCGTCCTGCCTTTCCATCAGAAGCTCAAGGCTTCCATCCCTGCGGGCCTGCTGGAAGTCATGCAAATCCCTGGCCTCGGGCCGAAGAAGGTGCGCGCCCTCTGGACGCTGCTCGCGGTCGAAGATCTTGCGAAGTTGAAGGAGGTATGCGAATCCGGCGCGGTCGCCGAGCTCAAGGGCTTCGGCGCTAAGACGCAGGACAAGATTCTCGAAGGCATCAAGAATCGCATCGCCTACGGCAAGCGTCACCGCTGGTACGAGGCCGCCGCCATCGCTGAGCCGATCCTGGCTGGTCTGCGCGCGCTGCCGCAGGTCTCGCTCGCCGAATCCGCCG
>CANKZO010000048.1 GCA_947488485.1 Opitutia bacterium | reverse complement strand
TCATGGAGCAGGCCCAGCGCAAGAAGCTGAAGGTCGATTTCATCACCGCCCATTGGTATCGCAGCGCCGACCCCGTGGCCTATGAAGAATGGCTCAAGGAACTTTACGCCACGTATCGCCGGCCGATCTGGGTCACCGAATTCAACGCTATGTTCACCAAGGCCGATGACAACGGCCATGCCCAGTTCCTCCGCGGCGCGCTCAAGGCCATGGACCGGCAGCGTTTCGTCGAACGTTACGCCTACTTCAATCCCAAGGAAGGCAAGGCCGCGCTCCTCAAGGACGGCGCCCTCACCAAACTCGGCGAGATCTACCGCGACGCCGGAGGTTGAGGATCAGGGGACACGTGGGCACGAGTAATGGTGACACGGGGACGATGCCTTCGTGTAAACGGTCATTGTCTCCCTGGCCAACCAGCCAACGGGTCAACCGGTCAACTCACCCTGTATCGTTCTGGTCCACTGAGCCTCCGAGCCTCTGTGCCTCTTATGTCTCCCCCTTGCCCACGTGTCCCCGTGTCAACGTGCCCCCTCGCGACTCCGTCGCGCCCCTACCTTCGGCTCACTTCCCCGGATCGCGGTCGAAGGCGGGCAGATGATCGGCCAGGTCGGCCAGGTGCTCGTAGGCGTCACGATAGATACCCGCGAAATAACTGAGCCCCAACGGACCCGCCGCCGTGCCGGTGATATCGGCATGGATGGCGGCCGCGCCGAACGACCCCTGGAGCTCGCAATACCTGACCCGGGCCGCGGTCAGCTTGATGAAGTCGTCGCGCTTTTTCGGGGGAAGATATTTCATGGCGAGGACGCGCTTCACGACGCGGTCGATCTCCAGCTGCCACAAGCGCGTGCCCTCGTAGTTGGCCGACATCATGTCATAAGTGGAGAGCGCCCCGAGCGAGGCCAGATAGTCGTCGAGCGGATGAGCGAAGCCCCCGGCCTTTTTCCACGCCGCGCTCACCAGGAAACGCTTCTGGGATTTCGGCTCGAGCAGCGAGGCCCCGTTCGCCTCGTCATAACAGAGCATCAGTTTCTTGCCCTTTTCCCATCCGTTGAGGACTTCCCACTCCTTGTCTTTCCACTCCAAGGAAAGGACGCGGCCATCGGCAAGATGGCCTTGGTTGGCGTCGTGATAGCTGTCCCAGGTGACGGTCTCCGTATGTAGGTATCCGGCCGCCGGCTGCGGCTTCCGAGCGGCGCGCATCTTCGCGACATCCTTCACCCAGCCGTCCCACTCCGGCTTGTCGGGCGTCGCCCAGACCACCTTCGCCGGCTCCGCGGCGTGCAGACCTGCGCAAAGACGCCCGAGGCTCCCGCGCCGGGAAAGCCCTCCGAAGAGAAGCCCGCTCCCGCGGTTAAGTAAGGCCGAGGGGGCTTCGTGGCCTATCACGGCCTTGCGCTACGCTTCCTCACGGCCCACCTTTACGCACCCCGCCCTCGATGCCTTCTTTTTCATTCATCGTCTGGATGGCCCTGCTCGCCTTCGGCCTGCTCAGCCCGATTTTCTTCGTCATCCGCCGCTTCCGCCGCCCGGAGGCGCACAGTGCGCAGCGAACGGCCATCCTGAGCCTATGCTGCTTCCTGGGCGGAACGCTGCTCTACTTCCAATTCGCCTGCTGGCGCGCCGAAGCTCGCTACGAAGCCAGCATCGCCTCCTATGAATCGATTCAGCGCGATGCCAAGACCAGCCAGGTGGAGCTGCCGAATGCGCTGCTCCCCGCCCTCGCCACCTCGGTTGAGTCCAATAAGAAGGAAATCGTCGCCAGCCAGAAGCTCCGCAACGCGGCGACTCCCGACCTGATCCTGCTCTTCTTGGGGTATTACGTCGTGCTTTCGGCCTTGGCCTGGACGGCGCGGCGACTGATGCCCATGGAGCACGCGGAGGCCCTGATGAAGCCGATTGGGGACGCCCCGGAGGCCGACCAGCCCACGATCATCGGCCGACTCTGCCTGGTGCTCATCCTGGCCATCGGCATCAGCGACCTCGGCATCGCCCTCTTTGCGAGCACCGGCGAGCACGTTCCTAAGGAGCTTATACAATGGGTGTTGTGCACCGTCGTCGCTCCTCTCGTGATCTGCGTCCTTTACTACGTGGCCAAAGGCATCCCGCGCGGGCCCGATCGTCTCTTTGCGAAGCGTGTGCTCGGTCCGACGTTGTGCTGGTGCCTGCTTCCCGCCGTCTCCTTCTTCCTTCGCCTGATCCTCATCGGAACCAATCGCCACTCGTAGTTCTCGCCGAACCCTCCGCACTGCTACCGCATCCATGACCATCACCGCCTCTGCGCCAATATCACTCGCCAATCGTGGATTTCGTGCCCCGCGCAGAGTTGCCTGGGCGAGTGCCGTCCGGGCAGGGCTGCTGGGCGGGTTGATATTCCTCGGCACCCTGGCACTGGCCGCCGAAGAGGTCATCCTCAACATCGGGTCGCGGAAAGTCGCCGTGACGGCCCCGCCGGGCATGGGCGCGACGGACCGGTCGAAAGACCTGATGCCGGACTACGTGAAGGCATACTTCAAAGACAATCTGCGCGGGACACAGATGATCACATTCTCGCCGGCGGAGGAGCCCGATGCCGCTCCGATCTTCACAATCCTGATCACGGACGGAAAATTCACCCCGCAGGATATCCCAGAGCGGATCAAAATGACCCTGGACTTCCTCGCCGATAAAAAGCGCCTGACAGAAAAGACCCTGAGCGCCAACAAGGCTTTAAGCGCGACGGGAAAGGTCGAGGTCGAAGCGGCCGACGAGACCCGACGGCGGAGTGAAGGCGCGGTCGAAGCGGCCGTGCTGGCTCAAGATGGGCGACATTTCATCATGCGTCTGAGCGGAACAGACTACTCCCATTACATCGCCACGCTCGCCTGCGAATCCCGGCAGGTCATGCTCTATTCGCACGGCGACAAGCCGAGCAGCGAGGCCCGGCTCGCTCAACTTAAGTCGTTCGTGAAAGAAATCGCCGGGGCGACCGTCGCCGAGGACCCCGCCTACAAAGCTCCCCGGCACATGGACACCGTGCGCTCCGCCAGCGGCCTTTACCAATACGAAGTGCCGATCGCCTGGGTCCGTCGCCCGGAGAAAGGCGTGGCCGAGCCGGTCGTCTGCTTTATCACGCATGGCAGCGGCGGCACGGTCTGTAACGCCGTCTTCCTCGAGGAACGGACGGTCGCGAACTCATCGCCGGCGGAACTCCTGCGCAACGAGATAGCCTTGGCCAAACGCAACCTCGACAAGCCGCCCGTGCAGACGGGTAGCTCGCGTGACGGTATCACCGCCAAGGGCCTCGCGTACGCGGAAGCCGACTTCATCGGCGAACACCCCATGGTGTCCGGCAAGGTTGCGACAACCATCACTTTCGTCGCCCTCAGATCGGACCGCTACCTGGTCATCGCGTTCAACACCAACCACCCCTCGAAGGAAGTCTTCACCCGGGGCTACCGCGAGCTCGTCGAGTCACTAGCGCCCTTGCCGGCGAAGTGACCGTCCTCGGACTGGTCGGCCTATCGCGGCGTACCGCAAAAATCACATGTCTCCCTACGGCCGAAACTGGCGCCGCAGGCCCGGCATTTGCTCGGGCGGGGGGCGGACACCTCGGGCTGGCCCGGTCGAATCACGATCGGAGGGAGGCCGTCGTCGACGGTCGGCTCAGTGATGAATTCCTTGAGCCGCTCCGGGAGACTGGCGTCGAGTTCGATGACCGCGCCGCCCTCGCGAGCCTGATGCAGGACTTCCAGCCAGCCGGGGAATTCCAAGGGGAAACGCGCGGAGTCGCCTTGGACTTCGCTGGCCAGCGTCATGCTCAAGGGCGTGGTCTCCTTGAAGCCTTCCGTGCGCCCCGCCACCACGGCCAAGGTGAGTGATGGCACGAAGGGGAAAATGGTGACGCCCTGTCCGCGCAGGACGTAGATCCGATCGTCTTCGAACGTCAGGCCCGTCACCATGCTCGCCTGCTTATGCGGGAAACGGCTCGAGGAAAACGCTTCGTGGCTCGCGTCGAAACGGCCGGACTCGGACACCGCATCCTCATAGAGGTCGAACGCGCGCCGCGGAGACGCCAGGACCGTCCCAGAATAGGGACCCGGGTCGCGGCCGGGGAGCGAAGCAGGCGCAGGAGGCAAGCGCTGGCCATCCCCATCGTCCGATGATTCATCTGGCTCGGAGCTGAGCTTGGATATCAGCCAATATCCGAGGAGGCCGAAAAAGATGCAGACGAAGGCCCCCATGGCTTTCGCTATTGGCTGGCGCCGCAGAAATCGCACGCCGCCTTGCGGCCGACGTTCGCTCCGCAGCACTTGCAGCGTCCGGTCTCGCGCGACGCGGCCGCGGGGGAGCCCTTCGACTTGGCACGGGCGGGCTTGATCGCTTCGTCGCCAGGCAACGGAGTCTCGATGAGCACCCGGAGCGAGGCCGGGAGATCGTCGGCCACCTCCAGCTGCGCGCCGCATCGCCTGGCCGCGTCGACGATCTGCAGCCAGCCTTGGAATGAGACCGGGAACCGGGCGACCTCGGTCTCGGACTCCAATTCCATCGAGTATTGAGCGGCTTCCTTGAAGCCGGGCGGGACGCCGGTGGTGACGCCGACCGTGAGATTCTTATCCAAGAGGAAAGCCTTCACCCCGTAAGAACCCCGGCGCACGGCGAGATAATCCCGGTTGAGGGTGAGCCCCGTGACGATGTTCGGATAAAGCGACGCCTCGAATTTGGAGGAGAACTCCACCGGGAAGCCGAACAAGGGAGTGGGGCCACGCGCATCGCGATACACGTCGAAGGGAGGCTTCGGGCGGACGTCTGGCAGCGTCGGGGGGACCGTCACGGGCTCGACGGACGTCAGCGAACTCCAGATCTTGGAGACAATCCAGCCGACGAAGCCAAGGCACAGCAACCCGGGTATTACGTTGGCGACGTCTGACATGGTTGGAAAAGTTGGGGGTGAACGCGCCGTTGGCGAGCGTGCAGGTTAAGTTCAGGATTTCGCCGCCGGCTGGAGGCCGGAGGTCCCGCAGAACTGGCATTCGGCGCCGGAACCCGACTTCGGGTACAGCGCGGTGCTGCCGCAACCGGGGCAGGTCAGCGTTACCATCGGCCCCGCACCGCCGCGCCCGGTCTTAGAAGTCTCCGAGCCGCGCGCGGACGCGCTATTCATCGCGTCGACAAACCATTTCGGGGTCCCCGGCGCGAAAGCGATGCGGGCGCCCTCTTTCCGGCCGAGCGCCAGAAACTGGGCGGAGCCCCCGAAGGCCAGCGGCAGCCGCACCGACGACGCGCCTTCCGCGATCGTCAGGAAAGACCGACGGCCCGTGGCTTTGTCGCCGAAGGGCGAAAGCGGGAGTCGCTCCAGCTCGAGCGTGAGGCTGACCCGCGGCCCGAGGACGAACACGGTCCGGCTGCTGCCGACGGTGGTGACGACGACGTGATCCGGCTGGAAATTAGCCCAGGCCGGCCGATCCGTCATGACGGCGTCGGCGTAAAAGAAGCACCAGGCCGCGAGAGCCAAGCCGGCCAGCAGCGGGAAGAGGCTGACGAAAGACGGGCCGCCGAGCAGCAGGAACAGGCTCGGGGCGGCGACCAAGAGACCCATCCAGGCTTGCGCACGCCACGGGCGGACGCGCTTCTGGTTCTCCGGATAATAGACGCCTCCGGCGAGGAACTGCCGGGTGATGAGCGGGTCGAGCTGCGACTGTTCCGGCGTCAGCTCCAGCTGGGTACGACTCCAGAAGAGCCAACCGAAAGCACCTCCCAGGAGCACCAGGTAGAGGATGGCGGAAGAAACCGCGTCGGCGGCGCCGATGATCATGCCGAGACTCATGGGCTAAGTTCCGACGGCGAATCAAAGACGGCGCGCGAGCGTGGCGGTGCGGCGCTTGACGGCGGCGGACAGGCGGGCGGCCTGGCCGACGATCGTCTGGGCGGCGGCGGCGTCAGCCTGCTCGGCCTGCTCGACGGCGGCTTGCAACGAGCCCAGGAGTTCGCCGATCTCGGCGTCATCCGCGGCGGAAGCCGCCGTGGACTCCACATAGACGTAACGGAGGTCGTCTTCGGCCTTGGCCAGCGCAGCCTTGGCGGCGTCGAGACCCGGGGAGACGACCACGCGCAGGCGCGCGTGGAGACGAGCGGCGGCGGACTTGAACTGGCTGAGCGTCGAGTCTACGGGGTGGACGGCTTCGGAAGCATCTGCGGACTCCGCCAGCATGGACCCAAGCACGAACCAGCCGGTCACGGCGACGGCCGCGATGATGTGCGCGACGGCCAGCACGACGATGCCGGCGCCGAGGGCGACGACCGCGGCGGCGAGGAGCGTGAAGCCGAGGTACAGCGTGGCCACCCAGGCGCGGCTGAAACCGAACAGCAGACGGGCGGAGCGGGGGTTATCGGTGCCGGAGAAAAGAATCCCACCGCCGAGCAGCAGCTCCGCGAAGACCACCGGCACCAGCGCCAGGCTGAACCGGCCGGCGTCGATCGGCTGCGGAGCGAGGAGGAAAGCCAGCCCGATAGTGGCGGCCACGACGAGGAGCGTGAGTCCGAGGATCCGGAAGAAGTTCTTGGGTTGCATGGTGAAAGCTTACCGTGATCAGGCCTTGGTGACCGGCGTCCCGCAATCGAGGCAGAACTTCGCGCCGGCCGGCAGCTGGGCCGAGCACTTGCCGCACTTCGGCTTCAAGGCGCCGCCGCAGCCGGTGCAGAAGGCGGCGGTGGCCGGCGAAGCGACTTGGCAAGCCGGGCACGCGATGGTGGCCACGACCCCGAGGCCGCCGCCGCAGGAGACACAGAATTTTGCGCCGGCCGGATTAGCGGCCTGGCACTTCGGGCAAGGCGCCGTCTGGGGCTGGCCCTGCAACTGTCCGCCCATGGCCGCCATCGCGCCGCCGAAGGCCGGACCGACGCCGAGACCCATGCCGAGTCCGAGGCCGGCGCCCATCATGGTGCCCGGCGAGCCGGTATTACCGGCGGCCTCCTGCAGCACGTCGAAATTACGCTCCTGCTGGTAGTTGTAGCCGACGATGTCCATCTCGGCCTTGCGGGCGAGCGCGGCCTTGAGCCGGGCCACCGCGGGATCGTCCTCGGGCGTATCGATCGAGTTGACGAAGAACTTCGTCAGGCCCAGGCCGAACTCCTCGAGCTCGGGCGTGAGTTCGGCTTTGAGCGCGTCGGAGATCTCGTTGAGGTGGGCGGAGATCTCGAGGATGGAGATCTTCTTGGTCGTGAGCAGGGTCGCGACGGCATCCTTGGCGCGCGTCACGATGACGCCGCGGAAGTAGTTGTTGAAGCGCTCGCGGTCGAAGGTGCCGAGCGTGCCGACGAGCTTGACGAGAAACTTACCCGAGTCGACGACCTGCAGGCCGAGCTGACCGTACGCCCGCACCGGCAGCATGATGCGATACTGCGGGTCGAGCGCCTGGATGGCGGTGGGGGTGCCCCACTTCACGTCGAGACTGATGACTTTGTTGACGTACCAGACCTCGGCGGTGAACGGGGAGCGGCCGCCGGTGGCGATCTTCAGGATCTGGCCGAGGACGGGGTAGTTGGCGGTATCCAGCGTGTGACGTCCGGCCGTGAACGGACCCACCGGCTGGCCACCCTTGAAGAGGAAGGCCTCCTGGGATTCCGCCACGATCATCTGCGTCCAGGTGCCCAGTTCATCACCAGGATGCTTCCAGGCGAGGGTGTCCGGGTCGCCGTTCCATTTGATTACGTCTACGATAGCCATGAGTGCGGGAAAAGGGGGGTCAGGGAGAGTATGCCGACGGGGACGGCTTATTCAATAGACGTACAAAATCGCCCAGGGGTGGGCCTGCATCAACGCAGAAAGGGGGCCGGGCGGGATAATTAAGTAAAATATTTGTAATCCGGGGCCAAAAGCGGTTTCTGGGCAGGTGCTCAGCTCGTTGTTCTCATTCCAAGGCCGGATCACCCGCCGGAGGCTGCTGGCGTCCTTAGCCGGGTCCTTCCTGGTCATCATCCTAGGCACAGCCCTGATTACCTTTGGAGCTGAGCCCGAGTTCCTTCGCGGGGGACTGTGGCCCTGTCTCTTCTTTTTGCTCATGTGCCAGTTCTTTGCGGTAGCCGCTGCAGGATTCTGGCGACGTTCACAAGACGTCGGCTGGCCCGGGCAGGTCGGCCTGCTTCCCGGCGTCAATTTAGTCTTATTCGCCTTATCCGGAACGAACGGCCCGAACGCCTATGGCCCGGACCCACGCCAACCAGGCCAGGTCGCGGCCACTCCGCCTATCGCGCAGCCTTCGCCCGGCAGCGTCATCTCCCCTGAGGCGCCCGCACGAGACAGGCCGCGCGAGGTCGCCAGGGTAAGGCGCTTCGTGTGCTCCAGCTGCGGGGCCAGCAACAGCCAGGCCGCCGCGCCCGGGGCCGCGACCTGCGACTACTGCGGCGGCCCGAACTAAGCGGCGCCGGCGGGCGGCGGGTTTGCTATTGAACGCCAGAATAAGTCGAAATATCAGGTGTCGATGCGACGCACCCACGGTCTAATTACTTCATTACTCCTGACCGCCGTCCTGCTGACGACCGGTTGCGATAAGAAGCCGGAAGAGGCTCCCCCGCCCAAGCCGACAGCCAAGCTGCCCAACACCAAGGGCCTGCCCGTCACGACCAACCTCTACGCCCAGCTGGACCTGAAGCTGGATCCGCAGCAGAAGCAGGCCTATGGCGCCCTCATCGACAGCGTGGTCAAAGCGGCCAGCGCCAAGGCCGAAGGCCGGGAGGTCCTCCGCAAGATCGAAGAAGTCGTCGGCCGCCTCAAGGACGCCGGCCTCGGCGACTTCACGAAGGGAGACCTCGACTCCATCGTCCTCGGCCTGACCTTGCCGGAGTCCCCGCTCGGCTTCATGCGCTTCGAGCCGGAAGACGCGGAAATCACCTTGATTTTGCGCGGGAAATTCTCCCCCGAACGCACCAAGTCCTTCTGCCAAGCGGAACGGGTTCCGGAATCCTTGATCGAAGGCCAGACGGCCTGGGATCTGGGCCAGCTCCTGGCGAAGCTCAGCGGCGAAGCCTCCTTCGGCGAAGCCAAAGAAGAGAAGTCCGTATGGTTCGCCTTCGCTGATAACGGCACGCTTGCGGTGGGCACCCGCAACACGCTCCGCAAATCCCTGGGTGCACTCAAGGGCGAACGCGCCTCCCTCAAACCGGCCATCGTCAAGGCGACCGAAGACTTCAAGGATTGGAACTTCTACCTCTGCTTCAACAACCCTCGCCTGATCGAGGCAGCGACGGCGCAGGCCCGCGGCAACAGCTCCTCGGACCGCATCGCGGCGCGGATCATCCAGATCATGCCGCATGACCAGGCGCTCATCATCACCGGCGCGCGTGGCGACAGCGAGGCCGCGGCGGTCATCCTCTCCAACGAAGCCACCCAGGAGAATATCCAGTATTCCGTCTCGGCCTCCAAGTCACTAACCCCGAAGTTCCTCAAGATCTATACCGAGAGCATCAGCGAGCTCATCGAAGAAGCGGGAAGGTAAGAGGGGTGCGCTCGCGCGCGAGGGGGTACGTGGACACGGTGACACGGGGCGTTGCACCGCTAGTTGACCGGTTGATCAGTTAGCCGGTTGGCCGGAGATAAAACAGGGGCCGGGGGTTGGGGGAGATATCCCTCGGCTCCCGGCCTTTTTTGTGCCTGTGGCGGGGGGGCATGAGGACGCTAGGTCGGCACGCAGTGCCGACCCTACCTAAAGACAGAGGACAGCACGTGGTGCTGTCCCTACCTTGACACAGGGAATGGGGGATGCAGAGTCGGGGGCGTGTCCTTAAGAATGCGAATACACTATCCATGTAGGTTCAGCTCACGCTGATCCACGGGTGTTTTCGCGCTTAAAGAAATCGGCCTTCGGCCCGCTCCCCTTCCCTCCCGGGATAAATCCGCGCCTTTCCTTCGCCGGCGTGCCGGCGTCGGGATGACTGCTCCGCACGCATCATTCATCACACTCGTGAACAACAACATTTCCAACGAACAGATCCTCGCCCTCCTCCAGCAGCTCGTCGCCCAGAACGCCGCACTGCTGCAGCAGGTCGCGGAGCTGCAGGCCAAGACGGACCTCCTGGAACACAAGATTGATTTGATAGCCGAAGAAGCGGGATTGATCTGAGCGGCTGCGGCGAAGCCCGCCGGAGTAGAGTATAGAGTATGGAGTATTGAGTATCGGGGATGATTCCGGGTGGCGGGTGGCAGCCCCGGGTGGCAGGTGGCGGGCAGGGATTAACTCAAGGGGGAACCGGAGACCGGATGATTGGCGGGGGATATATGTCCGAAGCTAACGTTCCGGCTTCCGGTCTCCCTTTGCGTGGGGGCCGGGGGATAGGAGGGCGCGATGCGACTTGAGGCATACTAGATCGGCACGCAGTGCCGACCCTACCTAGAGACAGCTATGTCGTGACGCGGTCCCGACCCTACCTGGAGACAGAGGACCGCACGTGGTACTGTCCCTACCTGAGAAACGGCGGATGCGATGTCATCGCATCCCTACCCAAGGCAGAGGGCACACCCCCCGATACTCGATACTCCAGACTCGATACTCTGAGTTGAAGAAATTGAGCTCAGCTCAATTTCTTCAACTCGCCGGTGCTGTCGCCGAGCTGGACGTCGCGGATGTCCATGCGGTTGAGCATGCTGACCCAGAGATTGTTCAGCGGGGTCTCCTTGGGATAGACGACGTGACGTCCCTGACGGATCGTGCCGCAGCCCTTGCCGGCGAGGATGATCGGAAGGTCGTCATGGTTATGACGGTCGCCGTCGCCGTTACCGGAGCCGTAGACGATCATGGAATGATCGAGAAGATTGCCGTCGCCTTCCTTCACGGACTTGAGGCGCTCGAGGAGATACGCGAAGTGCGTGGCGTGGAAGACGTTGATGTCTTGGATCTTCGACAGCTTCACGGGATCGTGGCCGTGGTGCGAGATGCTGTGGTGGCCGTCACGCACGCCGATGAACGGGTACGAGCGGTTGGAACCTTCGTTGGCCAGGACGAACGTCGCCACGCGCGTGGTGTCGGTCTGGAACGCGAGGACCATGAGGTCGGCGAGCAGACGCAGGTGTTCGGCGTAGCTTTCCGGAATACCCTTGGGGATGGACGCGTTGGCCGGGACCTTAGGCTGGCCGGAGGCGCCGGACTTCTGGATGCGCAGCTCCATCTCGCGCACGGCGGTGAAATATTCGTCGAGCTTGCGCTGGTCGTCGGCACCGAGGCGGACGTTGAGCTCACGGAAGTCGTCGCGCACGGCGTCGAGGACCGACTTGCGCTGGGCGTCGCGACGCTGGCGCTCGAGGTCGGTGCCGGCGCCGAAGAGGCGTTCGAAGATCAGCTTCGGGTTCACTTCCTTCGGCATCGGCTGGGTGGCCGAGCGCCAGGCGATGTTGGACTGGTAGATGCAGGAGTAACCCGAGTCGCAACCGCCGGCCAGCTTGCTGGCTTCGGTGCCGATCTCGAGGGAGGCGAGGCGCGTGCGGTCGCCGATGCGGGCCGCGGCGAGCTGGTCGGCCGAGACACCGGAGCGGATGTTGGCGCCGTCGGTCTTGCGCGGCTGGGCGCCGGTGAGGAAGGCGGACATCGCGCGCGCGTGGTCGCCGCCGCCGTCACCGTTGGCGCGGGCCTTGTCAGCGGTGAGGCCGGTGAGCACCGAGAAGTCGGACTTGTGCGCCGCGAGGGGCGCGAGGATCGCCGGCAGTTTGGAAGGCAAGGAGCCTTCGGCGCCCACGCGCCAGCCGTCCATGTTCACGCCGTTGGGGACGTAAAGGATCGCCATGCGGTTCGGCGCAGCCTGTTTGGTCGGCGTATTGCCCGCGGCCCAGCCGGTCTGGAGGCCCATCGCTTCGAGCCACGGCAGCGCCATGACGGTGCCCAGTCCTTTGAGGACCGTGCGGCGATGGAGGAGGTCGGACGGCATGGCGGGGTGCTTACTTCTTAGCAGGTTGTGACCCGCCTTCAACCTGGGAAGTTCCCCGGCGGAGGCGGAAAGGTTCGCTCTGGACCACGCCCAGGACCAAGGCCGAGAAACGGCCGTCGGCCTTGAGGGCGGCTTCGGTGATCTTATCGACCGCCGGGCCGTCGTAGTAATCGAGGCCGCGGCCGAGGCCGAACGTGAGGAGCTTCGAAGAGAGGTTACGGACCACCTTCTCCTTATCGGCGAGGAGGAGTTTCTTGAGCTCACCCGCGCCGGCGAAGGAGCGGCCGTCGGGCAGCTTACCGGAGGGATCGATCGGCTGGCCTTCGTCTTTCTGGCGGATCTGGCCGACCGCATCGAACTTCTCGAACGCGAAACCGATGGCGTCCATGCGCGAGTGACAGGAGGCGCAGGCCGGATCGGCGCGGTGCTGCTCCATGCGCTGTCGCAGGTTACCCTTGAGCTGCTGACCTTCGAGGGTCGGGACGGAAGGCGGCGCGGGCGGCGGCGGCGAACCGAGGATCTGTTCCAGGATCCACTTGCCGCGCTTCACCGGCGACGTGCGGGTCGGGTTGGAAGTCGCCGTGAGGATCGACGCGTGCGTGAGGATGCCGCCGCGTTCGCCCTTGGGGAGCGTCACGCGGACGAACGAAGAGGGCCCGCGGCCACGCTGGGCTTCGATCGGGATGCCGTAGAACTGCGAGAGATTCCGGTCGAGGTAGGTGAAGTCCGCGTCGATCAGGTCGAGCACGCTGCGGTCCTCGCGAACGATTTCGGCGAAGAACAGCTCCGTCTCCTTGACCATCGACGTGCGCACCGCGTCGTTGAAGCCCGGGAACATGCCCGGATCGGGCGAGACCGTGGAGAGCTGGCGGAGCTGCAGCCACTGCAGGCCGAAGCCTTCGGTCAGGTAGCGCGAGCGCGGGTCCTTGAGCAGGCGGCGGGCCTGGGCTTCGAGGTTGGCCGAGAGCTTCTTCGCGTAGGCCAGCTGGAAAAGCTCGTCGTCGGGCATCGAGCCCCAGAGGAAATAGCTGAGGCGCGAAGCCAGGGCGAACTCGCTGACCGGATGAGCGTCCTTGGCCGTCGGAGCGTCGTCCTGTTCGGCGCGGAAGATGAATTTCGGCGAAGCCAGCACGACCGCGATCATCGCCTGCGCGCCGGCTTCCCAGTTGCCGCCGTTCTTCTCGCCCTCGAGCCAGACCTTCACGTAGCGGTTGATCTCGGCGGGCGTGGCCGGGCGGCGGAACGCGCGGCTGACGAAGGAATTGGCGACGAGGCGGGCGCGGGCTTCGCCGGTCGCCGTGCCGACGACGACGGCCAGGCGGCGCTGGAGTTCGGTGCGCGTGTCGGTCGGGCCGAGCAGGCGTAGGCGCAGGCCGGAGAGCGTGCGGTTGTTGCCCGCGATCTTCGTGGGCGGGTTGAGCCACTTCAGCGTGAACTCGTGCTGGCCGGCCGTGAGCGTGGCCTTCGCTTCGGCGACTTCCGTCTTCTTCAC
>CANKZO010000047.1 GCA_947488485.1 Opitutia bacterium | reverse complement strand
TCGGCGTGCGTGACGGCCACCACAGCATCTCGCACCACGGCCACGATCCCGTGAAGCTGTCGAAGATCCAAGACATCAACGTCTTCCACGCCACGCACTTCGCGTATCTCCTCGAGCGCCTCAAGTCGGTGAAGGAAGGCGACGGCAATCTCCTCGATCACTCCATGATCGTCTACGGGTCCGGCAACGGCGACGGCGACCGTCATAACCATGACGACCTTCCGATCATCCTCGCCGGCAAGGGCTGCGGCACGATTCGCCAGGGTCGTCACGTCGTCTATCCTAAGGAGACCCCGCTGAACAATCTCTGGGTCAGCATGCTCAACCGCATGGACATCCGCGACGTCCAGCTCGGCGACAGCACCGGCGAGTTGAAGAAGCTCTCTTAAGGTAGGGACAGCACCACGTGCTGTCCTCTGTCTCTAGGTAGGGTCGGCACTGCGTGCCGACCTAGTTGTCTCGCCCGGCCGCCGAACGGTGGCCGCAAGGTAGGGGCGTGACTACGTCGCGCCCTCCTATCCCCCGACCCCCACACAAAGGGAGACCGGAAACCGGGAAGTTAGCTTCGGACATATGCTTTCGGGTGACAGGTGACAGCCACCAGGGCATCAGCCCCTCGGGAATCAGCCATTCAGCCTTCGGCAGCCGGCTCCAGGCCCCCGCGGCTCCTCCGCTGCCTCCCTTGCCCACGTGTCACCTAGTCAATCAGCCAATCATCCGGTCTCCGGTCTCCGGTTCCCCATTGTGTGAGTTCGGCCACTTGTTCCCCTTGCCCACATGTCACCTTGCCAGCGTGTCCCCTCGCGGCTCCGCCGCGTTCTGTTCAACCGAGCCTCTGAGCCTCCGGGCCTCTCGCGGTTTCGCTCCGCGTCCCCGTGTCGCCTTGCCCACGTGCCCCCTTGCGCTAGCGCGCATGCCCCCTCGCGCCCGAGCGCGCCCCGTCTTATCGTCCTGCTTCTTCGATGATCTCGCCGATGCTCTCCGTATAGACCTTGAGGATCTTCGGGGTCAGCGACTTGGAGGCCGAGAAGGAGTATTGGATGTTCTCCTGGGTAGCTTCGTTGGAGAGGATGACCGCCGCGGCTTCGCTGTCGCCGCGCGCGCCGGTGACGATGAGCGCTTGGTCGTGCGGCATGATGCGGATGATGCGGGCCGCCATGCGATCCGAGGGGCGGTTTCCGCCGGCGAGGGCGGTCGCGGCTTCGATCAGGCGGGGGTTGTTAAAGCAGAGGTAGAAGTTCCAATCCTTGAAGTCCTCGACGGCCTTCACGACGGCCGGCTTGAGGGAGGGGCGGTCGCCTTTCAGCGCGGAGAGGGACTTGCGGAGCGAGCTGCGGGTACCGATGGCGAGCGTTCCATTATCCGCGTAGGCGAACCAGACCGACTTATCCTCCGGGATCTTGGCGAACTCGGATTCGCCCGTCAGTTTATCGATGAGCCGGCCTAGGTTCCAGGCGGTCTGTCCCTCGATGAGGGATTCCGGGATGCGCTCCGCCTGGCAGAAGGCCTTGGTACGCTCCGGCGCGAACTTGCCGCGCAGGATGAGGGTGATGTCGGCTTCTTCGGGCGAGAAGTTCTCGAAGGCGGCGGGGGACTCCGGCAGCGTCATTCCGAAGACGATCGAATTCAGGTCGCCCTTGGTGAAGTCACCGAAGCCGGCGTCCTTCAGGCGGCCGATGGCGTCCTCGGCCTTGCGGAGGAAGGCACGACCTTCGGCCTTCGACCCGGCGGCTTTGACGACGCTGTCGATGAGCGCGCCGTAGGCCTGCTTCTGCAGGGGGTCGAGCTTCAGGTCGATCTGGGCGTAGAGATTGGTGGACGACGGCAGCCCCTTCGTGTCAGGGAGCTTCACCGACGGCGTGAGCGGGATCAGGTCTTCGGCTTTCTTGTCACAGCCGACGGCCAGCATGGCCACGGCGGTCAGGGTCAGGACGCGTAATAGTTTCATGGTGATATCAGAAGGAGTTCAGCCAGGCGTTAATGTCGAGATTGTCTTGGCCGGTATCTCGATTATAGGCCTTGAAGAAGATCTTGTCCCCGCTGCGAAGGGTGCGGGTCCCCAGCTGGCCGGCGATGATTTCTTCGGACGCGGAGGTCAGCGCCCCCGTCGCGTAATAGACCCCGGCGATGCGCTTATCGCCCCGGTAGACCTTGATGTAGCCGATCTCCCGGACGCCCGCGTCGGCCATCGCCTTGTCGGACCGGAAGCCAGAAACGGTGGCGTCCCGGTCGATCTCGACGGAGAGACCTTTCGACCGGAAGCGCTGTTCGATGGACTCCGGAGTCACGAACAGATTCAGGTTCAGATTGAGGATCAGCAGTGCGAGGATTCCCGAACCGTAGATGATGCCGGCGACACCGACCGATGGCATCTTAGCCGGCTCACGCACGGCCGGCGCCGACTGGGCGTCGAAGGCCGCGGCGGAGCGTCGGATCTGCCAGATGTAGGTCACCGTGAAACCGGCATAGGTCGCGTAGGTGAGGAAATGAATCCAACCTAGGAGCGGGTGACGTCCCGACAGCAGGTCGGTCAGCGTCGTCACGCTGAAGAGAGTCGCGATGACGAGTCCGAAGCCGCGCGTGATGCGTCCGGCGGGATTCTGCCCGGCGTCGGCCTTTGCGTTGGTCTGGGTCGCTAGCGACACCAAGGCGGGGAAGACCCAGTAGAAATTGAAGAAGGGAATCCACAGGAAGCCCTGAGCCTTGGCCGGGCTCAGGCTTTCGGCGCCGCCGTCGATGCTCGCCCAGGCGCGTCGCACGATCACCGAGAAGAAGCCGAAGGCGCAGATGCTGGCGACGGAGCCCAGGTGGATGCCTCCGGTCGGATTGAATAGGTTGGCCAGCATCGCCAGTAAAGCGATGCCAACGGTGGCATGATGCAGGACCGCGAGTGAGACCAGGCCGTGGGTACGTTTCATGGGGAGGCGTAGGTTGAAATCGGGATTCGAAGAGCCATCAGAATGAGGCCAGCCATTCTTCGATAGGGACGTTGTCCCTGGCGGGCCGCCCATTCAAGCTAGCTTGGAAAAGGACTTTGTTTCCGGATTTCAGTGTATTGGTGTTGAAACGTTCGGCCACCAGCGCGGCTGCATCATTCGAGCGAATCGTGGCATAGAATACATGGCCCACGGGTTGACCGGCTTTGTTGACTTGGATGACCCTCAGCTCGTCTAAGGAGATGACGCCCTTCATCTTCTCGAAATCTCCGGGTTCCAACCTCGCATCACCGATAGTGACGACGTAGCCCTTCGCCTTCAGCCTCTGCTCGATGATTTCCGGGGACATCGTAAGGTTTTCGGTGAGGGTAAGGCAAAGCAGAGCGGCGCATGCGCACCCGTAGATGATGCCGGCGACACCGACCGACGGCATCTTGGTCGGCTCACGCATGGCCGGCGCCGACTGGGCGTCAAAGGCTGCGGCGGAGCGTCGGATCTGCCAGATGTAGGTCACCGTGAAGCCGACGTAAGTCGCGTAAGCGAGGAAGTTGACCCAGCCTAGGAGCGGATGACGTCCCGACAGCAGGTCGGTCAGGGTCGTGACGCTGAAGAGGATGGCGATGACGAGTCCGAAGCCGCGCGTGATGCGCCCGGCGGGATTCTGCCCGGCATCGGCCTTGGCGTTGGTCTGGGTCGCGAGCGAGACCAAGGCAGGGAATACCCAATAGAAGTTGAAGAAGGGAATCCACAGGAAGCCCTGAGCCTTGGCCGGGCTCAGGCTTTCGGCGCCGCCGTCGATGCTCGCCCAGGCGCGTCGCACGATCGCCGAGAAGAAGCCGAAGGCGCAGAGCTGCAGGACACGCAGCAGAGTCGCGTCGTCACCCGGGTTAAGGGAGTGGCCGAGCAACAACAGCAGCGCGAGGCCGATGGTGACGTTATGAAGGGTCGCCAGTGAGATGAGACCGTGGGTGCGTTTCATGGGGAGGATTCAGCCCCCGATTATATAACATTCAATAGCAAACAAGGCATCCGCAGGCCTGCGACAGCGTTAAGGTATTATAAAATCGACACCGATTTATCAGCCCAGCCCCGCTGGCTGTTCCCTGCGACATAAGTCTGGGCAATATTCAATGAGGATATCGCTCTTGTATCTGGTCCGTGCGACACACGGGAAGGAGCGGCGAGCAGCCCCAGTTATCGAAGGTGTAGCCAAGGGGTCAGGCCGCACCTTTGGATTTCTGCACCGAATTTCGCCGAAGCGACGCGGTTTTGGATCAGGCTCCGTGAGGGTACGGCCTGACTCCTTGGGACTTCTTCTGATTCACCGCCTTCCGGCCCTCGTGTCCTCTATTCGTGCCCCCATGTCACCGTGCCAGCTTGCTCCCTCGCGCTAGCGCGCGTCCCCGTGTCACCGTGCCCACGTGTCCCCTTGGCTGCGTGGCGTCGCCACGCAGCCGCTCAGATCAACCCCGCTTCTTCGGCGATCGTATCAATCTTGTGCTCCAGGAGTACGAGCTTGGCCTTCACGGCCGCGACTTCCCTGGCGAGCTCTTCGTTCTGGGCGACGAGCTGCTGGAGGAGGGCGACGACGCCTTCGATGTCATGCTGTGTTTTCACGTGAGTGAGAATATGGTGCGTGCGGAAAAACATCCGACGGCGACACGCGTACGTCGGAAGGCGCAGATTAACCCCGGGCGGGGAAGGGAGGCGGCCGATCGTCCAGTTTCTTTAAGCGCGAAAACTCCCTGGCTTCAGCGAACGCTGAAACACATTGGATACTTTATTCGTAGTCTTAAAGACACCCCGTCACTCTGCCCATCCCCTCCCCGGTGTCAAGGTAGGGGCCGCACCACGTGCTGCCCTAGTTGCCTCTTTGTGTTCCCATCCGCCAGCCGCCAACCGCCAAACCCTCGCGGCTCCGCCGCGCCGGTAGGGATGACCGGCCCGGTCATCCTCGGCCGCCGAACGGTGGCCGATGGGTAGGGGCGTGACTACATCGCGTCCTCGTATCCTCCAATCCTCACACAAAGGGAGCCCGGAAACCGGAACGTTTGCTTCGGACCTATGCCCCTAGCCAATCATCCGGTCTCCGGTTCCCCCTTTGGCCCTGTATCTTCTGTTCAACCGAGCCTCTGAGCCTCCGGGCCTCTCGCGGCACCGCCCCATGTCCCCATGCCCCCCTTGCCAGCTTGCCCCCCTCGCGCTAGCGCTAGCGCGCCAGCACCGGCACCCGATACAGCCGGGCGAAATGAACGTCACCGGTCGTCGGGTGGCGGAAGTAATCCGCCGCCAGGGCTTCCCGATCGTTCGACCGCCAGACGAGCACGCGCTTATCGACGCGCACCGGGAGGCCGCGGTGGGTCGAGGCGTACGGCTTGGTCAGCTCCTCGAAGCCCTTCCGCTCCAGGGCGGTATCCGCGTACTGACTGGCCAGCGGGGGAAGCTGGCACTCCCCCTTGATCTGCAGCTTGGGCTTGGCCTCGCCCGAAGACATCATCAGCGGTGGCCGGCAGAGGTCTAGGAGCAGCCGCCGCAGCTCCTCCATCAGATCGGCGCTGGTCTCAAGATTACCTTCGGCCATCTTCGCCATGGGGCCGGTGCCGCGGAGGTGCGTCGCCGGCGTCTCCCGGAATTCCGGGCTGAAGGAGACTTTTTGCACCGTGAGGTACTCGTCTTTGGGCGACATCCTCCGGACCAGCTCCTCCAGCTTCAAACGGCGCTCGGACAGTTCGAAGTCGAGCTTCTCCTTATCCAGCAACTCATGCCAGGCGTTGGCATTGAAGCCTACGGAATCATATTCGGACGCCGTCTGCTCGAATTCCTTCCACGCCCGGTTAACGCTGGCATCGTTGATCAGGTCGATCAGCGATTGGCTGAGCGGCTCATCCGGCCCGAAGTCCATCCGAGGGCCGATGATCGCCCCGAGCAATTCCAAGCGGAGGCTGTTGGCCGTCAGTCGGGGAGTCCCGGTGAGGGCTACGTGGTGCCGGTTGACTTCTTCTTCCGTCCCGACGGCCAGGGCAATCCCGCCAACGATGCGCTCCAACTCCTTGCGACGAAGCTCGCTCAGTTGTCGGTCGGGGGGCAGGCACACCGTGACTTTAGGTCCATAGTAGCCCCATTCCGGCGCAGAGGTCACTTCCACGATCTGGAGCGTATCGCCCACCGGCACCGACAGGCGCTCCGTCCGACCTTCGGTGGCGACGATGCCCGTCAGGATGTCATGGACTTTGAGCAAGGTCTCCAGTCCCTCGGCATCCGCCAGTATCGCGATGGAGAGCGCCTCCTGGCCCAGAATGCCGATGCGCAACAGCAGCTCGCCAGCACCCGCCTGCCAGCGAATCAGCGTGGGAATGCTACCTTCGTCGCAGTAGACGCTCCAGGCGTGGTCGGAGCGGCCGGTCTCGCCCCGGCCTTCGTTCAGCAGGGCAGGGTCATAGCCCATGCGCTCGGCGATGGCGTCGATGAGCGGGCCGAGGTCCACTTCGACGGTCAGCTTCTGCCAGGCGAGCGGGTCGGCGTCGCGGTTGCGGAGCGAAGCCCAGAACTGCTCGGCCTGTCCGGGCGGCAGCTCGATCTTGCCGCGGGCGTAACAGCCGCGGACGGGTTTGAACTCCTTGAGGATCTTCTCGGTGGGGAAGGCTTGGAGACTGTAGGGATGGATGAGTTTAGTCATAGTAAGTATAGGGCTCCCTGCACGCCTTCGTCCGGGCAGGGCGCCCGCGCCAAAGCAAAAGGGCCGGAGCCGACTGCTTGCGCAGAAGACTCCGGCCCTTGTTTGACGGCCGACTGACCGTGGGGAGGTCCGGTTTAGGTTTCAGACCACGGAAAGATCCGGTTTGGGTTTCGACTGGCAAAAAACGGGAGCGGGGTTGTGCCCGTCGCGGACCGTCTAACAAGTCAAATCCCGCAAAGTTACATCACCCAGGATTATAAAATCCTGATCGATTTATATACCATGCAACGCCGACAATCCGACAACAGTGGCCCCCGGTGAAGTCACTCGCAAGTAAGCGAGTCCCTATCGGCGGGAGTTTAGCCCGCCAGCTCGGCGAAGTCGGTGAGGTCGCCGAGCGGGGTGATGGCTTCGGCTTGGGCGACCAGCGTGCGGATGCGCAGGGTGTTGAGGAAGCCGAGGTAGTCGGCGTCCCGCGGCGCCTGCGAGAAGGCGAGGACTTGATGCTCCTGGCTGAGCTTCAGGCCACGGTCGGCCTTGAAGCGCTCCATCTCGAAGTAGTTATACTCGAAGAGCTGGGCGATGCCTTTGCGGGCTTGGGCGCGGAAGTTGCCGCCTTCGTTGCTCTTGGCTTCGATCAACAGGGAGCGGCCTTGGTCCACATGCACGGCTAGGAGATCGATGTGGTTGTTCTTGAAACAATCGTAGCCTCGCTCGCTCAGCTTGCTAGGGCGTTTTCTTCGCCGGTCACTTGGGCCCTCCAAAAAGGGCAAGCCTTGTCAGAATCGACAGGGTAGGGATGATGCACCAGAAGAATGACGGCCCGAGGATGTTTCTCGCGAAAAGCCGGTCTGCGCCTCGCGGCACTCCTTTGACCAGATAATAAAGGATGCAGGCCGCGACCGGTGCGCCGAGGTTGAACGAGGACCAGATTCTAATATCAGATCCCCACATCTTTCCTCCGTTGGATAGATACAGGTGAATGCCCAGTCCTTCGACACCGATCAAAAGTACAAGGATCATGCATGCCCTGGCCGGGAAAGAGGGGTCTTCTGGCTCAGCCACCGAAGACGACTCAGTTTGCGGCAGAACGACCTGCTTGCTCGACCGAAATAGGCCCGCAATCCAGGCGAGCAGCAGCAAGGCGGCATAGTAAATCAGGAAGGCAACAGGAGCTTCCACGAGCGTGAGACGAAGGAGCTGTTTGCTCTGGGCGACACCTATCGCCGCAGATTCGACCGAAGCCGACATGACGGCGGTAAGCCGCTGGGATGCGCTTGCGGGGTCCGCCTTTGATTCTTGTTGGATGGAGGCGTAGGACGCCTTGATGGATTCGTAGCTCGACTCCGCCTTCCAGGAGGCTGCATAGAAATAGAGCAGCACCCCGCCAAGGAAGCACGCCAAGCTCAGGATGGCTGTGCGCTGTCGGCCATGGGCCTCCGGGCGCAGGAATCGGCGGACGACGAAGAATATCGGACCGAGCAGGCCGAAGGCCAGTAGTGCCAGCGTGGCGAAGAAGGTGAACGAGGGCATGTCAGGGGGCGGGATGCTTGGGGTCGTGGGTAGGTAGGTTTAGCAACCGGCAGAGACAGGTCAACGTATGGCCCTTTGCTTAGGTGAGCTCGGAGTGACGGTGGGCCGAACGCGGTGTCGGCCCCCTTGTTGTCTCTCAGCGAGAGGCTAATCGGCCGCCTTAATTATTTCGATAGGGGCGCCAACGACTCGACGAGCTCGCGGTAGCCCCGGGTGAAGACTTCCTTTGAGGGGTGGTTGGTGTTGAACGCGATAATCAGATAGCGATCAGATCCTAGGGCTACGAAAGTGATGGTCGTCGAGACTTTTCCGTTAACTACTTGGTGTTCACCGATGAAGTCAGCTTCCGCATACGCGAGGCCCTTGGTGGTGATACCGTCACGCGAGCTGCCCGTCTGCACGGGTGGTTTGTCGAGGTTACGTTTGGCCAAGGCTATCTCGTTGCGCAGGAGTTCCGCCGGCAATGAGTTGGCGACCGTCCGTTCCTCAAGAAAGACCGCATTACAGACCGTGCCGCCGTTACCGTGCGAGATGAAGCAGGCGACTTGCTCGGCCATGCCTTTCTCCGGACGTCTAACCCAAGCGATCGGCACTTCATATTGATAAGAGCCGCTGGCGGAGCGCACGGTGTCCATGTGCCGGGGCGCCTTATAGACGGGGTCCTCGGCGACGGTCGCTGCCGTTATTTCCTTCACGAACGACTTAAGCTGCGCGAGCCGGGCCTCGCCGCTCGGCTTATCGCCGTGCGAATAGAGCATGACCTGCCGGGACTCGCAGGCGAGCGTGGCGATGTAATGGGCGAAGTCCGTTCCGCTCAGACGCATGACGAAATGTCGCCCGTCCTGAGCCGGCACTGCGGCCTCGATCGCGCCTTCAGTCCGGCGACGGGTCTCGTCAGCCGCTTCGACTTCGACCTTGCCCGTCGCGCTTAAAGCCTTGTTGGCGCTCAGGGTCTTTTCTGTCAGGCGCTTCTTGTCGGCGATGAAATCCAGGGTCATCTTGATCCGCTCGGGGATATCCTTCGGGGTGAACCTTCCGTCCGTGATCAGGATTGTGAAGGTCGGAGCGGCATCGGGCTCCTCCGCCGGCGAGAATGAGATCATCTGCGTCCCGCGTAGGTTGTCTTTGAAGTATGCCTTCACGTAGTCCGGCATCAGGTCTTTCGACCGGTCCGTCGCGGCCATACCCTGTGGGGTCGTCACGGCGACGACCTTGGCGCCGATCCGCACCTCGGTCTGCTCGGCTGCCTGGGCGCCGAGCAAGGAGAGAAATAGGCCAAGGCACAGGACGATGAAGCGGTTCATTTGGAGGAAGGCTTGAAGCTGGCTGCCATTTCTTTGGCGCGGTCGATCTCGGCGGAGCTCATCCTCCGCTCGGCCATCTCGCGGAGCTTGAGCGCCTGGGCGTTCCCGGCGGCAGCGGCGAGGGTCAGCCATTTATAAGCCTCGACGTCATCCTTGGGCATTTCCGGGTAGGCGGTCGGAAAGAATTCAGGCTGCCGCAAGTAGCAGAAGCCTAGCGTGGTCTGAAGATAAGCATCACCTGTCTCGGCCCCTTTGGTCCAGTATTGGAAGGCTTTTTGGGAATCTTTGGCCAGCAGTCTGCCCTCACGGTGCAGGTAGCCCATGCGCATCAGCGACAAGGGATGCCCTTTGGCCGCCCCCTCCTCGTAGAGTCTTAAGGCGGAAGGGGTGTCGATAGCTACACCGAGACCTTTCTCTTTCGCAAAGGCCACGAAATAACGTGCGTCCGCGCTGCCCATCTCCATCGCGCGGCTGATCCATAGGTAGGATTTCTCGGCATCCTTCGGGTAGAGCTCCCCGTTCTTATACATCATGCCGACCGTGTACGTGGCATCGATATCGCCGGCGCGCCAGGCCCGCTCGACCCAGCGGACTGATTCCGCTTCATCGCGCGGAATCCCACGGTCGAAGACATAAGCCAAGGCCATCGCGAAGATCGCGCCTTTGTCGCCCCGCTCGGCCTGCGGGCGGATCGATCCGATGAATTCCGGGGTGATGCGCTGATGCACTTTCAGCTGCGCGACGATTAGCTGCAGCCCCTGATGGTCTTTGATGTCCGCGGCATCCGCAAGCGGGGCGAAGAGCAAGCCGAACAGTAGGGTGAGGATGGTGCGTTTCATGGGTGTGCGATATTAGGTTGGAGTCTCGCTCGGCCGCACAGACAGGTCAACGTATGGCCCTTTGCTTAGGTGAGCTCGGGGTGTCGATCGAGTCGACGCACTCCCAGGCTGCTTGGAAGACCTCGGGCTTCACGGTCTCGTCGGTCATGATTGTGGCTGTGAGGAATTCGCCGGGTCCGATCATAAGTATAACCACCCGACATTTGATAGGCAGCTTGTTATTGCGGACGAACGTCCCCGTCACGGCTGGCCAGCCGGAAGTTGCCGGATAAGGCTTGGGGTCGCTAATATCTGTGATGATGCCAGACCGGATTGCGCCTTCCATGAGCGAGAGCGACATCTCCCAATATTCCTTCATCGTCATTTTCGGGTCGCGTCTCTCCAGCACGAGCGTCACGAGCGGGAAGTTGCCCGCCTCGGTTTTTTCCGGATATTGCAGCAGGACCGACATTGTGCCCGGAGCAAAGAACCCAGCAGTAGCCTGCGAGGAGGCTGTCTGCCATTTGCCGGAACGCTTATAACTGAAGAGACCGTCCGGCCCGCTGAACCGGGAGTCGGCCATCGACGGCATGACGCCGTCCCATTTGCGACTCTGGTCTTCGATGAGCGAGACGATTTCAGCTGCGCGTTTGGTGGCGGCTGGAAGGTCGCCCGTCTTGAACCATCCTGCTACCATCACCAGCCGAGACTCGGCCAAGACGTATGAGATGATGCTGTTCACCTTGGCGCTCTCGACCGCGAGGGTGCAATGACGTGGTCCTTCGGATACCACCTTCATGCCGGTAACAGCCTGACGGGCGGCGGCGATCTTGTCCTTTGTGTAGAAGGGCTTATCGGCGCCGGCTTGCTTCATCCGCTCAAGCGTCGCCTTCGTTCTTTGGTCAAAGGACGCCATGTCTTTGCCGGAATCAAGCGCCGAGTGCCTCATGACTTTTAGGTCAGATTCGCTCAGTCGCGAATCCGTCCCGACGATCATGAATCGTACCAGTTCCTCTTCTTCTTGAGCTGTTAGCTCGGCTCCGCTCGCGTTTTTCGTCTGGGACGCGCGGTCGCAAATCCAGGCCTCGGAGCTGATCGAGATATTCTCAGGTAAACCTAGCAGCTTGAGGTAGGCTTTCGCGGCACCGGGAGGGAATGAGGTTCCCGCGGCTTCGTCTTCCGCTAGGAAGATCTTGATCGGCGCCTTGTTGACCTGAATTTCGCAGAACTTACGCGGCTGCTGAGCGAACGCCGTTGAGAAGAGCGTCAGCCATACGAGGAGATTTAGTACGACTTGGCGCATGGGCTAACCATGGCTGTCCAATGAATGTATTCAAGAACGGTTGGAGCCTCGTTTAGCTTGGCCGAACACTGGGCCGAACACGGGGTGAGGCCGCACCTTTAATTAGACGCACCTAAAAACCGCTTAAGGGCACGGTTTAGGTGCTCACGGATGAGGGGTGACCCCATGCTGATTACCCCTCAACTCAGCTCCCTCTTCTTCCTTTACGGCTACACTGCGCCGTCTTTGGTTTACGGGCATGTCGAAGCGTCTTCCCGGTCTGGTGATCGAAGTCGAGAATCTGCCGGGTTTCCTCGCGAAGTCCGATGAGGATATCCTGCAGCATGTGCGCTCGGTGCTCCTGCTGCGCGCCTACGCCGTCCAGCGCGCCCAGCTCGCCAAGTGCGATGGCGTCCAGTTCTCCCCGACTAAAGACTCCTGCATCTTCTCGGCCAAAGGCCGGGCCCTCCTGCACGTTCGCTTCGCGCAGCTGAAGGGGTAGCGCGGCCTAATGGCCGCGAGGGGGTGCGGCCTGATGGCCGCAGGGGGCACGTTGACACGGGGACACGTGGGCAAGGGGGAGACATAAGAGGCTCAGAGGCTCGGAGGCTCAGTGGAACAGAACGATGCAGAGTGAGTTGACCGGTTGACCCGTTGGCTGGTTGGCCAGGGAGACAATGACCGTTTACACGAAGGCATCGTCCCCGTGTCACCGTTACTCGTGCCCACGTGTCCCCTGATTCTCAACCTCCCGCGTCGCGGTAGATCTCGCCGAGTTTGGTGAGGGCGCCGTCCTTGAGGAGCGCGGCCTTGCCTTCCTTGGGATTGAAGTAGACGTAACGTTCGACGAAGCGCTGCCGGTCCATGGCCTTGAGCGCACCGCGGAGGAACTGGGCATGGCCGTTGTCGTCGGCCTTGGTGAACATGGCGTTGAATTCGGTGACCCAAATCGGCCGGCGATACGTGGCGTAAAGTTCCTTGAGCCATTCTTCATAGGCCACGGGGTCGGCGCTGCGATACCAATGGGCGGTGATGAAATCGACCTTCAGCTTCTTGCGCTGGGCCTGCTCCATGAACTCGCGCATCCACGCTCCGCCGAGGCCGTCGGAGGAGACGCCGGGAGAGCCGAGGCGGAGTTTCTTCTCCGTGGCGAATGCGGCCATCGCCGGCCAGGCCGCGACGGCCTCTTCGACGGTGAGGTTGCCCTGCGTGTCCCGCTCGGGTTCGTTCAGACCGAGGAGGTGCTTGGCTGCCGGGTCCTTCATCAGCGCGAGCTCGGTGTCCGGCACGGGCCGACGATGGCCTTTCACCATCGGGACGAATTCATAACCCGGCGTGCTGCTGCCTTGGCAGGTCCACGTATACCACCATGTGCAGCCGAACTGCTTTTCGGACTCCGGACGATTACCCGCCCAGCCTTTCTTGGGGGAACGCTTCGCGGCGCGATCGGCAGCCAGGCTCGCCAACGGCGCCCAGGCGGCGCCGGCGGCGAAGAGGCGGAGGACATCACGTCGGCTGAGGGGCATGCGGTGGAACGTAAGCCAAGCAGGTGTTCTGCCAAAGGTAAAAAGGTCCAGGCAGGACAGCACGTGGTGCCGTCCCTGCCAAAAATACAGCGGGGAGGAGGTTGCTACGGCCCTTGCCCTTTCTGCCGGCGGTCGGCTATCGTGTCATCGCATGACCGCCCCAGTCCGCCCCTTGGTCGCCCTTTGCTTATTGGCAGGCGCGCTCTGCGCTGCGGCGGGCGGCCAGCCCAACGTGCTGCTCATCCTCGCCGACGATCTCGGCTATGGCGACGTGCGCTGCTATAACCCGGAGTCGAAGGTGCCGACGCCGAACATCGATCGCCTCGCCGCCGCGGGCATGCGCTTCACCGATGCCCATAGTCCGGCCACGGTCTGCACGCCCTCCCGCTACGCGCTGATGACGGGCCAGATGGCCTTCCGCGTACCGAACGGCGGCACGGTCTTCCAAGGGGCCGGTGGTCCGTC
>CANKZO010000046.1 GCA_947488485.1 Opitutia bacterium | reverse complement strand
ACGACGACCTCGTATTCAGCCCAATGGTAGATGGTGCCTTGCTCGCCGAGGAGCTTACGCAGGGATTCGAGGAAGCCGAGGTTCGGATTGTCGTTCTCGGTATCGAGCCACTCGACATGCCGAGGCGAAGCGCCGGGGTTATCGATGACGTGGCAGCTCCACTGGAAGGCGACCTGGCCATACGGACGACTTTCCGGCGCAGAGGGAAGGGCACAACGCGTGCCTTCGTAGTCCAAGAAGAACAGCGGATAGTTCTCGGGCTTGCAGCGCATCAGAGTCGCGGCATCGCGCACGATTTCGGGTGAGATGAACGCGCGTCCGGTGCGGACGGCCATGATCTGGCGTTTCCAGCCACGCTGGAACTCGCCATCGCCGGCGACGTCTTCGTCCTGCAGGTCGGTGATGCGAGGAGCCCGCGGGGCGGTCTGTTCGACGATGCGTCGGACGGTTCCCGGCTGGCGGTATTCCATAGTGCCCAGATGCCACAGCGTGAAAAGGTGATGCTCGGCGCGGGCTTGGGTCCCCCAGCAGAGGTCATAGCCCGAGGTCTGCCCAGGGACGTTGAACTCACAGGCCTTGCACTTCATACCGACCTCGGGCTTCGGCCAGTTACCGCTGGCGACATACCCGGTCAGGCGCTCGGTCGCTTCCGCGATGGATTCCTCGCTGGGGTAGGCCTGGGTGACGGCTTCCGTGGCCTCCAGGATGGCAATCAGGGACGTTTCGTCGCCCGGCTTGGCCTTACCCCGGTATTCGACCGTCGGACGGCCTCCTGGGCCATTCTCGGTGAGGGTAAAGAGCCCGCGGATCTCCTCCGGGGAGGCGGTGCCCAGTTTATTGGGGAGGTAGAACCAGGCCCGGATGGTCTTGCTGATGCCGGCAGCCTGCAGGGCCTGGCGGGCGACGTGCACTTGGTAGGCGAGGTCGACCACATAGGGCTCCCAGCTCTTCTTCAGGAGTTCCTTCGGGTCGGCTTGGAGTTTGGACTCCACCTCGGCGGAGGCGGACTTGATTTCGATCAGGTCGAGGGTGTCGCCGGTCACGCGGACGATGTCCGAGCGGGCCATCAGGCTGCCGACCGCGAAGGTGGCCTCGTGCAGGGTGCAGTCGCCGGCCTTGATCTTGGCCAGCGTCCGCGCGGAGGCCTCGGCATGGCTCTCCTTCGGGACGAACATGTCGTCACCCGGGTAGTAAACCTTCACCAGCTTCTCGAACATGTACCCGCCCCGCGCCAGCTGCTGCATGTACTCGTTCCCATCCGCTTGACGCGGCAACGCCGGCAGAGCCAGCGCATGCTTCAGCTTGAGCGGACACGTCAGCCCTAGTTTGAAGAGGGATTTGGAGAGTGAAGGGACGGACATGGCGCTTATGAATGGAGGCTCAATTCATAAGCGCAAGGGGACACGCGCTTGCGCAAGGGGACACGTGGGCACGGTGACACGGGGACAAGGGGCGCACACGAGAGGCCCGGAGGCTCAGAGGCTCGGTGGAACAGGATGCAAGCGAGTATTGAGTATGGAGTATCGAGTATAGGGAGAGACAAAGCGCCGGGTGACGGGTGACGGGCACGGGCATCGGGAGTTCAGGAATCGGCCGTTCGGCCATCGGGAGCTGTCACCCAGATGCCGGCGGCTGAAGGCTGAAGGGCTAACGCCCGAAATGCTGACCACTGTGGCCGTCACCCGTCACCTGGAATGAATCATGCCCGAAGCATTAATCCCGGTCTCCGGTTTCCCTTTGAGTGTTCTGTAGGCCCATATGACATGCGGTAGGATTGCGGGGCGGGAGGAGAAGGGCACAGGTGGCGAGATGAGCACTTCTACCGTCCATCATCTCTTCCGGCTTTGGAATCTCGCAGCTGCTGAGGAACTCGACGTCCGCATCCAAGGGCCGTTGTTGTCGTTGCCGTTCGGTGTCCACTACCGGATCGTTTACATCGATCAACCCTACGATTGTGGCCTGCCTTGCCGCGGTAATCCTCCGAAGCCGATCGATTCGGCGCATACCTATCCGGGACCTTTGGATTTGCCGACCGATCCGCGGGAGCGGGTCTACGATAAGTACCTGCAGTGCGAATCTCGACAGCTGGGACTGAAACCGGCATGGCATGGTCACAAAGACATTCCGACCGAGGTCAGGACCTTCATGAACAGTCCGCACAGGGCTCCCGGCCTGGCATGGGAGAGCATCTGGGCCCAGTATTGGTTCAATCAACACCACCACCTGAAGCCGCGTGAGATCCTGCGCTGGCATCCGCGGACCTGGCCGATTGGCGCCAGACCTTTCAAGAAACTGGTGATCAAGGACTGCACCGATCGGCCTTACTTCGGCCTGCACCCGGAGATCGTCGAGCTGTTCCTGGACCTGACCGGAAGAGTCAAAGGCCGGCTCGAACACGACGGCCTATTCCATCCCTCGACTCCGTTCGAGCTGGACCAGCTGATCCGTCAGGCTGATACGGTGACGGGATTCCGCCCGTGAGTCAGCGTGGTGAGGTAGACGGGCGGGCACTAGGTCAGCGGAGGACGAAGGCGAAGAAGGCGATGACCAGGACGATGATGATGACGATGCAGCCGCAATAGGGCCCGCAGCCATCGATACGCCTCTGCCACTTATCATTAAATTCGCGGTCGGTGCTCATTTCGTCCTATCACGATTCCATGCGGCGGCTTTGGCTAGGAAATTCCAGATGCCTTCCAGGGCGGCGGGATACCGTGGCCCGATGCGGGCATAGAGTTCCGGGCTGGCAGGCGTCACGAGATGGGCATGCGCGTAGATCGCGCCGCCGTTCGCCCAGCGTCTTGTTACGCTCATGGCTTAATCTTGAAGCGTTGGCACGCTATCCATCCAAGCAAGAGCGACACGAGGCCGACGAGTAGGGCATAGATTGGTTCATTATGTGCGCACAGCGCATCATAGAGGCCATGCAGCAGGGCCGTCGGAATCATGACGAAGATGAGGCTCCAGAAGGTGTCGGTCACGTCGAGTACTTGTCCGACCTCAGGGATTTTGGACTCGGAGCGTAGCACCATGTAGCCCGTTATCGCTGCCCAGGCTGTGTGCAGGAGTACGGACCAAGTACCCCGAAGGTAATGCTCGATGCCACTCACTTGACCCATTGAAAAGTCGCCCAGATAGAGGAATGCTTCCGCGAGGCCGAAGCCGAGGCCGGCGATAAGGAACGGGAGCAGGGTGGCGCGGTTCTTCAGCAGCCCGAGGCCGGGTGACACGATGATGGCGGCCGCGATGAGCTTGCCGAGTTCGACGGTCAGGCCGACTCCGAACGTGAAGGCGAAGAAGTGCGCGACCAGCCCCAGGTCATGCATCGCGGTGAAGGCATAGCCTCCTCCGATGATCATGAGCACGATCATGAGCACGATCATGATGAGGAAAGCATACCCATTCCCTCTGTTCGTCTTTGCTGGTAGATGCTTCTCGGGATTTCGGCCTTTTTGTGATGACGTCTGCGACTCATCATCCGGCCGCAAGTAATCGTAGGTGAATCGGCCGACCCATTGTGTGCCCAGCGTGAAGCAGAGTCCGAAAACGCCGACGACGAAAAGGGTCTTGAAGAGCGGAGCGCTGTTCGGGGCCAGTCGCTGCTTTTGGATCGTGCTCAGGACGAAGAACGAGACCCACCCGATGCCCATGAGTCCCAGGAATACTTCGACGTTCCAGCGGAACATCCCCGACGCGATGGAATTCTCTCCCATCGGCAGGTAGGATGTCAGCCTCCACAGGTTGATGTAGTCGAATTCTTCCATGTCTTTCGCTTAGGGAATCAGCGGATGTAGGGGATCGGGTTGATGCCGATCTTGCGTGCCAAGCGGATGTTGAGCTCCTGGTAGGCAGGGTGCTTCTCGTCGTCTAATTTCTCGTAGATTTTGTTGAGGGCTTGGGGGCCGCTGTCCGTGGCGTAGTCGATGGCTTTCTCCAAGGTGAAACGTCCGATCATGGTCGTCTCGACGGCGAAAAGATACTCGCTGCCGTCATCTTTGAGGACGGCGACATAGGCATGACCGGGAACCAAGATGATGCTGACGTTGAGGCCGATCTTGCGGAGCACTGAGGCCAGGACCACGCTTCCGTCGATGCAGTTGGCCTGAGCGGAGGTGATGGATTCGTCGATGAAGCGGACATGCTGATACGAGTTGCCGCCCGAGGCGGTGAAGTTGGCTATGCTCGAGTAGCTTATTCCGCGCTTCTGCAGGGCGGTCCAGATCGCGTTGGCCTGACGAAGGACTCCTTCGTCCCCTTCTTGGTAGCCGCTGAAGGCGCGACATAGGCCTGTCTCGAGGGCGTCCTTGAGGAGGCTGTCGATCCAAGGGTGATTCTCGTTCACATAGCCCGCGAAAGCAAAGGAGGCGTCGAAGGGCTTCGCCGTGATCACGCCCTTCTTGTTGAGATAAAGGTTGGCGCATCTGGTTTGGCAGTCGTTGATCTGATGGGCAAGCCAGGTTTCGGATTCGGTGCGAGGGGACTCGTCTCCTCGTTGCACGGTGTAAGTAACATTGAATGGTACGTTCTGACGGAGTTTGTTCAGGGCCTCGTAGTCGAAAAGGGTGTTGGGGCCGACCTCGACGAAAGCATCGTCCTTTTTCGCGACAAATTCGAACTTGCTGGCCTTGATGAAGCGGTCGCCGCTGACGGTGACCTTGAAGCGATCTCCTTTTCTGACCCCGGAAAGAGCGATCGCTGCGTACGGAGAGCCTTCGTGGTAGAATGTCGCAGAATCCTCCGGTAGTTCATCATCGGTTTCGTCTTCGGCGCCCGCCGCGTAGGCGAGTACGCTGGAGGCGAAGAGTTTCTTTCCGTCGTAGCCGAATCCCTTGAAGGAATAGCCATGATTGGACTTCTTCGTGACTGGCGAGACCGCCGGGCTTTGGACGGGAGGCTGGGACGGCCTCGCCTTGGGTTCGGCCTCGCGCGTCTTCGCGCTCGCGGTCATCGAGGTCGGTCTTTCCTGCTGATGGCTCGTGGGACCTGAAGATCCGGAGGAGTAGATGGCTAGGATGATGCCAAGGATGCCGAACGCGGCCATACCGATATAATTCCAGTCATGTCTCTTTGCTTCGACTTCGGGGTAGTTCTCTTCCTCGGAAGCATCGGATTCATCCGGATCCTCGGCGACTTCGGTTTTCTTACGTTTCGGCTTGGCTCGTTTGCGCTTCGGCTTGGGCGCCTCCTCTTTTTCTTCCCGAAGCAGCTCTGCCTCCAGCGACTCCAGGTACTCGATGGCCTTCTTCCAATCGTCCCAGCCGGCCATCCAGAGGTAATCGCCCGGGAAGATGTGGCCTTCGTCCTTCATTACGCGGAGCTTCTCGAGGTCATACTCCCCAACAATTTTGCCGTTGCGGCTGAGCTGGAGGCGAGGACCCATCGGCCTACCTTCTAACGTGAAGGTGTCTAATATGTAAATATTGTATTATGGTCTATTCGCATCGGGCAGCGATATAGTTGTTTATATGCCCCACCGAGCGCGCATGGTAACCCCTTAATACAATAGTCGAACCGATTAAGGCGCATTCAGAGGCTAATTCATCTGGCTGATCAGGAAATAGGATTGTGCGCAGACGCTTCCCTACTTCGACGCAGGCTATGTCGTGACGCGGTCCCGACCCTACCCAGCGCGGCGGAGCCGCGAGGTGATAGCGGAAAGCGGTTGGCGGTTGGGAATACAGAGGGCCACCTAGGGCAGCACGCGGTGCTGCCCCTACCTTGATGCACGGAAGCGTACGCCGACGCGTCCCTACCTGGGTCAGCGGATAATGAAGGCGAAGAACGCGAGGGCCAGGACGATGATGATGACGAGGCAGCTGCAATAGGGCCCGCAGCCATCGATGCGGCTTTGCCACTTATCACGGAATTCCCGGTCGTCGCTCATTTCGTCCGTTCCTGATGCCAACGTGCGGCTTTGCCGATGAGGTCCCAGATTCCTTCGAGTGCGGCGGCATACCAAGGGCCGATGCGGGCGTACAGCTCGGGGCCGGCAGGCGTCACGAGGTGGGCGTGCGCGTAGATCGCGCCGCCGTTTTCCCAGCGGGTGGGTTCGCCGGCCTTATCCCCGTTGCCTTCGAGATTGAGCGGGAAGTTCAGGGGAGGCACGCGCATGGCCTCGGGATGGGCCGCGGCATACTCGAGGAGGCCCTTGAGATCGTTAGCCCCTACGTTGAGGATGACCTGGCCGGTGCCAGCCTCATCTCCCTTTTTCGGGATGAAGAGGCACTTCATGTTGGTGCCATGCAGGCCCATCTGCAGGAAGTGCGTGACCTGAGGGTTGGTCGACCGGACCAGTCGCCACTCGTCGTTGGCCTTGCCGACCACTTCCTTGGCGACGATTTCCCAGAGCGGTTCGATGAAGGGTTCGGCCGGTTTGAGGAAGCATTCGGCGAACGGCCCGATGAACTTCTTTTCGGGCGAGGTGTCGACGATCGCGAAGGTGACCTCCTTGAAGGCGCCTTTGAAATCCTCCGCCAGGGCCCATCTGAAGAGCGCCGCGACCTGGTTGCCGTCATTGCCAAACGCTCCGCAACCCCAGGCGCCGAGGACGAGCGAGTCGTGGCCATGCGCCTGCGCGACCGTCAGGATTTTCCAGATGCGTTTGCGCAGAATGTCCGCGACCAGGGTAAGTTCCTCAGGGTGGAGGTGTTTGGTGAGCGGGGCGGCGGAAGTGATGAAGGAGGCCAGATAGGGTGCCGGGAGCAGTCTGTGCTCATCGTCACGGAAGACCGGTACGTCGGGCGAATAGATCATGGCATCGCTGTAGCGTTTATGTCCCTCCCGACGATGATAGGCGTACATGGGCGAATCCTTGATCGCTAGATAGAGCGCGCTGGAGCGACAGAGGTACTCTTCCTGGGCGCGGGCGCCCGTGAGGAAGCCGCCGCCGGGATGGGTGGCCGCGGCGAAGTTCAGGGAGACGACCTTATGTCCTTTGGCGAGGTGTCGGCGGTGGGCGGAGAGCGTGGTCTCGTTGGTCACTTCGTAGGTCGTCGTGTGCGGACCCGTGACCGGGGTAGGGTGGACGTGATCGGCAGCGTAGTGGACGGTCGCTTGGATGCAGGACTTCACTTCGGTCGAGATACCGACCAATCCGGCCGGGCCGACGTACTGGCCGGCTTTGGAAATCGCGACGGCTTCTTCGCCCAGCTGGACGGCGAGGTCACGGTCGATACGGGGTTCGAAGAGCTTCATGTTAGGTCTGTATGGTATTGGGTTAGCCGCGGCTGCGCACGAATGCGTCGAAGCGGCGTCTGACCTCGGATTCGGTCGGCAAGGGGATTGCCTTTTCGAGGGCATCGCGCATGGCCAGGTGGCCTTGATCGATGAGCGAAGGGATGAGGCGCACCATGCGCGCCAGCTGGGTCTCGGTCAGCTGCCCGTCTTCGATCGGGAAGTCGATGCTGAGGCGGATCTCGCCGTCTTCGGAGTCCATCTCGACCTGCAGGATCTTCGATTCCCAATGCAGTTGGTTGATCGTCCGGAGCACGGCGAGTTGCGTCTCGGGCGAGGCGTCCTTGGGTAGGCGATAGGCCATGGGCGCCTGGATGCGGAGGAGTTCGCCGTTCTCCTCGAGGCGGAGGACGATGTTCACGCCGAAGTCGCCATCGTCGTCCTCGTAAAGGTCGGTGGAGAAGCCGGTGCGGATGAAGTCATCTTTCTGGCGGTGTTTGATGCCGGCGGAGTCGAGGAGGGTGGAGATGGAGGCGAGAGTGGAAGGCATGGGTGGAGAAGAGGGGTAGGGGTAGGGGTGGGGGTAGGCTATTCAGCGGGGGCATGCTGGCACGGTGAACTGCTGCGAAGCAGAGGCAGATCGTGAGTATAGAGTTTGGAGTATTGAGTATAGGGAGAGTCAGAATTCAAAGGGGGCACCATAGGGAGACTGGATGATTGGCTGGGTCCATATGTCCGAAGCATTAATTCCGGTCTCCGGTTTCCCTTTGCTTGGGGTTTTTCTGGGTTAACTCGTCTGGGTTTCGAGTTCGGCGAGGGCGCCGCGGATGAATTCGGCGACGGGGTGGTCGGTGGAGAAGTGCTGCTCGAAGAGGGGCAGGGCTTTCCGGTATTCGCGGACGGCTTCTTCGGCGTAGCCCATCTTCTGGTACATGAGGCCGAGGTTCTTGATCACATAGCAGCCGTGGTCGTCGCCGGCGGAGAGCAGGGCGCGACGCAGGTTGGCCTCGGCCTTGGGGAATTCCTCGAGGTGCACTTGGACGAAGCCGAGGTTGTTGAGGTAGCGCTCCTTGGCGCGTTCGTCCGAGAACTCGGGGTGATCGCTGGCGGCGACCATCTCTTCCAGGATCGGCTCGGCCTTGGCGTACTGCTTGGCCGGGATGTAGATGTTGACGAGGTCCTGCTTGACCGAAAGCACGTCCGGGTGGTGTTCCTCCTCCGTGCGGCAGAGGAAGTTTACCGCCACTTTCAGGCGCTCTTCGGCTTGGCGCGGACGGCCCCGTTTCAGGTCGTTGGCGGCCGCGGCCTGCTGGATGTAAGCCATGTTGCGGAAGTTGATATGTCGGGCATTGCGCGACTGCAGGAGCGCCAGATCGTAGGCACGGGCGGCTTCCAGCAAGCGATCCTCGCGCTGATGATAATTGCCCAAGTAGTAGAAGATCTTGCCGAAGACGGTGTTGCCTGGCTGACCGCGATGGGTCACGACCGGCGTTGCGGCATCGATGAGCTTCAACGCCTGAGCATGGCGTTTGAGGTGAAGGTACGCTACTCCGAGATGCATCGAGATGCGCGCGGCAATCAGGGTCGGGACTTCGGCGGGAATCTTGCAGGAGTCGAACGCGCTTTCGAGGAACTGGACTGCATCCTCATGGCGTTCGCTGTCGTTGAGGAAGATGCCGAAGTAGAGCAAGGTCATGCGCAGGGGCGGGAGGTTGGCCTCGTCGGTTGCGTCGCAGACGTCCATGGCGTCGCGATAGGTCCTTTCGGCGGCACCGGGTCGGCCCTGCAACTTCTGGCATTCCGCGACGTCCAGGAGAGCTTCGACGATCTGCGGGATGCCGGCCTGCGCCTTCCGGATGCGGACCCGGCGCTCGAGCACGGCGAGCTCGGCTGCCGGTTCCTTCACCGTGGAGTAGAAGAGGGCCAGCTCGAGGCAGACCGTATCGACCTGGGTGCTGTCGGGTCCGAAGTGCATCTCGGCGAACGCGAGGGCCAGGGTGTACTCTGCCCTGGCCAACTCCATGCGGTCGGCGAAGCGGTGTTCCTTGGCGGTGGCGATACGGTCTTTAAATTCTGCCAATTTGGCGTCTTTATTGGACTTCGACATGTTTTTAAGGGGATATCGATACATTAACACTAACTGTTAGCATTGCAAGGGGATTGATTTGAAATTACCTATCCGAGGTAATCTGACCTCAGCCCTTCCACCCATGTCCCTCGATCGATTCCTCCAAGCCCAAGAAAAGGACGGATCCTATGCGCGCGCTTTGGCCGAGTTGAAGGCCGGTCAGAAGACGGGTCATTGGATCTGGTGGGTCTTCCCGCAGTTGAAGGGTCTGGGGACGTCCGCGAACTCGGTCTTCTATGGCCTGGATGATGACGCTGAGGCCAAGGCGTATCTTCAGCATCCGGTCTTGGGGCAGCGTTACTGCGATTGCGTGCATGAAGTCTACTTGCAGCTCTATCGTCATGGGAAAATACCGTTGGTACTCATGGGAAGCGACGTCGACGTCATTAAGCTACGCAGCTCTTTGGAGCTTTTCCTGCGCAACGGTTTCGCCGGAAAAGAGATCCGCGGGCGCATCATGATGATGGTGCAGATGGAAAAGATCCTACTCGAGAAGCTCGATTGGACTCACCCTCCAAGGAAACCTAGGTCATGATCGCGATCCTATCCGACATCCATGGCAACCGTCCGGCGTTGGAGGCGGTGTTCGCGGAGATGGCGAAGCTCGGTGTCCGTAGGATGATTGTCCTGGGCGATGTGGTCGGCTACGGGCCGTTTCCCAATGACTGTTTGCGGATGATTTCCGGGGCGGAGGTCTGCCTGCAGGGTAATCACGAGGCGGGATTGGTCGGTGAGCTGGATGAGGACTGGTTCAATGATGCGGCCTGGGGTGCGCTGGAATGGACCCGCAAGAAACTGACGCATGCTGATCGTGAGATGATCGGTAAGTGGCGGCCAACGGGAAGTCATGAGGGTGTCCAGCTGGCGCATGCCTCCCTGAATCCGGAGGCGGTCTTTGATTATCTCCTGACGCCCCGGGCGCTGAAGGCTCACTTTGCCGCCCAGACAGAGCCGCTTTGCTTCGTGGGGCATACCCATGTGCCCGAAATCTGGACCGAAGGCCGTGAAGACCCCGTAGCGTGGCCTAAATCAGGGGTGTATGCCCTCGAGCCGGGCCGTAAGACGGTCATCAACGTCGGTAGTGTCGGCCTGCCGCGAGGCGGGGACAAACGTGCCACCTGGGCGACCTACGACGCAGAGAAGGGTGAGGTGACCTTACGCCGAACCGCCTACGATGTCCAAGAGGTCATCAGGACGATTAAGCACCTGCGGCATGACCCAATCATCGAGAGCAAACTTCTCCGGGATCTGGGAGCATAGGGTGGGGTGCGACTACGTCGCGACCGGGGCAGGGCGGACGCATGCGCCGATGCGTCCCTACCTCGATACAGGCTATGTCGTGACGCGGTCCCGACCCTACCACAAGAAGCCGATACCATCGGCCAAAGGCGGCTTCTTTGTCCGCGGCCGGAGGGTGGGGTGGGCTTAGAAGTCTGGTCATGGTGTTTATACGATTGTTATACGATAGATATTATATTTAGTTACTGTAGAAAAACAGGCTTGGCGGCAGTACGGGCGAGGGCATGCTTATAGATGATATGAAGAATACCCTACTGACCGTCTCCCTCCTGTCCGCCGCCGCTGCGCTTTCCGCGCAGAGCGCCGGTTCCCCCAAGATGTCCTATGATTTCATCCGCGCCGGCTACGTCCAGGGCGAAGAGATCAAGGGTCTCGCCGTCTCCGGCACCGCCCTGCTCGGTGAGCACGTCCTCATCGGCGGCTCCTACCAGGACCTCACCGCCCGTAATCTCGACGACGTCGACGGCGAAGCCAGCACCTTCAACCTCGGCGCCCGTTTCGGCGTGGGTTCCGGTGACATCATCATCGGCGCCTCCTACGGCCAGCTCCAGGGTGCCGGCTTCGACGGCGCCACGGCCGTCGCCGTCGCCGCGAACGTCACGTCCCTCGGCATCGCCTACCGTCATTCCTTCAATGAGACCTGGGAAGCCTTCGTGAGCTACGATCGCGTCCGCACCGAATACGCCGCCGGTTCCTATGACCTCGACACCGGCCTCGCCCTGGTCGGCGCCGACAGCCAGTCCGACAACCAGTTCGGCGTGGCCGTCCGTTGCAACGTCTCCAAGGAGATCGACGTTACCGTCGGTTATGCCTGGGTCGACGGCGACGGCGCCTTCTCGATCTCGGCCGGCTACAACTTCTAAGCGGACTTCATAGCACGCTTACGGGCCCGGCATGTGCCGGGCCCTTTTTGTTTTCAGATATCGGAGCAGGTGGCTTTTAAAAAGTTATTGCGATGTGCTAATTACACTACTGATTTAGTGACACCATGCGTACCTCAACCTTACTTATCGCACTCACGGCCATTCTTTTCGGCACTGGCTGCGCCTCCATTACCCGCGGATCCAAGGAGGTCTTTGTCGTCGACTCGACGCCGCAGGACGCCGAGGTACGTCTGTCTTCCGGTCAGGTCGCCCGCACGCCAGCGAGCTTCGAGGTTGGTCGTCGTGATACTCTGACGGTATTCGTGAGCAAGCCTGGCTACAAGAGCCGTACGATCATCGTGCAGTCCGAAGTCGGTGGCGGCGGCGGTGCCGCTATGGCGGGTAACGTGATCTTCGGCGGTATCATCGGCGCCGGTGTCGATGCCGGAACGGGTGCCATGTACGAACATAAGCCGAATCCCCTGATGGTTCAGCTGGAGCCGGAAACTGCTCCTGCGAAGCCCTGATTGTCGTCAGGTTCTTAACTGAAAGACCCGGTCATCGACCGGGTCTTTTTTGTTGGATGGGTTTGAAGCCTCTGAGGAATCCAATCCTCAGGTTTGTCTCCGGCTGTTTATTCCTACGTCGTGACGCGGTCCGACCCTACCTGTATCTGGTGCTGGCGGTTAGCGGTTGGCGGTTGGGAATACAGAGAGGCAGCTAGGTCAGCACGCCGTGCTGACCCTACCTTGAGAAAAGGATGACCGGGCCGGTCATCCCTACCTTGGGCACACCTTCGCGCTGGCGGGTGGTCGGGGAGTAGGCAGAGTAGGGTGCAGTGTTCAAAGGCATCGCAGATTATCTGGCGGGAGTTGGCTTGGCCATGAAGGTCCGGGCGGGGCAGGGCCGTGCCCAGGTTGAAAGGCTGAAGGCCTACGGGGAATTGCGGCGGATCGAACAGGTCCTGCCGACGGCCCGGGCGGAGGTCATCGCGGCGGCGGAGGCTATCGTGGCGGAATCTGCTCTGGCCGAGATGAACGCGACGGACATCGACGAACTGAAGGACTTCGGCGCCCCGGTCGGCGCTTTGCAGTCCGCCGGCTTCCGGAAGGTCGCCCAGTTAGCCGGACAGACCGAACTGTCCCTGCAACGTTACCGCGGCATCGGCGAGGTGACGGCGGCGGCCACGATACAGGCGTATCGGACTTTTGAGGAATCGGCCCGAGCACGAGTGCGTCTGCTCCCTGATCCGGATCACCGTCGTCCGGCGGATACCCGCTTGCTGGTGGCCTTGGTGAAGTATGAGACCTTGGTCCGTGACCTGGGGACGCGCCCGCAGGAAGCTCAGATCCGCTTCGACGATGCCGACGAACGTCTGCGTATCTTCCGGGGCCAGACGAAGGTCCGAGATCATCTCTTCTCTGTCTCCGCCCAGCAGGAGTTGGCTCGACGGGATGGTAATCTGGCCGCGGAACTGCGCTGGGTGGCCGAGGAGGCCCGTGGTCTGGCGGACTACGCCCAACGTCTGACGTTTGCGCCAGAGGTGGTCTGGCGACGCTACGGCGATAACTCCGCTAGCTTCATCGCGTTGCTGGAGAGTATCCTGCCGGCCCGCGTGGTCGCCCAGGGCGCTTTGGCCGGACCGGACCTCCGTGGCGGCCTGCCGGCGGAGATCGCCGATGCGGTCGAAGCGACGCGCTTGGACCTGAGCCTGATGACGGCCAATCTGCGCAAGTATCAGGTCTTCGGCGCCCAATACGTGGTCTGCCAGCAGCGAGTGCTGCTCGGTGATGACATGGGTTTGGGTAAGACGATCCAGGTCTTGGCGGCGATGTGTCATCTGGCCGCTCAAGGGAAACGTCACTTCTTCGTGGTCGCGCCGAACAGCGTGCTCGTGAACTGGGAGCGTGAGGTGAAGAAGCACACCAAACTTAGCCCGATCATCGTCCATGGCTTCGACCGGGACGACGAGCTGCAGCAGTGGCAGCGCGAGGGCGGAGTCGCTATCACGACTTATACGACTTTGGCGCGGCTGGCGGATAAGATCACCTCGGTCGACTTGTTGGCCGTCGACGAAGCCCATGCGGTCAAGAACCCTACTGCCCAGCGGACCCAAGCGGTCCGTAAGCTCTGTGAAGTCTCTGGCTCGGTGGCTTTCATGTCCGGCACGGCCCTGGAGAACCGACTCAGCGAACTCCATGTGCTGGTCACGACGGTACAACCCAAGGCGGACGCGGAGGTCGTCGCGCTCTTGAAGCAGGTGCGGCCGGCGCCGGCGGAAGTGCGCATGCGACTCGCTCCCGTGTATCTACGACGCATCCAGGCGGACGTGCTCACGGAGCTTCCGGATATCACCGAGACCGATGAGGTCGTCCCGCTGGAACCGGAAGACCTGCAGGCCTATCGGGCCAGCCAGGATAACCTCATGCATAAGCGCCTTGCTGCGACGATCGGGGCGGGGAACCGGCAGTCGGCCAAGTTCGATCGCCTCCGCGACCTGCTCGAAGGGTATCGTGACGACGGACGCAAGGTCGTCATCTTCTCATTCTTCCGCGAGGTGTTGGACGAGGTCAGCGAGCTCGTCGGCGGATGTCCGCAGATCCATGGCGGCATCAGCGCGGAGGAACGTCAGCAGGTCATCGACCGCTTC
>CANKZO010000045.1 GCA_947488485.1 Opitutia bacterium | reverse complement strand
TTGCCGAGCCTCGTGGCCGCCCCCACCCTGCCCTCGTGAGCACGCCCTCCCTCGAAGACCTGAAATCCGTCGCCCTGGCCACGGCCATCGCCGCCGGCGACCTGCTCGCCAAGGGCGCCCAGATGAAGGTCAACGCTTCGACGGATGACGACGTGAAGATGCAGGCCGACGTGGACTCGGAGCATCTGGTCCGCGACCGGCTCAAGGCCACGGGGATCCCGGTGATCGGCGAAGAACTCGGCGGCGACGCCTCCCTCTTCGACGGCGACAGCCTCTACTGGGTCGTCGACCCGCTCGATGGCACCTACAACTACCTTCGTCGCCAGCCCTCGACCTGCGTGTCGCTCGGCCTGATGCGCGGCAAGGAACCGGTGCTTGGCGTCATCCATGACTTCACCGCGAAGAAGACCTACCTCGGCGTCGTCGGCGAGGGCAGCTATCTCAACGGCGTGCGCATCACGCCCGGCTGGGTCACCGACATCAAGGACGCTTGCATCATGACGGGCTTCCCCGCCGCCGCCGATAAGTCCGGCCCGGCGATGCAGCTCTTCGTGCAGCAGGTCGGCCGCTACAAGAAGATCCGCATGATCGGCTCCGCCGCGCTCGCCCTGGCCTACGTCGGCGAAGGCGTCGCGGATACGTATTATGAATCCGGCACGAACCTCTGGGACGTCGCCGCGGGCCTCGCGATCATCAAGGCCGCCGGCGGACACTATCGTCTGGTACCGACCGGCAAGCGTCCGCTGAACTACGACCTCTGGGCCTCGGCCCGCGAGGAGTGGACCCGCTGAGCGCCGCCTTAGGCGTGGACAAAAGTCGTCGGACAGCTAGGTTGGCCGCGTGCTCCTCGCCCTGACCAATCCGATCAAAGAAGCCGTGATCAAGCACGCGGCGGAGAACTACGCCGAGAAGATCCTCGGCCAGGATTACGGCTCGATGGGCTTCTGGGTCGCCCTTGCGATGGTGCTCATCTACCTGCCCTTCCTCGGCCGGCTCGCGGCGCAGCACTTCTTCGGCAAGGACGGCACCCTCTTCGGCATCGGCCTCACGGGCATCCTCTCGGTCGCCCTGACCTTCGCCGCCATCTGCATGGCCGACACGAGCCTCTCAGGTTTCGTCCCTAAGTCGATCGAGGTCCTCGTCATCTCCCTCTGCACCGCCACGGTCGTCCTGCTGGTGACCAGCGCCTCCGCCCAGGTCCTGAGCATGGGCTTCGGCCCCTCCCTCGGGCTCCAGCTGATCTTCTGGAACATCGTCTTCCTGGCCCAGTTGGCCACGCGCTTCCTGATGGATTTCTGGAAGCACGTCTGAGCCGGTCGATGAAAGCACTGGCCTGCGCCCTCTGTCTGGCCCTGGCGGCCCTCGCGCGGGCGGAGCCAGCCTTGCACCACACCCTGTCGGGCAAGGTCGTCACGGGCTACCAAGGCTGGTTCCGCGCCGAAGGCGACGCCAGCGGCCTCGGCTGGGTCCACTTCGGACGGGGCAAGCTCTTCACGGATAAGGAGTATTCCTTCGACCTCTGGCCTGACCTCTCCGAATTCCCGCCGGACGAAAGATACCCTTCGCCATTCCAATTCGCCGATGGGCGGACCGCGGATCTTTTCAGCAGCATCCATCCCGGGACGGTCCGCCGCCACTTCCGCTGGATGAAGGACTACGGAATCGATGGCGCGATGCTCCAACGCTTCGCGGTCGGCCTAGGCAAAGGCCGCAGCGCAGACTCCATGGAGATGGTCCTGCGCAACTGCACCGCCGCCGCCAACGCCGAAGGCCGCGCCTTGACGGTGATGTATGACCTCAGCGGACTGCCGCCCGAAAAATTCCGGACGGTCGCCGCGGATTGGCGTAAGCTCGTCGCCGCCGGTCAGACCAAGCAGCCATGCGCCCAATTCCATCAAGGCAAACCCCTGGTGGCGCTCTGGGGGCTGGGCTTCAAGGACCGCCCGCCGGCGCTCAAGGAATGGACCGCCCTGCTCGCCGACATCAAGTCGACCGGCGCCGCGGTCATGATCGGGGTGCCGACCTTCTGGCGGGAGCGTAAGAACGACAGCATTCCCGACCCGGCCTTGCATGAGGTCATCCGCCTCGCCGACGTCATCAGCCCCTGGGCCGTCGGCCGTTCCGAGAATCCGAAGGGCGTCGCCGAGCTCGCGAAGGAAGTCTGGGCGGCCGACATCGTCTGGTGCCGTGCCAAGCAGAAGACCTACCTACCGGTGATCTTCCCGGGCTTCAGCTGGAGCAATCTGTCCGCCATGCGGGGCCAGCGGACTCCGAAGAACGCGATCCCCCGTCTGGGCGGCCGCTTCCTCTGGTCCCAAGCCGTCGCCGCCCGCGAAGCCGGCGCGAAGAGCGTCTACGTGGCGATGTTCGACGAGGTCGACGAAGGCACGGCGATCATGAAATGCGGGGGCCCACGGCCGGTCGGTAATTTCGTGGACCTCAGCGACGTGCCGACAGACCACTACCTCTGGCTCTCCGGGCAGATCGGACGGATGCTGCGCGGCAACATCTCGCCCACCCCTACCTTGCCGAAACGCTGAACGGACTCAGCCGGTGGCCTGGAGGCCGGCGGCGATGGCGTTCAGGGAGAGCAGCATCTGCGGCAGGAGCGCATCGGCTTCCTTGCGGTCGCCGTCGGCCACCTTCTTGCGCCAATCCTTGAGCAAGGCGACCTGCTGTTCATGCAGGAGGTCGATCGCGGATTCGCGCAGGGCGATGACCTTGCGCAGACGCGGACGGCCTTCGCTGAGCTTCGAACCGGAGAGTTCATCCAGCATCTTGCGGGCGAGGTTATGCTCCGCGAGGATGCGGTTCAGGAAGAGGCTGCGCAGCTTCTTGTCCGTCACGAGGCCGCCATAGAGCTTCATCATGCTGCGGTTGGATGCCAGGACGCTGGTGGAGGCGTTCTTAAGCATATAACGCAGGGGCGGCCAGTCGTCGTAGTTCTTACGGATGACTTCGAAGCCCTTGGGGTCTTCTTCCTTGAGGCGGGCGAGCGCGGAGCCGACGCCATACCAACCGGAGAGATAGAAGCGGGCCTGGCTCCAGGCGAAGACCCACGGGATGGCGCGCAGGTCCTCAAGCGAGGCGGCGCCGGTGCGACGGGACGGACGGGAGCCGATGCGGCTGGCCTCGATGACGTCGATGGGGGTCGCCTGACGGAAGAACTCGATGAAGCGCGGCGTCCGGATGAGGTCCTGGTAGGCTTCGCGCGAGAACTCGGCGAGGCGGTCCATGACCTTGGCCTGGGCGGTTTCGCTGCGGACGGCGACATCGTGCAGGAAGGTGTTCTGCGTCACGCCGGCGGTCAGCAACTCGAGGTTGTTCACCGCGGTGATGTGGTTGGCGTATTTCTGGGTGATGCTCTCGCCCTGCTCGGTCACGCGCATCTCGCCCTGGATCGAACCCTGCGGCAAAGCATCGATGAAACGGTGCGTCGGGCCGGCGCCGCGGGAGATGGTGCCGCCACGGCCGTGGAAGAAGACGATACGGACGCCATGCTTCTCGCCGACGGCGGCGAGGTTCTGCTGGGCGCGGTAGAGATTCCAGAGCGAGGCGAGGATACCACCGTCCTTATTGGAGTCGGAGTAACCGATCATCACCTGCTGCGTCAGGCCGTCGGTGAGGCCGGCATCGCGGCGGGCCTTCAGCGTCCGCTGGGTCATCGGATGCGCGAGGAATGCGTCCATGATGCCGGTGCTGCGCTCGAGGTCGCCGATGGTCTCGAAGAGCGGGACGACAGGGAGCAGGCAGTAGGCGTCGTCCGAACCCCCGGCGGTCAGGCCGGCCTCGCGGGCGAGGAGATAGACGGACAGCAGGTCGGAGACCGAGCGGGTCATGCTCACGATCAGCGAGCCGAGGCCCGCGGAGCCATACTGGTCGATGTGTTCGACGAGGGCGCGATGACAGGCGACCACGGCGTCGGCTTCGTTACCGATGCTGGCCTGCTCGCGCATGAACGGACGCGTGGAGCGCAGTTCGGAATCCAGGAAGCCGAGGCGACGGGATTCGTCCCACTGCGCGAAGTTGGCTTCATCCTGGCCGGTGGCGGCGAGCAGCTGGCCGATGGCTTTGTCGTGGAAGGCGCTGTTCTGGCGGATGTCCAGGACCGCCATATGGAAACCGAAGGTGCGCAGGAAGCGCAGCAGCGGATCGAGCTCGGCGCGGGCGATACGACCGGCGCCGACTTCGATCAGGGTCTCGCGCAGGAAGAGCAGGTCGGCGATGACGCCCTCCGGCGTGCGATGCTGGCCTTGTCCGAGCGTACCGACCGGATTCGGGAGGCGGAGGTGGATGAGGTTGATGTACTGGCGCCAGGTCTCGCCGATGTTGCGCTTCAGGGCGGCCTCGCCGGCTTCGCCGTGGGCGGCGGCATGCTTCTCGACCTGACGGATGAAGACCGCCGGAGGCTCCTGCAGATGGTCGCCCAGCGAAAGGCGCTGGCCGAGGGTCTCGAGGCGCTCGTTGCAGATCGCGATGGCGGTCGAACGGAAGAGATTGAGGGCGCGGGTGGTGACTTCGGCCGTGACGAGCGGGTGGCCGTCGCGGTCGCCGCCGACCCACGTGCCGAGCACGATCTGGGGCAACGAATCCGGGTGTTCCACGCGGGCGGGGTCGAGGCCGGCCTCTTCCCAGGCCTGCCGCAGGCGGAGGTCCATGCTGACCACGGCGTCAGGGAAGACCTTGGAGAGGAAGTAATTGACGTTCCGGAGCTCCGACTGGACGTCGGGCTTCTGGTGGTAGATTTCACCGGTGCGCCAGAGACGCTCCAAGGCGACCTTGATCTCCTCGCGGATCGCACGCTGTTCGGCGGCGGTCCACATGTTGTTCTCACGACGGACGAGGAGTTTGTAGATCTCGCGGTGGATCTCGAGGACGGTGGCGCGCTTGGCTTCCGTCGGGTGCGCGGTGAGCACGGGCTCGACGCGCATGCGGTTGAGTCGCTTGGCGATCTGCTTATCGGTCAGACCGGCGTCGACCAGGGCACGCAGCGCCCGACCCCAGGAACCCGGATCGGAGGCGAGGCCGTGCTTGTCTTCGCGGAGACGCTTGGACTGCGCGGAAGCGTTCTCCTCGACCATGTTCAGAAGCTGGAAGGCGATCGAATAAGCCTGCACGCCGCGGTAGGAGAAGATCTGCACGCCGCGCAGTTTGCGCTTACCCATCCACGGCAAAGTTCCGGCGAGATCCTTGTGATCGAGTTGCTCGAGCACCTCGACGAAGCACGTCATCATGAAGTCGAGGTCCTTGTCGACTTTCTTAAGCCCGCGGGCGAGGTCGTTGCTGATGGCCATGCGACGAGAGTGGTAGCACGGGGGTGCGAAAACCCGCAACCGCAAACCCCCTCGGCTTGCTTCTCCGCCCGACCGCCGTTTGATGGAAACTCGCCATGGCGGACTCTCGGCTCACCCTCCCCGACCTCTGGCAGCAGGACGCCCTCCGCGCCCTGCGGCAAGGCGAGGATGTCATCATCCAAGCCCCGACCGGCGCCGGGAAGACCTACGTCTTCGAACTGCTCATCCGGGGAGGCCACCGCGGCCAGGCGGTCTACACGGTACCGACCCGGGCCCTGGCCAATGACAAGCGGGCCGAATGGCTCGCCCTCGGCTGGGACGTGGGCATCGCGACCGGAGACGTCAGCGCCAACCTCGGCGCCCCCGTCATCGTGGCGACTCTGGAGACCCAACGGCATCGCTTCCTGGAAGGCCGCCACCCGGACCTGCTGGTGGTGGACGAATATCAGATGCTGGCCGATGCCCGCCGCGGGGCGGCCTACGAGACCGTGTTGGCGATCGCCCCACCCTCGACCCAGCTCCTGCTCCTCAGCGGCAGCGTCTCCAACCCTAAGGCCGTAGCCGAATGGCTCCGCAGTCGCGGTCGTAAGGTCACCCTGATCGAGGAACACACCCGGCCGATCCCGCTCGAGGAGATCTCCCTCGACGCCCTGGAGACCCGCGAGCCCACCGGCATCAAAGGCCATATCGCCCGCGCGGTCATCCGGGCCGTCCTGGGCGACCTCGGACCGATCCTGGTCTTTGCCCCCCGTCGACGCGCCGCCGAGCAGATCGCCCGCGACATCGCGGCCGGCCTGCCCTTGGGCAACGGCCCCCAACTCTCCCCGAGCCAACGCAGCCTCGCCGGCGACGACCTCAACCGTCTCCTGCGCCAAGGAGTCGGCCTCCATCACAGCGGGCTGACCTTCGAACAGCGGACCGAACTGATCGAACCTTGGGCCAAGGCGGGCAAGCTGAGCGTGGTCGTGGCCACGACCGGCCTGGCCTCGGGCATCAACTTCTCGCTCCGCTCGGTGCTGGTGACCGACCGGCGATACGCCGCCGATCACGCCGAACGGGAAATCCGCCCCGACGAGCTGCTGCAGATGTTCGGGCGAGCCGGCCGCCGAGGCCTCGACGATCGTGGCTTCGCGCTCTGGACCGGTGACAGCCCCCGCCTCGGCGAAGCCAAGCCGCTCCAGCTGAAGCGGAGCGAGGCGCTCGACTGGCCGGCCTTCCTGTCGGTGATGCGCCGCGCCGAAGACCCCAAGGCCGCCGCGCAGTCGCTCGCCGCCTCCCTCTTCACCCGTGAGCCGATCGACCTCGCGCTGGATCGCTTGGACGATGACGAGACACCGACCGACCAGCCCGAGCCGGTCGCCGGCGTGACCCGCCAGATCGACGAGATCCTCGGCCGCAACGGCACGTGGCAACGCGAACGCCCGACGCACATGGTCCCGCTTTCGCAGGCCCTCATCTACGTGAAGGAAGCCTGGTATCCGGCCTTGTCCAAGCCCGACTCCTTGCGCGCCCTCGCCTACGGGACGCCCTGCAAACTCGAGACGGGTGACGAGGTCCGCTACGGACGCACGATCACGCTGGCTCACTTCCCCAAGGAGACCGGCGCCTCGCAGCTGACACCGGCGGACTGGCTGCTGAAGGCGCTGCGCAAACAGGAGAACGGTCGCAGCCGGCCGCGCACCTGGAAACTGGAACTCCTCGAAAAAGAAATCCTACCCTTGCTCCCGCTGCTCACCCAAGGCGGCGTCGCTTACGGCGGCCTCTTCCTCGGTCGCGACAGCGTCCAAGTGAAGCTCGACTACTCGCGCGCCGACGTCCGCGTCTGGCCCGACGCCGACAACCATCCGCTCATCAACCCGCCGCGCCGCTCCGTCGCGAAGCAGGATATCAACCTGCGCGAAGTCCTCGGCGGCGGCACGCTGCACACCGCGCGCGCCGGCCGGCTCTGGCAGAAGCTCGGCCTCATCGACGTCGCCGGCCGACCGACCGACCGCGGTCACGTCGCCTCGCTCTTCCAACACGGCGAAGGCCTCGCCGTCGCGGCGGCGCTCGAGGACCAGGCCTACGACGCCCATGCGCTCGCCTGGGATCTCGCCGAACTGCGGGCCGGCGAACGCGTCGCCTCCGCGGGCCGTAATTCCAGCCGCCTCGGGGCCTGCTGCCGCCTGACTTATAAGTCTCTTACCGCCGAAGGCTACCTGCGGGAAGGCCTGCCGGTCGGCTTCGGCGAAGGCTGCGCCGAGGCGCTCAAAGGCTTTGCCCTGCATGGCAAGATCCCACCGGTCGACGCCGACGGCCAGGGTCCCGGCCAAGGCGACCTGGAACGCGCCGTCCTCGAATGGCGGAGCACCCTGCAGCTCATCGCGCACGGCCCGGCCCACCCTTCGCAACGCTGGCAGCAGCTGCGCGCGGCCGCCCAGGAAGTCCTCGGACGGATTGTCGGGCCGACGCCGGCGGCGCGCTGAGGCTTACTTGCCGGTGATGGCCTTCGCGGCCGCCTTGGCCATCTCGCCGGCGCCCGCGGTGTTCGGGTGCACGCGGTCCGGCAGCATCTCCGGCGACTTCTCGAGCGCCGCATGCATGTCGATCACGCCGCAGCCGAGCTCCTTCGCGAGCGCGTCGACGCGCGGGATCTCCTTCTGGATGTTCTCTTCGTTGATGCCGTAGTTGCCCTTGCCGGGGACCGGCACGGGACGGCAGACGAACACCTTCGGCTTGGACTTCAGGGACTGGAAAGACTTCACGAGCTCGCGGTAGTCGGCGTCGAACTCGGCCTCGAACTTCCAGTTCTGCGGCTTGGTGTCGTTGGTGCCGAGCATGATGATCACGATCGCCGGTTCCATCGCGAGGGCCGCCTGGTATTTCTTTTCCTTCCAATAAGGGAAGTCGCCCTTCTTCAGGAGCGTGCGGCCGCTGACGCCGAAGTTACCGACCTGATAGCCTTCGCCGAGCAAGGCCTGCAGCTGGGACGGGTAGGACTGGCCGGGCTTGGCACCGGCGCCCTGGGTGATGCTGTCGCCGACGCAGGCGACTTTGATGGGTTCGGCAGCGGAGGCGGTCATGATCGAAAGCAGGGCGAGGAGGAGGATTCGCATGGGGTTACCCTAATCAAAGCCGCCCGAAGGGCTTTCCAAGGCCGAAGTCGCCCCTTTTGCCCTTCCCTGCGGGCCCGGCGGACGCTAAGTTGCCCGGACAGTCATACATGTGCGTTCGCACGGAGCAATCCGTGAGGAAAGTCCGGACACCACAGGGCAGGATTCCCGCCGCAAGTCGGGGCACGTCGCAAGACGTGACGGATAGTGCCACAGAGAAGATACCGCCTCCTCCGCAAGGAACGAGGTAAGGGTGAAAAGGTGGGGTAAGAGCCCACCGCTCGAAGGGTAACCGACGAGGCAAGGTAAACCCAATCCGGTGCAAGACGAACAGGGACCGTCCGAGGTCGCCCACCAAGGTCCCGGGTTGTCGCACCGCCGCAAGGCGGGTCCGCAAGGTCAGAGAAATGAACGCGCAGGGGATCGGCGAGAGCCGCCCAAGGACAGAATCCGGCTTATAGTGTATGGCTCAAAAGACGGAGGGCCGAACGGAAACGTTCGGCCCTCCCCCTTTGCGGACTGCTCAAGCCGCTCAGCTGCGCTGGGCGATCGGCGAGTATTTGCGCTCGGTGTGACCGACGTAGATCTGGCGCGGGCGATGGATCTTCTGCTTCGGGGTCTCGGCGATTTCCTTCCAGTGCGAGATCCAGCCGGGCATGCGGCCGATGGCGAAGATGACGGTGAACATCTCCGTCGGGATGCCGATGGCCTTGAGGATGATGCCCGAGTAGAAGTCGACGTTCGGGTAGAGGTTGCGCTGCTTGAAGTAAGGGTCGTTGAGCGCGGCTTCTTCGAGGCGCATGGCGATGGCCAGGAGCGGGTCGTTGATGCCGAGGACCTTGAGGACCTTGTCGCACTGGGCCTTGATGATCTTGGCGCGCGGGTCGTAGTTCTTATACACGCGGTGACCGAAGCCCATGAGGCGGACGCTCTTGGTCTTGTCCTTGGCGTCGGCGATGAAGCGCGAGCCGTCGTCGCCGGAAGCGTGGATCTCCTCGAGCATCTCGATGACGGCCTGGTTGGCGCCGCCGTGGAGCGGACCCCAGAGGGCGCAGACGCCGGCGGAGACGGACGGGAAGAGGTTGGCGCCGCCGGAGGCGACCATGCGCACGGTGGACGTGGAGCAGTTCTGCTCGTGGTCGGCGTGCAGGAGGAGGATCAGGTCGAGCGCGCGGGCGATCTCCGGGTGCACGGCGTAATCGACGTTGGGCTGCGAGAAGAGCAGGTGCAGGAAGTTGGAGCAGTAATCGAGACCCGGCTTCGGGTACACGGGCGGCTGGCCTTCCTTGGAGCGGTGGGCGAGCGCGGCGAGGGTGCGGACCTTGGAAATCAGGACGGCGGCGGTGGCGTCGAACTTGGCCAAGTCATGGGTGCGCTCGTTGGTGCCGAGCTCGGGGTAGTAGCAACCGAGAGTGTTCAGCGTGGCCGACAAAACAGCCATCGGGTGGGCGTTGCCGGGGAAGCCGCTGAGGGCGATGCGCAGGCCTTCGTGGATCTGCGAGTTGTCCAGGATGCGGGCCTTGAAGGCCGTCAGCTGGGCGGCCGTGGGCAGTTCGCCGTAGATCAGCAGGTAGGCCGTCTCGATGAAGTTGGACTTCTCGGCGAGCTCTTCGATGCCGTAGCCGCGGTAGCGCAGGATGCCCTTCTCGCCGTCGATGAAGGTGACCTTGGACTCGCAGGCGCCGGTGTTGGCGTAGCCGTCGTCGAAAGTGATGTAGCCGGTGTCGTCACGCAGCTTACGGACGTCGACCCCGCGTTCGCCTTCGGTGCCGACGACGATGGGGAGGACGATTTCCTTGTCGTCCAGTTTGAGAGAGGCGGTTTTGGAGCTCATGGCGGGGATAGGGTCCGCCGAGAGTCGCAATACCCTTCAGCGGACGGACAAGGTCAGGAAATTGCGGTAGAGTTGCAAGCCTTTGACCTGACTTTTCTCCGGATGGAACTGGGTCGCGAAGACCCGTCCGCGCCGGACCCCGCTCACGAAACGGCCCGCATAATCGGTCTCGCACCACACCAAGGAGGGGTCGGTCTCGACCACCCGGTAACTATGGACAAAATAGAAGGGCTCCCCTTCCGCTCGCAGGCCCTGGGTCAACGGGGCGCCGGGCTTGAAGATGGCTTCGTTCCAGCCCATGTGCGGAATCCGCAGGCCAGGCTGGGACGGAAAACGGCGGACGACGCCGGGGAACACGCCCAGACCCGGGCGGTCGGCTTCCTCGGAACGCTCGAACAGGACCTGGAGGCCCATGCAGACCCCGAGGAACGGACGGTCGGCGGCGATCCACTGTTTCAGGAAGGATTCGAAGTCGTTACGACGGATGCAGTCCATGCAGTCCGCCATGGCGCCCTGCCCCGGGAACACGACCAGCTCGGCCTGCTCGGCCTCGGCCGGGGTCGCGGCCAGGAACGCATCGGCGCCGGCGGCGACCATGGCGCGGCTGACGCTGCGCAGGTTGCCCATCCCGTAATCGATGACGGCCACCCGCGGGCGGCGCGCTGTCGCGGAGGCTTCCACGGTCAGGCCAGCGTACCCTTGGTGCTCGGCACGCGGCCACCCTGGCGCGGGTCGACTTCGAGCGCCTCACGCAGAGCGCGGGCGAAGGCCTTGAACAGGGCTTCGGCGATGTGGTGCGGCTCGTCGCCGTATTCGAGCTTCAGGTGCAGGTTGCAGCCGAGCGAATTGGCGAGTCCTTGGAAGAACTCGCGGACGAGCGCGATGTTGAAGTCCTTCACCATGTAGTTGGTGATCTCGACCTGGTAGACCATCATCGGACGATTGCTGAGGTCGACGGCGCAGCGGGCCAGGGTCTCGTCCATCGGGAGGATGAAGAAACCATAGCGGCGGATGCCGGCCTTGTCACCGAGCGCTTCCTTGATGGCCTGACCGAGGACGATGCCGACGTCTTCCACGGTGTGGTGGTAGTCGACGTCGGTGTCGCCGGTCGCCTTGACCTTGAGGTCGACGAGCGAGTGACGGGAGAAGAGCGTCAGCATGTGGTCGAAGAAGGCCACCCCGGTGGCGATTTCCGACGTGCCGGTGCCGTCCAGGTTCACCTCGAGGGCGATCTTGGTCTCGGCGGTATCCCGGCGGAGGCTGGCTTTGCGGACGGCTGCGCTCATCCCTCAGAAATCCCCGCGGAAGGCCGGATTGTCAACCTCACCCTTCCATCCAGACCGCCACGGCCTGCAGGAAGACGTCGGTTTCCTGTTCCGTGCCCACGGAGATGCGCAGGGACTTCTCGGTGAGGCGATGGTTCGGGAAACGGCGGACGAGGATCTTCTGGGCGCGGAGGAACTCGAAGCAATGGGCGGCGGTCTCGACCGAGGCCGGACGTTTCGTCGAGACGGGCGCGGCGAGCACGAAATTGCCGGCGGCGGGATTCACCTGCCAGCCGAGTTTGCGGAGCGCGGCGGCGAGGCGGTCGCGCGTGGCGCGCACCTGGGCGACGGTCACGTCGAGCCACTCGCGGTCGTCAAGCGCGGCCGCGGCGGCGACCTGCGCGAGGCGGTCGACGTTGTAGCTGTCGCGGACGCGATGGAGCACCTCGGCGACGGCGGGCGGACAGAGCGCGTAGCCGACGCGCAGGCCGGCGAGCGCATGGGCCTTGGACATGGTGCGAGTGACGACGACGTTCGGGAACTCACGCACGAGCGCGACGCAGTCGGCGTCGGCGAAGGCGGCGTAGGCTTCGTCGACGACGAGCAGTCCAGGGAAAGCCTTGGCGAGCGAGCGGACGACGTCCGTCGCGAAGGCCACGCCGAGCGGGGCGTTCGGATTGGTGAGGAAGAAGACCGCGGCGCCGCACCGGGCGACGGCGTCGACGTCGACGCCCAAGGCGTCCGTGACCTCGACCTTGACGACTTCGGCATGCTGGGCGGCCGCGAGCACGGGATACAACGAGTAGCTCGGATTGAGCATGCCGATCGGGCGACCGGGACCGGCGTAAGCGCGGATCAGCAGGTTGAGGATGTCATCAGAACCATTACCCGCGACGACATGCGCCGCCTCAAAACCATGGAAGCGGGCGACGGCCTCGCGCAGGGGCGCGGAGTCCGGCGACGGATAGAGGCGCAGCGCCGCGCCTTCGTTGACCAAGGCGACGCGGATGGCCTCGAGCGAGCGCAGGCTCGGCGGATACGGGTTCTCGTTGGTGTTGAGCTTGACCCATCCCCCGCCCTGCGGCTGCTCGCCGGGGACGTAGGGAGACATGGCCGCGACATGCGCGTTCGCGGCAGGAAGGCGGGAAGACATCAGCGTAACTTGAGTTTGGCGGCGGCGAATTCCTGCAGCAACGCGCGCGTCCGGGCGGCGTCATCGCAGGCGACGACCTGGGCGGCGAGTTCGCGGAGTTCGGCGGCGGTGGAATGGCGGAGGACGAAGCGGACTTCGGGCAAGGCGGCCGGGCTCATGCTGAGCTCGTGCACGCCCAGACCGATGAGCAAAGGCGCCCACACGGGGTCGCCGCCGAGTTCACCGCAGACGGCGGCGGGGATCCCGGCCTTCTGCGCGGCGGCGAAGATCGCCAGGAGCGTGCGCACGACGGCGGGATGGCACGGATCGTAAAGCGAGGCGACGCGCTGGTTGCCGCGGTCGACGGCGAGCAGGTACTGGACGAGGTCGTTGGTGCCGACGCTGAAGAAATCGGCTTCGGCCGCGAGGCTGTCGGCGACCAGCGCCGCCGAGGGGATCTCGATCATCGCGCCGAGGCGGATCGCCTCGACGGGGCGCACGCCTTCGCGGGCCAGCTCGGCCTCGACGTCGCGGAAGACGGCCTTGGCGCGACGCAGTTCTTCGACGCCGGAGATCATCGGGAACATCACCTGCACCGGACCGAGCGCGGCGGCGCGGACGAGCGCGCGGAGCTGCGGACGGAAGACGTCGGGGCGCTCGAGGCAAAGGCGCACCGCACGGTAGCCCATGAAGGGATTGGCTTCGTCGGCGAGGTCGCCCAGGCGCTTGTCGCCGCCGAGGTCGAGCGTGCGGAAGGTCACCGGCCGGCCCTTCGCGAGGCGGACGGCTTCGGCATATTCCTCATACTGCACGTTTTCGTCGGGCCAGCCGTCGAGGCGCAGGTAAAGGTTCTCCGTACGATAGAGGCCGATGCCGCGGGCGCAGTAGGCCAACGCGTCCTCCATCTCGGCCGGATCGCCGATGTTGGCGAGCAGGCTGAAGGCCGCGCCATCCGCGGTCAGGTCCGGGAAGGAGACCTCCGCGCGCACGCGGTCGCGACGCTGGCGGATCGCCTGCTCCTTGTCGCGGTAACCCTCGATGGTCTCAGGCGTCGGATTGAGGATGACCAGGCCGGTCTCACCGTCGACGAGGATGACGTCGTCTTCGCGCACGGCTTCCATGAGCCCCTTGACGCCCACGACCGCGGGGACGTCGAGCGAACGGGCCATGATGGCGGAATGACTGGTGCGGCCGCCCTCTTCCGTCACGAACGCGAGGACACCGCCGTCGTGCAGGCCGGCGGTATCGGAAGGCGTGAGGTCGCGCGCGGCGACGACGTGTTCCTGGGCCGCCTGGCCGACGCGTTCCGGCTGGGTGCCGAGCAGCTGGTCGAGCACGCGGCCGGTCACGTCACGGATGTCCGACGCCCGCTCGCGCAGGAAGTCGTCGTCCATCTTCTCGAAGATCTCGATGTAACGCTGGGCGACCTCCTGGAAACAGAACTCGACGTTGAAGCCGGAACTCCGCACCTCGCGGCTGACGTCGTCGATGAGGGCGACGTCTTCGAGCACGAGCAGGTGGGCGTCGAAGATGGAGGCCTCGGATTCGTTCAGCTTGCGGGCGACGTCGTCGCGGAGCTGCGAGATCTCCAGCCGGGTGGCGGCCAAGGCGCCCTCCAGACGGCGGATCTCGGCCTCCGGATCGGCGACCTTCTCGCAAGCGACGATGGCCATGCCCCGCATCAGCGGGTAGGCGGGACCACGGGCGACACCAGGGGCGGCGGCGATGCCAGTGAGGCGTACCTCGGGCCTGTGTTCTCCGGCCTTCATCCGTGCATCAATTGACCCCCGTCACCGAACGGAAGCAAGGCAGGATATCGGCTTCAGACCTCGACCGCCGTCGGCTCGTCGTTCGGCATCACCATCTCGGGCATGACGAGGACGGGCATCGTGAGCTCGGGCACTTCGACAGCCTGCGAAAGGTCGGCTTCCTGGGCGACATCGGTGATCAG
>CANKZO010000044.1 GCA_947488485.1 Opitutia bacterium | reverse complement strand
CGCGTTCAGCCTCCGGCACTTCGAGGATCTTCTTCTCGAAGATCACGTCGAGGGCGTCCTTATACATCTTCGTCGCCTCGGCGTCGATGGCCGCGGCCTTCTTCTCGATCTCGGCGGCCTTGGCCTTATCGGCCGCCGAATAGAGCGAGGCCGTGCGCTGCGCCGGGTTCTGCCATTTACGCCAGTCGAGGGCCGGGTCGAAGACCGCGCGGAGGCGGAAGTAATCTACCTGACTGACCGGATCGTAGCGATGGTCGTGGCACTGCGCACAGGCGACGGTCAGGCCGGTGAGCGAAGTCGTCACGATGCGCAGTGTGTCGGCGACACTCTGGTTCTTGGCCAGTTCGAGGTCAGCGACCGTGTCGCCGGTCCCGTCAGGTCCCATGCGCAGGTAGGCCGTCGCCGTGAGCGCGTCGATCTTGGAAGGGTCAAGTACCGCGGCCGCGACATTGGCGGCCGAGACGCCGTGGAGTTCGTCGCCGGCCAACTGTTCCTGGATGAAGCGGTCCCACGGCTTGTCGGCGTTGATCGAGCGGATGACGTAGTCGCGATAGCGCCACGCGTGGGGTCGGACCGAATCCGCGTCCGCGTAGCCGTTGGTGTCGGCGTAACCCGCGACGTCCAGCCAATGGCGTCCCCAGCGTTCGCCGTAGGCTTGGGTGGTCAGCAGACGGTCGATCAGTTTCGCGAAGGCATCAGCGGAGGTGTCGGCGACGAACGCGGCGATCTCGGCCGGCGTGGGCGGCAGGCCGGTCAGGTCGAAGGTCGCGCGGCGGATGAGCGTGGCGCGATCGGCTTCGGGGGCGAAGTCGAGCTGGTTCGATTTCAGTTTCGCGCGGATGAGCGCGTCGATCGGGCCGAGCTCGGGGGCGTCGGCGAACTTCGGTACGGCGGGTTTCTTGACGGGCTGGAAGGACCAGAACTTGCGGTCGCTGCCGGAGACGTAGGCGCCGTGGGGCAGGGGGCCGGTTGGTTCGGCCTCGTTGATCTTCGCGCCGGCCTTGATCCAGGCTTCGAGTAGCACGAGCTGGGCCTCCGGCATCTTCTTCCCCTTCTTCGGCATCTCGCCGTCGCGGACGAGGGTGAAGATCGCGCTCTGCTCCGGCTTGCCCGGCGTGAGCATCGGCGAGCCATCTTCCGTCTTACCGTCCATGAAGCGACGCAGGCGCAGGTCGACGCCTCCCTTGGGCTTCTCCTCCTCGCCGTGGCAATGCGTGCAGTGCTCCTTTAGGATCGGTCGGATCTGCGTCTCGTAGTTCGGCGTCTCCACGGCACGCAGACCGGTCGCGGCGACGAGGCACGCGCCGAGCAGGACGACGGGATGGCGAAGGGGGGAGGGCATGAATCCGAGGGGTCGGATGATCATTTGAGACAAGGGCGACAGTCGCAGGTTACGGCAAGAAATCCCTTTAAGTTAATATTGATATGAGCGTTTGCCGTCAGTCTGCCGGACGCGCCCACAAAAAGGCCCGCCAGACGGATCTGGCGGGCCTGAGGGCCGGGATGGTAGGCGGCTTACTTCTTGGCGAGGTCGAAGCGGTCGAGCTCCATGACCTTAGTCCACGCAGCGACGAAGTCCTGGACGAACTTCTCCTTGGCGTCGGCGCTCGCGTAGACTTCCGCGAGGGCGCGGAGCTGCGAGTTGGAGCCGAAGACGAGGTCGACGGAGGTCGCGGTCCACTTCACCTGACCGGACTTGCTGTCGCGGCCTTCGAAGAAGTGCTCGCAGACCTTCGCCTTCTCCCAGACCACGGACTGGTCGAGGAGGTTGACGAAGAAGTCGTTGGTCAGCTGTCCGGGACGCTTGGTCATCACGCCGAGGCCGGGGAAGCCTACGGTGGTGTCCAACGCACGCATGCCGCCGACGAGCACGGTCATCTCCGGCGCGGAGAGCGTCAGGAGCTGGGCGCGGTCGACGAGGTTTTCCGGAGCCGGGCGGTCAAGCTTGCGGCCGAGGAAGTTGCGGAAGCCGTCATGCTTTGGCTCGAGGACGCCCACGGAGGCGACGTCGGTCATCTCCTGGGTGGCATCGGCGCGGCCCGGGTTGAAGGGCACCTTGACCGGCGTGCCCGCCTTGGCGGCGGCGTCTTCCACCGCGGCGTTGCCGGCGAGGACGATCAAGTCGGCGAGGGAGACCTTCTTGCCGCCCTTAGCGGAGGCGTTGAAGGAAGCCTGCACCTTCTCGAGAGCGGCGAGCACCTTGGCGAGTTCGGCCGGGTTGTTCACTTCCCAGTCCTTCTGCGGGGCGAGGCGGATGCGGGCGCCGTTGGCGCCGCCACGCTTGTCGCTGCCACGGAAGGTAGAGGCGGAAGCCCAGGCGACCGAGACGAGCTGCGAGTTCGCGAGACCCGTGGCGAGGACGGCCTTCTTCAGGCCATCGACGTCAGCGGCGTCGACCAGCGGGTGGTCGACGGCCGGGAGCGGATCCTGCCAGAGCTGGGCGGGCGGCACGAGCGGTCCGAGGCCGCGGACATAGGGACCCATGTCGCGGTGGGTGAGCTTGTACCAGGCCTTGGCGAAGGCTACTTCGAACTCCTTCGGGTTCTCGGCCCAGCGCTTGGTGATCTTGGCGTAAGCCGGATCCATCTTCAGCGCGATGTCGGTGGTGAACATCATCGGAGCGTGACGCTTCGACTTGTCGTGCGCGTCGGGCACGGTGCCGGCGGCGGCGCCGTCCTTGGGCGTCCACTGCTGGGCGCCAGCCGGGCTCTTGGTGAGGACCCACTCGTAGTTCCAGAGGTTGGTCAGATACTGGTAGGACCAGCGGGCCGGGGTGCTCGTCCAGGCGCCTTCGAGGCCGCTGGTGATCGTGTCCGCGCCGTTGCCCTTGCCGAACTTGTTCTTCCAGCCGAGGCCCATCTGTTCGAGGGGCGCGCCTTCGGGTTCCGGACCGACGTTGCCGACGGGCGTCGCCGCGCCGTGGGCCTTGCCGAAGGAGTGACCACCGGCGATGAGGGCGACGGTTTCTTCGTCGTTCATGGCCATGCGGGCGAAGGTCTCGCGGATGTCGCGAGCGGAGGCCAGCGGGTCAGCCTTACCGTTCGGGCCTTCCGGGTTGACGTAGATCAGGCCCATCTGGACGGCGCCGAGCGGGTGCTCGAGTTCGCGGTCGCCCTTGTAGCGCTTGTCGCCGAGCCATTCGGTCTCGGGGCCCCAGTAGATGTCTTCCTGCGCTTCCCAGACGTCGGCACGGCCGCCGGCGAAGCCGAAGGTCGGGAAGCCCATGTCTTCGAGGGCGACGTTGCCGGTGAGAATCATGAGGTCAGCCCAGGAGATCTTGCTGCCGTATTTCTGCTTGATCGGCCAGAGGAGGCGACGGGCCTTGTCGAGGTTGGCGTTATCCGGCCAGCTGTTCAGCGGGGCGAAGCGCAGGGTGCCGTAACCGGCGCCGCCGCGACCGTCGGTGGTGCGGTAGGTGCCGGCGGAGTGCCAGGCCATGCGGATGAAGAAGGGGCCGTAGTGACCGTAGTCAGCCGGCCACCATTCCTGGGAGTCGGTCATCAGGGTCTTGAGGTCCTTGCGCAGGGCTTCGAGGTCGAGCTTCTTGAACTCTTCGGCGTAGTTGAACGACGCGCCCATCGGGTTGCCGCGCTGGTTGTTCTGGTGGAGGATGCTCAGGTTGAGCTGGTTCGGCCACCAGTCACGGTTACCCATGGCAGCGGCGGCGGTGTGACGGTTGGCGGGGGCAGGGTTGCCCATCACGGGGCATTTGGAGATGTCGGACATATCGGGTTTTTTGGTTGGAGTGGAAGGGGTGGCCTGGGCCATCAGATGGCCTGGGGTGAACGTAAGCGTCAAGGCGGCGAGCGCCAGCAGCTTCAGGGTTTGGTATCGGTTTGTCATGATGGTGATGGGGAAGGGGGTCAGTTGCGGGGCTTCTGCTGGCAGGCGGGGCAGGTGCCCCAGTAGATCACTTCGGCTTCGTCGATCTTGAAGCCGTGGTGCGAGTGGGCCGTCAGGCACGGTGCGTCGCCGACGGCGCAGCAGACGTCCTCGGTCTTGCCGCAGGAACGGCAGACGAGGTGATGATGGTTATCGCCGACGCGGTCTTCGTAGCGCGCCGGTGAATCCGCCGGCTGGATGCGACGGATGATGCCTTTGTCGGTGAGGACGTTCAGTACGTTGTAGACCGACTGGCGGGAGATCGTGCCGATCTCCTCACGCGCGCTTTCAGCGACGGCGTCGGCGGTCGCGTGCGGATGACGGGAGACCGCGCGCAACACCGCCACGCGCTGCGCCGTGACGGGCAGCTGGTACTGGCGAAGGGTGGCTTCAGGGTCCTGCATCTGGACCTAGAACAAGGTCCTGTTTTGGACTTTGTCAAAATCAGGATAAAAATAAACACATCCTTCTGTATTCCAACTACTTAGAAGCCTTACTCGCCGTCCACTCCACTGGCAGATTCGCGGCTTTGAGCAGCTCGCGTACCTGGGCATAGGGAACGGACTGCACGGAGAGGCCATCGCGCGCGGCGATGCCGGCAGCCATGGCGGCGGCCTGGCCGAGCTGCATGAAAACCGGCTCCATGCGGATGGAGCCGTGCGCGGCGTGCGTGGCGGAGAGGCAGACGGGTACGAGCAAGTTCGCGCACTCGGCGGCTTTCGGGATCAGGCTGCGGTAGGAAACGCCGTAGGGGCGCGGCGGCACGTTCCAGATCACGCCGTCACGTTCGACGGTGCCGCGGGCGGTCACGAAGTAGCGCACCGCGTGGGAGTCCAAGCCGAAGCTCGCGAGCGCGACCGGTTCCGGCGGCTTACGGCGTCCCTTGCAGTCCAGCTCCGTCATCACGTAGTCACCCGAAAGCCGACGGGCTTCGCGGATGTAGATCATCGGCGAGAAGCCGCCGAGCTCGCGGAACTCGTCCCGGCAGAGCCCGTAGGCGGAAGCCTGCTTGCGGATCGCTTCCGGCACGCGCGGATGGTTGGCCAGCGTCCAGAGGTGGCCGCGGATATAAAGTTCGTGGGCTGCTTCGATCTCCCGGCGACGCGCATAGCTCGCCTCCGGATAGTCCCAGTTCGCGCCGACGTAATCCGTGCCGATCGCGTGCATCGAATTCCAGTCGGTCTTGCCGTTGGGGAGCTTGTGCAGGAGCGAGGGGAAGCGGAGGTCGCCGGCCTCGAAGTTGCGGAGCAGCATCTCGTGGTCGAGTTCGCGGTAGCCGGCCGGCTTGGCGAACGGGATCCGGTTGGCCGGGTCGGTCGTCACGCAGAGACGATAGTTGAAGGCCTGGATGCGGTGGTCGCCTTCGCCGACGCGCGGATCCTCCGCGAATACGAAGGGCAGGAGCCCGCTGGTCTTGTCGCCCGGGCGGACATACGGGTCGACGTCCTTGATGAAGTGGTCCTTGTCGCGCTGGGTGTAGTGCTTGCGGGGCTTGTCGTCGCCGCGCTGCACGCCGTTGAGCGTCTCGCCGTGGAGGCTATTCGGCTCTCGGCCCACCGCGTAGCTGACGCCCGCCGCGGCCATCAGGTCGCCGACATAGGAGGCGTCGATGAAGACCTTCGCCGCGAAGACCTTGCCGGAGAGCGTGCGGAAGGAAACGATCCGGTCGCCTTGCTTGGTCACGCCACCCGGCCCACGGTCCAGCTGCTCGTCCATCCAGACTTCCAGTCCGCTTTCCTTGACCAAGCCGTCGACCGCCGCCTGGGCGACATGCGGTTCGAAGTAATCCACGTAGGTCTTGCCGTAGTGTCGGCCGATGCGGCCGTAGATCTCGCGGGCCACGCCGCCGACCGCTTCGCGGTGGAAGATGTCGCTGGCGGAGAGTCCGCTGCAGGTCATGCCTCCGAGGAACCTCGTCGTATTGACCAGCGCCACGCTCGAGCCTTGGCGCTTGGCCTGCAGGGCCGCCGCGACGGCGGCCGCCGAATCCCCGTAGACGACGATGTCGTAGCTCTTTACGACGGGGGGATGAGTCGCGCAGCCGGTGAAGAGCAGCGCGACGAGACAGGCGAGGAGGAGGCGGGGCATCGCCTCAGTGCATCTCGACCGCACAAGAGCCTAGGCCGCCGCGGAAATAATTGAACTGCACGTTCGGGTGGTCGGCCAGGAGGGACATCGGCACGGCGGCGTCGGCGAGGCGCTTAGAGATCATCAGGGCGGTCAGGCGCTGGCCCAGCGGGTTGTCGTGGGCGCCGGCGTGCCAGATCGAGACCTTGTCGGCGAGCCACGTCTCCTGGGGGCCGACGGTGATGGCCATCTTCGGGACCATGGTGATGTTGCCGCCGCCGGAGGTGCGGGCGTTCTGGCTCAGGGTGACCGGATGGAGCTCTACGATGCGGGTGCCGAGCTTGCGGTATTCGGCGGGCGAGGGCGGGGCGTCCTTGTATTTGCCGGTGCGCTTCAACGGATCGTTGAAGGCCCAGTGCTTGATGTCGCCCTGACCGCCCTGCATGACCGCGCAGCGGACGCCGGCGTGCCAGGTCTTCACGAAGTCGGCGATCTTGGCTTTGGGGAAGTGCAGGTTGGCTTCGGGCATCACCAGTTTCTTCTGGATGCGGTTGAAGCAGAGTTCGCGGTCGGCGCGCTCGAAGGAGAGCGCGTGCGTCACCGGCACTTCCTTCTTCGTCTTGTCGTCATACCACTCGTCCATGCCCCAGAAGTGGGCGTGCTTCAGGTTGAGGCCGAGTTCGTTGACCAGGCGGGCGACGAGGGGGAGCTGTTCGGTCGGACCGATCGGGCCGCAGATACCGACGGGGTTGTCGGCCGTAGCCTGCTTCCAGGCGGCGATGTATTCCAGGGCTTCGGCGAGATAGAAGTCCTCGAGGGTGTCATACATCACCACCTTGAAGCCCGGTCGCGAGAGCTGGCGCAGGTCCCGCTCCGTGAGCTTCGCGGCGTCATTGATGAGCGCGGAGTCGAGCGTGGTGTAGTCCCACCAGTCGGGGGCGATGTGGCTGAGTTTGCGGGGCATTGTATCCGGGGGGCTAGAGTATGGAGTATCGAGTATCGGGGAGAATCAGGCGTCTCGGGTGTCGGCGGGCTTTTCGCGGAAGAGGGCGAGGAAGACCGGGATGAGGACGGCGCTCATGAGGGCCGGTACGAGCCAGATGTGTGTCCACTTGTGCCCTGCTGCATTAGATGCGACTGGGTTCGAGAAGATGCCAGCGATGTAATTCGTGACGGGCGAAAAGAATTCCATGGCCTTATATGCTGCACTTTCCATCAGGCCGGTGGGATCTTTATGAGGGCTAGTGTAGAATTGCGCGACGACGCCTGAGAGCCACGAGCCGACGAACATGCCGGCTCCGAGGGTGAAGACGGCGTGGAGTCCCTGCGCGGAGGCGCGGAGGCTGTCGCCGGCGGCCTTATCGACATACATGCGGCCCATGACGAAGATGAAGTCATAGCACATGCCGTGCAGGAGGATGCCACCGAGGACCATCCACGTCGCGGTGGGTTGCTCGTGGAAATAGGCGAAGAGGGCGAAGCGGACGGCCCAGGCGGCCATGCCGAGGATCATGATGCGCTTGGCGCCGAGGATCGGCAGCAGGATCGGCAGCAGGAGGAGGAAACCGACTTCGGAGACCTGACCGAGGGTCATCTTGGAGGCGTAGTCGGCGACGTTCATCTCGCTCAGGAAGGCGCTCGTCCAGGTGAAGTAGAAGCTGAGCGGGATGCAGATCAGGAAGGAGCAGATCATGAAGACCGCGAAGGAGCGGTCTTTGAAGAGCTTGAGGGCATCGAGGCCGAGCAGCTTGCCGGCCGACACGGGGCCGGCGTCGCCCTTGGGCGGGGTGTTCGGCAGCGTGAACGAGTAGAGCGCGATGGCGACGGCGACACCGCAGGCGAGGGTGAACATGCCGTTGTTGTCGGCGAGGGTGGCCTTTGCGTCAGGTATGACCTTGAAGGCAGTATAATTGAAGACGCTCGTAGTGGTGTTGATTCCGCTGGCGATCCATGCGGCGATTTTTCCCCAGTAGTTGACCACGTTGGCGGCGGCGATCCAGCCGGCGGAAGCGGCGGCCATGACAATCGGGAACCACTTGGCCGGATTCGGCGCGTGGGTGAGGGTGATGGTGTTGATGAGGCCGTGTCCGGCCATGTAGGTCAGCGTGTAGACGATGAGCGACGGGTAGAAGACGCTGAAGGTGGTCTGCTGGGAGATCCACCAGAGCAGGCCGGCACCCAGGAGGTGCAGGACGCCGAGGAGGCGCTGGGCAGGGACGTAGCGGTCGGCGATCACGCCGATGAGGAAGGGCGAGACGAGCGCGCCGATGGCGGTCGTACCGTAGGCGAGGCCGATCTGGGTGCCGGTGAATTCCAGCTTACCGAGGTACACGGCCATGGTGTTATACCAACAGCTCCACACGAAGTAGTGGAGGAAGACCATGATGGCTAAGCGGAGGTATAGGGTGGGGGTCATGGGGTTGTTAAAAGGGGTAGGGGTAGGGGTTGGGGTGGGGGTAGGAAAGGAAGAGTTCTTTGTTCTTGGTTCTTTGTTGGGAAAGTGGGATCAGGCGTGGCGGCGGATGGCTTCGCGGTAGGCGAGGGGCGGGAGTTCCTGGTGGCGTTGGAATTGGCGGTGGAAATACGCCGAGGTCGGGTAGCCGCACTGGTGCGCGATCTGCTTCACGGAATGATCCGTCTCGGCGAGCAGGCGGGCGGCCCGCGCGATGCGTAGTTCGTTCAGATACTGAGGCACGGAGCGACCGGTGCACTTCTTGAACAGGCGGCTGAAGGCGCTCTCGCTCAGGCCGGCCAGCCCGGCGAGCTCGGGCACGTAGAGCGGCTTGGCGAGGTTGGCCTTGATGTGCGCGACGACGTTGCCGATACGGTCGGAAGTCTGCGCGTCAGTGGTGGCATGGAAGCCGGGCGTGGCGATCTCCTTGAGTTCGTCCGAGCCTGCGGCGAGTTCGAGGAACTCGATCAGCAAGGCGAGCCGACGAAGTCCGTGGGCCTTGGGCATCTTATGCAGCAGTGCGGCGGCCTGCTTCCGTGTGGCCCCGCGGAATTCCAGTCCCTGACGCGCGCGCTCCAGCAGGCGGCGGATGGCGGAGACGGAGGAGTGCTGCGTCCATTCCTCGCCGAAGAGGTTGGGTCGGAACTGCACGAGGATCCATTCGACGCCGGCCTGGCGGCCTTTGCGGTCATTACGGAAATCGTGCGGGAGGTCCGAGCCGAGCAGCAGGATCTCGCCGACCTTGAGCGGGGTGATCTTGTCCCCGACCCAGCGCTCGGTGCCGCCGCGGAGGAGGAAGAAGATCTCGAGCTCGGGGTGATGATGCCAGACGCACCCGAAGTCGCGCTGGCTCAGGTGCTCGCAGGCGACGAGTTCGTTCGCCGAGGCGGGAGATTGCTGTTCCTTGATGAGGCGCACGCTTATTTCTTCTTGGGCGCGGGTTTCTTGGGCGCGGGCTGGCGGCCGAAGAACCACTTGGCTTCGCCGTTCCAGGCGTGGTCGGTCTCGAGGGTGTGCAGCTTGAGCTGGAAGCCGTGGGCGTTGAAGCGGGCGGAGGTCCAGCCGGTGGCGTTGGTGTTCTTATTGAACACGTAGGCGCAGGCGATGGTGCTGATGATGTGGATGCGGCTCTCCAGGGCCTGCGTCCATTCATGGGTGTGGCCATGGATGTAGGCCTTCACTTGGTCGCGCTTGGCGATCTCAGGCCAGAAGTCAGCGGTATCCGCGAGGCCGCCCTTGTAGTGACTGGTGTCGCCACCGACCTGCGGGTTGTGGTGGCCGACGAGGATGACCTGCTTGGTCGGGACTTCGTCGATCTTGGCGAGCACCCAGGCGATCTGCTCCGCGCCAAGCTTGCCGGCCGGGCCGGGCGACTGGTCGAGGGTGTCGAGCAGGATGAGGCGGGTGGATGGCAGGTCGATGAGGCCGTTGTGGCGAGGGTCCTTGAGATCGGAGGCGCTCTTCATCTCCGGGAATGCCTGATTGAAGACTGCCCGCACGTCATGATTGCCGAGGGTGAGGTGGACGGGGATACCGGCGTCACGCAGAGGGGCGATGAGTTCGCGGACCACCGCGTAGTCAGCGGCGGTGCCGATCGACAGGGCGAGGTCGCCGTTGATGATGACCGCGGCGGGCTTCTTCGGAAGTGCGAGGATCTGCTGCACTGCGGCGCGCAGGTGATCGTCGTCATCCTTGGCGTTGCCAGGGATCTTTTCCTCGGGAATCCCGGTCAGGTGGATGTCGTTGAGGATGACGATCTCGTCGCCCCCTGACGTATCCAGCGCGGCGAGGCCTCGGAGCGGGAAGGCCAGGGCGGCCAGGCCGGCGAGGTGGAAGAAGCGGCGGCGGGAGAGCGAAGCGTTCATGGGAGGGGATGCTCGAGGGCGGCTTCGTAGACGGCGTCGACGACGCAGTCGGAACCGAGGGCGGAGCGGAGCGGGTCGATCTCGGACGCACTGTATCCGAGGTGGTGATGGCGGCACCAGCCTTGGGCCAACACGTATTTGCCGGAGAGCGCGCCGACGGCGGCGGACATCTTATCCAGCGTGTGCAGGTAGGAGTCCATGCCTTGGCTCTTATCCAACCAGTCCTTCTGGGAGGCGTGGGCAGCCAGTGCCTTGCGCGCCTGATCCTGGACTGGGCCGACGTCGACGTAGAGACCGGCGCGGACCTTCTGCCGGAGCGGCGTGCGCAGGCCGTGCGGCATGGCGTGGTAGATCGTCACATCGTGCGCGTAGGTCGGGGCCGGCGGCACGGTGTCAAAGTTAGGCATCCCGTGGGTGAAGGCGGCCGAGGTCGCCAGGCGGGCGCAGGCCATGTGGTCTTCCATGTAGTCCGACAGCGCATGCGTCAGCACGATGTCGGCCCGGGACTGGCGGATGACCGCGGCCACCTTGCGCATGACTTCGATGTCGAAGGTCAGCGTCATGTCGTTCACGACCGGCGGATAGAACTTCGCCCCGAGGAGGCGGGCGGCCTCTTGGGCTTCGGCGAGACGCACGGTGGCGGTCGTCGGACCGTCCATCTGGACCGAACCGCCGTTGCCGGCGCAGAGGTCGAAGTAGTGGAGGTCCCAGCCGCGCTTGGCGAGCTGGAGCATCGTCCCGGCGGCGAAGTATTCGACGTCGTCGGGGTGCGCGAAGATGGCGAGGCAGGAGGGCATCGGCTCAGGCGACCTTGACCGGCTGGCCGCCGTTGGCCGCGCTCTGGTCGGCGGCGAAGATCACCTTGAACGTGCGAAGGCCGTCGCGGAAGCTCGTGAGCGGCATGTCCTGGCCCTGGGCGAGCGCCTCGAAGAAAGCCTCGAACTGCGACTGATAGGGGTGGTCGTTGACGTCGCCGGAGTCGCACATCTTCATCGAGAGGGTGCTCCACTTCGTCTTGTCCGACTTCAGTTTTTCGGAGTGCAGCTTGTTATCGAGAAGGCTGCCGTGGCTGCCCATCAGGTGCGTGCGGTAGTAGTAAGGCTGGAGGCAGTCGACGATGGCCGCGCACTTGCCGACGGCACCGTTCTTGAACTTCACGATGGTGACGGCCGAGGTGTCGTATTCGTAGGGCGTGAAGTAGGCGCTCTTGGACTTCGTGCTCAGGCTCATGACGGAGTCCACTTCGCCGGGCATGCACATCAGCAATCCGTCCAGGGCGTGGCAACCGGCCGTGAGCAGGGCGCTGCCGCCGTCCTTCTTGCCGATGTTCCAGCGATACTGCCCATACCAAGGGCCGATGCCGTGGTAGTAGTCGACTTCGCCGTAATGGATCTCGCCGAGGAGGCCTTGGTCGATGATCGCCTGGGTGGACAGCATCTGGCCGGAGAAGCGCAGCTCGAAGCAGACGCAGCCCTTCACGCCGTTCTTCTCGGCGGCCTCGAAGATCTGCATGACTTCGGCCAGCGAGTTGGCCATCGGCTTCTCGAGGATGATGTGCTTCTTCGCCTTCGCCGCAGCGACGGCCTGCGCGCAGTGCTGGCTCGGGTAGCTGGTGATGTCGACGACGTGGATGTCCGGGTCGGCGAGCAACGCCTCGACCGACTGGTAGGCCTTGATCTTGCCGCCGTGCTTGGCGCTGAGCGTGGCGGAATCGAGCGGACGGGAGGAGTAGATCGCCGTGACCTGCGCCTGGCTGGTCGCGTTGATGGCGTCGATGTGGGCCGTGGCGGCCCAGCCGTAGCCGATGATGCCGACGTTGTATTTCTTGGTGCTCATGGGGGTGCGTCTGGGGGTGACCAGAAGCATGCTCCATGCCCTCTAAGAAGGAAACCCAATCGGGTGTCTTTTTACGCTCGAATGGTGTCTTTTATGCGATGCGGAGCATCGCAGGGGTAGGGGTAGGGGTTGGGGTAGGACCCAAGCCAATAAGGCAAAGGGAGACCGGAAACCGGATAGGAAGCTGTGGGCATAACTTAACCCCAGCCAATCATCCGGTCTCCGGTTTCCCTTTGAGCGTTATTTTCGCCGCCACCTGCCACCCGGGGCTGCTACCCGCCACCTGGGAATGATGATCTCTTGTCCTGCCTAACCGCTACCACCTGACTTAGGTAGGGTCAGCACTGCGTGCTGACCTAGTGGTATTTGGTAGGGTTGAGCGGCCCGCTCAACCGAGGCTGACCGGGCCGGTCAGCCCTACCCATTACCCCAAAGAGACAACTAGGTCGCCACGCAGTGGCGACCCTACCTGGGGATTAGAACTCCCCGAAGCCGAACTGCTCGGCCAAGGCCAGACAGTCCTTCACCGGACGGAGGCCCTTGGAGGGCGTGGGGTCGGCGAGGCAGGCGGCGGCGCAGCAGACGGCGAGCTTGAGGCGTTCCTGGATCTCGAGGCCTTCGTGCAGGCCGTAGAGCATGCCGGCGGCGAACGCGTCGCCCGCGCCGGTCGCTCCCTTGCTGTAGCCAGCGGGAAGCTTGAGCGAAGCCTGCTTGAGGCGGAGGCCTTCGGCGGTCGCGCACACGGAGCCGTGCTCGGTATGGATGGTGGCGGTCTTCTTCACGCCGAGGGAGAGAAGCTGCTCGGCGGTGCGGATCAGCCAGCCGGAGTTCTTGGGGTCGATGACTTCGCCGACGACGAGTCCGGCTTCGATCTCATTGATGACGAGGTGGTCGGTCAGGGGCAGGGCGCTGAGCGCGATCTCGCGGAACTGCGGGTGCGGGGCGCTGACCATGTCGACTGAGGTCTCCAGGCCGGCGGAGCGCGCGTTGAAGAGCAGCTTGGCCGCGATGGTCTGGCCGTTTTCGAAGGTATCCATGCGGTCCAGCAGCATCAGGTAACCGAGGTGCAGGATGCGGGCGTTGGTCTTCGCGAAACCACAGTGCTTGAGGTCGAAGTGGGCGTTGGCGCCGCGGCAATGGAAGAAGGTGCGACGTCCGGTGGACTGCACGGTCATGGCGTCGGTGTAGGACGTCGGGTGCTCCTTGCTCAGGTGCAGCATGGTGACGTCGATCCGGTGGTTCTGGCAGTCGCGCTTGATCCACTGGCCGTTGGTGTCGTCGCCGACGAGCCCGCAGGCCGCGAGGGGGAATTCGACCTTCATCGCCGCGAGGTCCTTGAGGACGTTGTAAGGGCCGCCGCCGTTGGAGCGCGATTCGCTCAGGATGCTCGCGAGCATGTCCTGGGCCGGATAGCCGTCGATGACCTTGACGTAATCGACGATGAAATTGCCGGCGGCAAGAATGCCTTGGCGAGGGGTTTTGGGCATGAGAGTTTAGAGCGAGACGACGGTTCCTTGGGCCTGCGACTGCAGGGCGGCGGCGAAGATCTCGTGGGTGGCGACGGCTTCGTCGGGCGTGGCGCAGCCGAAGCGGCCGTTGAGCAGGCCGGCGCGTTCCATCAGGTAGGCGGCCCACATCTGCTGGATGACGTCGGCGAAGCCGGGTTCGAAGATACCGCCGGTGACGGTCTTGAAGGGCGTGCTGAAGCCGAGGTCGGTGCGCTTCCAGAACTGTTCCTTGCCGCGTTCGAAGAGCCAGAGGGCCTTGGTGTCCGAAGTGCTGTAGCGGACGCCGCCGTCGGTGCCGAGAATCTCGATGAACCAGGTGTTGGTGGCGCCAGGCATGAGACGCTTCATCTCGAGACGCATGGGGACTTCTTGCTCACCGACTTTGATCCAAGTGTTGAGGAGCGCGTTGTCCCAGGTATCGCAGTTCGCGACGCCGCCCTTGCCGTCGGGGCGCTGCGGGTAGCCCTTCTGGAGCTGGGCGAAGACGCGGGAGGGCTTCCAGCCGAGACGGAGCGGGATGTGGCAGGCATGCATGCCGAGATCGTTGAGGGCGCCGCCTTCGCCGCAGAGGGCGTTCATCCGTTTCCAGTTGGCGGCCTTGGTCGGGTCGAGGTCGCTGCTGTGGTGGAAACCCGAGACGACTTCGAGGATGCGGCCGATGGAGCCGGACTTCGCGAGCTCGAAGGCGCGCTGGGCGCCGGGGAAGAAGGGCATCTCGGAGCTACAGCGCACGAAGCGACCGCTGGCCTTAGCGGCGGCGTGGATCCGACGGGCGGAGGCGAGGTCGATACCGAAGGGCTTTTCGGCGAAGAGGTCTTTGCCGGCGGCGAGGACGTCGCAATACAGCTGCTCATGCAGGTTATGCGGGACGGCCACGTAGACCACGTCGACGTCCGGGTTGGCGAGCAGTGCCTTATAGTCGGTGGTCTTCTGCGTGCAGGAAGGGATGCAATCGAACCACGAGAGCGTGGCGGGGTTGAGGTCGGCCACGGCCGTGAGGACCGGACGGACCGAGACGTCGGTGAGCGCGCACCAGCGGGCGAACGCGCTGGCCATTTCGCGACCCATGAGGCCGCCGCCGATGATGCCGATTTTTACGGGAGACATGAGAAGAGAGAGAGGGGTAGGGGTGGGGGTAGGGGTAGTAAAGATGACAGAGGACGGATGACGGATGACAGAGGGCGGAAGGGGGTGTCTGTGATCGATTCAGTCCTCTATGCAGTCATCGACTCAGTCATCTTTTCCGCGCGATAAGCGCGGGCGAGCAAAGTCACGGGTTGGAGGAGGGTGATGGGAGAGCCGGCTTGGCGGAGGCCACGGGCGATCTGAAGGTGGCACCCGGGGTTGGCGGTGGCGAGGACCGATGCGCCGGTGCCGATGACGTGCCCGATCTTCCGGACGAGGAGCTGTTCGGACTGCTCGGGCTGGGTGATGTTGTAGATGCCGGCGCTGCCGCAGCACCAATTGGCCTCAGGGAGCTCGACGAGCTTCAGGCCAGGGATCAGCTTAAGGAGGTCGCGGGGTTGCTTCGTGACCTTCTGGCCGTGCGTCAGGTGACAGGAGTCGTGGTAGG
>CANKZO010000043.1 GCA_947488485.1 Opitutia bacterium | reverse complement strand
CGATGGACGTCCTGCCCACCGTGGCCGGTATCACGGGAGCGCAGCCTCCGCAGGACCGGATCATCGACGGAAAGGACATCCTCCCGCTGATGACCAAGCCCGGTGCGCCGAGTCCTCACGACGCGTTATTCTACTACTATGGGGAGAAACTAGAGGCGGTTCGCAGTGCGAACTGGAAGCTCGTCTTCCCGCGCACTGCCATGGACGACACCCCTTATGATCGAAAGCCGGGTGACGCGAAGGGTGAACTCCTACCCGAAGCGCTCTACGATCTCACGGCTGACGTGGGCGAGACGATGGACGTGATTGAAAAACACCCAGAGGTTGCGACGCGCCTGCGCGCCCTAGCGGAGCGGATGCGCGCGGACATTGGAGACTCCGCCACCAACCAGAAGGGCAAGAACCGCCGCCCCGTGGGCCGCGTGCCCGTGCTCAAGCCAGCTGATGCCCCCGCGAAGAAGGCGAAGTAAGCCGGAGATAGAAAGTTGATCCGTTGAACGGTTGAATAGTTGGCCAGAACTTAAAAACTACCCCCACCCCTACCCCTATCTTACAATCATGCGCTCCCTCCTCGCCCTCCTGCTGCTAGCTCCGCTGGCTGCGCTCACTGCGGCTGACAAGCCCAAGGCCGCCCCTCAGGCGCCCAAGAAACAGGCTCGCCCGACGCCGCCGACGCGCGCGTTCGATGCCCCGGGCGCGCCGGCCTTCGTGAAGCTCGGCGACAAGACTTCGCTCGCCGACGGCAACTACCTCGTGGGCCCGACCTACGTCGCCGCCCCGGAGACCAAAGCCGTCGAAGGCGTGCCGCAGGGCAAGATCCAGCAGTTCCAGATCGATTCGAAGACCACGCAGCGCTTCAACCCCGGCATCGCGCGCGAAGAGTTCGGCGTGCCGGATCCGAACAACCCCAAGACCCTCATCGTCAAGACGCACACCATCGACTACAAGCGCACCATCACCGTCTACGTCCCGGCGCAATACGTCCCGGGCACGGCCGCCCCCCTGCTCGTCACGCACGACGGCCCCGGCCTCGGCAAACCGGACCTCAACACGGCACGCATCCTCGATAACCTCATCGCCCAGAAGCGCATCCCCGCCCTCATCATGGTGCAGATCGCCAACGGCGGCGGCGACGCCCAGGGCCACGAGCGCGGCAAGGAATACGACAATATGTCCGGCCTCTACGCGGAATACATCCAGTACGAGGTGCTCCCGCTCGTGGAGAAGAATTACGGCGTTAAGTTCACCGCCGACCCCGAAGGCCGCGCCACGATGGGCACGAGCTCCGGTGGCTCCGCCGCGCTCATCATGGCCTGGTATCACCCGGAATGGTTCCGCCGCGTGCTCACCCTCTCCGGCACGTTCGTGAACCAGCAGTGGCCCTTCGACGCGAAGACCCCGGGCGGCGCCTGGGATTTCCACGACACCCTCATCCCGCAGAGCGAGCGTAAGCCCATCCGCCTCTACATGGCCGTTGGCGACCGCGACAACTACAACCCCAACGTCATGCGCGACGGTATGCACGACTGGGTCGAGGCCAACCACCGCATGGCCAAGGTCCTCAAGGCCAAGGGGTACCCCTACCAGTATTACTTCTGCCAGGATTCCGGCCACGGCATCGGCAACGCCCGCGCCCAGCTCCTGCCCTCCGCCCTCGAGTGGCTCTGGCAGGGCTACCAGGCCCGCTGAGGCGACGTCTCGGGATTGCCCAACCGAGGGCATCTGTGATGCTAATGAGACCGCCACCCCTGGCGGTCTCTTACGTATGGGAGACTCCCCCACCCCCTCCGATCACACCCTGCAGGTGCAGCGACTCTTCGTCCAGCACCAGCAGGTGGTGCTTTATTACGTCCTGACGATCGAGCCGAACCTCGGTGACGCCCAAGACATCGTGCAGGAGACTTTCCTCACCGTGTCGCGTAAGGCGGACACCTACCAGCTCGGCACGAACTTCCCCGTCTGGGCCTGCGTCGTCGCCCGCTACCAAGCGCTCCAGTTCCAGCGCACCCGCGCCCGTGCGGCGGCGCGCCTCGACGACGACGTAATGGAGATGCTCTACGGCGAAGACGGCCCGACCCCGGAAATCCTCGGCCCGCGCACGGAGGCCCTCAAGGGCTGCCTGGGCAAACTCGCCCCGATGGCAGGCGACCTCATCCGTCGCCGCTACCACCTCGGCCAGATGCCGGAAGCCATCGCCGCCGCCGTCGGCTGGACGCCCAACTCCGTGCGCGTCGCGCTCACCCGCGCCCGCCAGACCCTCCGCGCCTGCGTCGATCGCTCGCTCGGCACTTCCGAACTTTCATGAAGCCTGAACGCCTTGACGCCCTCTTCGACGCCTGGTCGGAGTCCCGCCTGACTCCCGCGGAAGCAACCGAACTCAGCGCCCACCTCCGCGCCGACCCCGAGGCCCGCGCCCGCTTCCGCGAGGCCGCCGCCTTTCACGGTCATCTCCATGCGGCGCTCGACGGCCTCAATCTCGACCAAGCCACCGCCCCGGCCAAGACCTTGGATTTTCCGCAGCGCAGCCGCACCCTCGGGTTCGTCGCCATGCTGCTCGGCGTCGCCCTGACGGTCGCTTCGTTCGGTTGGGCCCTTGCCTCGCGCTCGGATCGTACCGTGAGCCGCTCCTTGGACATCCAGGACGGCGGCTTCGACGGCGTCGCCGGAAAGGTCGCCGCCGGATTCCCGGCCAGTGCCTTCACTTGGGGCGGCGACCCGAGCGAAGTCGTCCGCGCAGGCGACCATGCCACGGCGCTACGCTTCTTGGAAGCCGCCGGCGAACAGACGATTCCGAACAGCCCTCGGCAGTCGTGCGATGTCTTCCAGATCGTCGACCTCCGCTCCGCACGCGACCAGCTGCTGACTTCCGGCGAAGCCTTCGTCGAACTCTCCGTCAGCCTCCGCGACGACCGGCCGGCCGGCTCCGAAACCATCCGCTTCATCTCCAAAGTCTATGTCTTCGAAGGCTCGCCTGCGGACATCATCGGCCATTGGCCGCCGGTCGCGGACCAGACCCTCGGCAGCGGCGCCCAATTCCACGTCAGCCGCGGAGGCGCCGACGGAGTCTGGCGCCCGCTGACCACCCGTTGCGTCGTCCCGCCGACCGCCGGATTCCTGGTCGTACAGATCGGCGTCGGTAGCGCCGGTGCGCCCGGCAGCGCCTCGCCTCAGCTGGGTCGTCAATTCGCCGACGACGTCCGCCTGACCCTCCGCACCCGCCCCGGCAAAGCCGAATTGGCCTCTCGCTGAACCCATCATGACGCTCGCCGACCGTCTTATCCCTTCCCTCAAGGCTCTCATCGTCAGTTGGCTCTGCTGCAACCTGGCCTTCTGGGTCGGCGTGATTCCTTGGTGGATCACCTATCGGCGTTCGTTCAGTCACGACATGCGAGACCTCGACGTCCTGCTCGTCATCGGCTTCGTCACCGCCTGTTATCTCTCGCTCTGCTGGCTATTCCTTGCGCTCCCCTGCGAACTCTTCCGGACCAAAGGTCTGGGCTCCATGACCCCTCGCCGCGGCGCCTTGATCGGCGTGCTGGCTTCGCTGCCGTTCGTCGTCGCGATCATCACCGCATCGGGCTGGCGCGCGACGGAGGAGCTCGCTACCAACCCCGCGGTCACGCTTGAAGCCTTCCTTGGCACCTTGCCGCATGTCATGGGCATGCTGGCGACCGGGTTTAGTTTCGGCTGGCTCCGTCAGAAGTGGTCCCCATCCGACCCCACCTCTTCAGGCAGCGGGCCCGCCGCCGCCAGCCTCATAGTCATAGCCTGTTTGTTCGCTCCCTCGGCCCAGGCGGCCGAACCGGCGGCCAACCGACCCAACATCCTCTTCATCGTCGCGGACGATCTGGCCACGCGACTTGGCTGCTATGGCGACAAGGCGGCGATCACGCCGAACCTCGACCGGCTCGCCCAGGAAGGCGTCGTCTTCGATCGCGCCTACGCGCAAGGCGTCGTCTGCACCCCCAGCCGTACCTGCTTCATGCTCGGCTTGAACAACCGGCACGCCAACCCGAACCATTTCATCAAGAATCCGGCCACGATGACGATGGGCCGCTGGTTCCGCGAGCATGGCTACCAGACCTGCGCCATCGGCAAACTCGACCACGACGACCCCAAGGACAGCTTCGTCGACCCCAAGGCCTGGGACGTCCGGGTGAAGCGCGAGGACATGCCGCCTAAGACGAAGCCCGCCCAGCTCAAGACCTTCGACGAGGATCTTGGCCAAAAGCGGGCACGCATTGGTTTCTATGGCACAAACGAATCCGTCGACGCCATCGCCGACGCGGCCCGCGCAGAAAGACTGTTGAAATTCTTCAAAGAAGAACGCGACCCGAAGAAGCCCTTCCTCGCCTGCATCGGCTTCCACGCCCCGCACGTGCCCTGGGAGGCCACCCGCGCCGCCCGCGAGGCGCATGACCCCCGGAAGTTCGTCCTCGAACCGACGCCGGCCGATGCGACCCCGCTGCCCAAGGGGTCCCTGCTTCATGATCCGGGCATGGAGCTCAGCGAAGCCCGCCAGCGTGAAGGCATGCATGCTTACTACGCAGCGGTCACGACGCTCGACGGCATCATCGGCGACCTCCTGACCCGGCTGAAGGCCGACGGCCATCTCGACAACACCTTGATCGTCTTCACGAGCGACCATGGCTACCACCTCGGCTGGCGCGGACAGTGGTGCAAGCATAGCCTCGACGAACAGGTCACCCGCGTACCGCTGATCGTGAAGATGCCCGGCGGCACCCCGGCCCGCGCGCAGGGCATCGTCGAACTCATCGACCTCTTCCCCTCGTTCACCGACTTCACCGGACTCCCCGCCTCCCCTGGCCTCGACGGCAGAAGCTTCCTGCCCTTGGTACGTGACGCGAAGACCCCGGGTAAGACCGCCGCCTTCTGCCGCGGCGCCAACGGCCGCACCGTCCGCACTTTGCGCTATCGCCTGACCGAACGGACCGACGGATCGGTGGAACTGTACGACCACGCTAGCGATCCTCTCGAATACCACAGCCTCGCCGCCCTCCCCGAGCACGCTGCCACGGTCAAACGCCTCCGCGGCCTCCTCGTTGCAGAAATGGGCCCACCCCCTCCCTTGAAGAAATGAACCTTCCGATCGCAGAAAATCCGATCGCTCCGTTCCTCAAGCGGACCATCTGGCACTACTCGCTGCTCGCCCTTTCTTTTGCGATCACCGCGAATATTTCTCAGATCTGGCTGCTCGAACAGGAACCTACCCTGCTTGGATCACTGCCCTTCTCTTTAGGACAATGCCTCTTCATCAGTGAGTTACAGCGACAGCGGGGGCAATATCGCCGGCCACGTCTGAACATCGCCGCCTGCCTGATGATCGGAGGCATAACCTTACTTTTCATTCAACATCTGACCTGAAGCCCATGACCCCATACCCCATCCTCGCCGCCCTGCTGCTCAGCACAACCCTGCCCGCCCTCGAATACGCGCGTAAGCCGGCGGACCCCCAGCCAAGCGGTTGGCCGTTGACCGCCGAAGAGCGCGCCTACGTCACCGGAAAAGCCGAGTTCGACCGCCGCCCCGGCCGTGAAAGCAACCAACACCTCCCCCAGCTCTGGCCGGTCGTCCCGACTGCTGGGTTCTTCGGCGGGGACTCTTGGCTGAAGATCCATGAGGGCCTCGTGAAGACCGTCCAAGCCAATCCAGGCCCGGTCGATGTGCTGCTGGTCGGCGACAGCATCACGATCCAGTGGGGCGCTTCCTGGGCGAAGCAGTTCCCCGACCGCAAGGCGGTGAACATCGGGATCGGCGGCGACAAGACCCAGAACGTGCTCTGGCGCCTCGACCATGGCGGCGTTGATGGACTCCAGCCAAAGACCATCGTGCTGATGATCGGCAACAATAACATGTTCTTCACGCCCGAGACCGGCGTCGCCGCCGCGGCGAAGGGCGTCGAAGCGTGCGCCCGCAATCTGCGTGAGAAATTCCCGGACGCCGAACTCATCGTCGCGAAGATCCTGCCCTGCCACGCGCCTAAGAGCCGCTTCTACGAAGACATCCTGCTGACCAACGCCGAGATCGAGAAACTGAACCTCGGCGCCGACCCTAAGATCCGCGTGCTCGACCTGACAGCGGACTTCCTCAACGCGGACGGGACGATCAAGAAAGCGCTCTACACGCCCGACAACATCCACCTCTCCCCCGAGGGCTATGCGGCCTACGCGGCCCGCCTGAAGCCCCTGCTGGAAGCTACGTCCAAGCGCTGAGATGCCCATCGTCCGCCTCGCTGCCCTGCTGATGCTCTCCGTCGCAACGACGGCGGAGGAGCCACGGGCGTTTCTGGAGAAGCATTGCTTCGAATGCCACGACCAGGAGACGAAGAAAGGCGGACTGGACCTGACCACGCTGGGTGCAGAGAAGTCGAACCCGGCGAAGTGGACGCAGCTCCATGACGCGGTGGCCGCCGGCGAGATGCCGCCTGCCAAACGCAAGGAGCGGCCCACGGCCGACGAGGCCTCTATCTTCCTGAAGGAACTCGACGCCACGCTGACGAAGCTCTCCACCGAAGCCCGCCCGACCCGCATCCAGCTCCGCCGTCTGACCCGGGTGGAATTCGAGAACACCCTGCAAGACCTCCTCGCCCTGCCGCGCCTCGACATCCAAGGCCTGCTACCCTCCGACGGACGGGTGGCCGGCTACGACAAGATTGCCGGCGGACTCGACCTCTCCCCCGGACATCTCGCCGCCTACGCCGAAGCGGTCGAGAAGGCGCTCGATCTCGCCATCGCCACCCAAAGCACCGCACCGCGGATCTATCAGAAGCGCGTCTACCCGGCCGGTCTATTCAAGTTCGGCGGCAATCTCGCCCACGGTCAATTCGTCCTGCTGAAAGACAAACAACCTGACCCTGCCCTGCCCGTCCGCGGCGGCTATGAGGACAAACAAGGCCATGTCGGCTTCGAAGGTCCCGACCTCAAGGAACGTGGTGCCTTGGTCAAGAGCCCGGCGGTCGCCAAGAGCCAGAGCGCCGTCGGCCTGCTCAACCCCAACCTCGCTGGCTATGAGGCCGCGATGAACGTCGCCCCGATCTACGCCGGCATGTATCGCCTACGACTTTCCGTCTGGGGCTTCCAGTGGGCCAACGGCCGGCCGAATGCCTGCGATTCCCCGCAGGCCGCGGTGCTCCGTGCGCACGAGGAGGGCAAGCAGCAGGAAGGCGGCCGCCTGCTCGCCGCCTTCACCGCGCCGTCGATGGAATCCAAGGTCGGCGAGATCACGGCCTGGCTCGATGCCCAGGAGACCATCGTCTTCGACCCGGTGTCGGTGCCTTGGAACGGACTACGCATCGGCCAGGCCGCCGGCCGCGCCGCCAAGCATGTCGGCCCGGGCGTGGCGCTCGACTGGTTCGAGATCGAAGGTCCGCTCCACCCGGTCTGGCCGCCCGTCAGCCACAGCCGGCTCTTCGGCGCGCTGCCGATCAAACCATGGGCCGGAGGCGAAGCCCTGCCCCCGCGACGCGAGAAGGTCCGGAGCCAAGGCGGCTATCTGCCGAGCATGTATCTCGACCTCACGCCGGCGGAACGTGAACCGAAGCTCGAGACGGTGCAGTCGGCCGACCCGACCGAGGACGCCCGTCGCCTGCTCACGGACTTCCTGCCGCGCGCCTTCCGTCGCGACGTAACCGCAGCGGAGATCGAGCCTTACCTAGAACTCCTCCGCCGACGCCTGGCAGCGAAGGACTGTTTCGAAGACGCCATGCGACGCGTCTACGTGGCCGCACTGACCTCGCCGGAATTCCTCTTCCTCGCCGGCGATGCCGCCCCGACCCCCGCCGAGTTCACCTTGGCCTCGCGACTTTCCTACTGGCTCTGGAACGGCCCGCCGGATGCCTCCCTGCTCGCCGCCGCCCGCAACGGCTCCCTGCGCCGCCCGGAAATCCTCCGCGCCCAGATCGATCGCTTGCTGGCCGACCCCCGTGCCGAACGCTTCGTCAATGACTTCACGCGTCAGTGGCTCGATCTGAGCCGACTCGACGAGACCAATCCTGACCCGCTGCTCTATCCGGAATACCGCTTCCTGCTCGGCGAAGGCGTCGCCGGCGAACCTGCGGCCTTGTTCACTGAGTTGCTCAAAGAAGACCTCCCGGCACGGTCGCTCCTGCAGCCGGACTTCGCGATGCTCACGCAACGTCTCGCCGAACATTACGGCATCAGCGGCGTCACCGGCGTCGAAAGACGCAAAGTCGCGCTCCCGCCGGGACACCTGCGCGGCGGACTCCTCGGCCAGGCGGCCATCCATAAGCTCACCGCCAATGGCACGACCACCTCGCCCGTCAAACGCGGCGTCTGGGTCTCCGACCGCCTCCTCGACGATCCCGCGCCCCCTCCTCCGCCCGGCATTTCCGCGGTCGACCCGGACACCCGCGGCACCACCACGGTCCGCGAGCAGCTCGCCAAGCATCGCTCCGACCCCAACTGCGCGGCCTGCCACGCCAAGATCGATCCGCCCGGCTTCGCACTCGAAGCGTTCGACCCGATCGGCGGCCTCCGCTCCCGTTATCGCTCGAATGGCCAGGGCGACATCCCCGCGGAGAAAGGGCAAGTCCCTTGGCGCGTCGAATATAAGCTTGGCCCGCAGGTCGACGCCTCCGGCGAACTCCGCGACGGACGGTCCTTCAACGGACCTGGTGAGCTCGCCGCCCGCCTCGCCGCCGACGACGCCCGCCTCGCCCGCGCCTTCGTCGCGCACCTGACCCGCTACGCCACCGGCGCGGAAGTCTCCTACGCCGACCGCGCGGAGATCCGGCGCATCGTCGAAGAAACCCGCGGCGAAGGCTATCGCCTACGCGCCCTCATCCACGGGCTTGCGCGCAGCCGCCTCTTTCTTCCCCCTAAACGCTGACCCATGAACCGACGTGACTTCCTCCTCGCCGCCGGCGCCTGCTTGGCGTTGCCGGCGTTGGCCAAGGCCGCTGAAAAGACGCCGCCCAAGCGGATGGTCGCGATCCACGTGCCGCTCGGGATGATGCCGCAATATTTCTTCCCCGCAGACGGCGCCACCTCCAGCCCCTACCTCGATCTCCTCTCCGCGCACCGCTCGCGCTTCACGACATTTACCGGCCTCTCGCACCCTGGCGTGGACGGTAACCACCATGCCGGACAGTGCTTCCTCACGGCCGCGCCGCACCCCGGCCAGCCGACCTTCCGCAACACCCAGTCGCTCGATCAGTTCGTCGCGGAGAAGATCGGCGAAGACACCCGCTTCGGTTCGCTCGCCGTCTCGGTCCGTAAGGGCGAACATTACGCCGACTCCATCGCCGTATCCCGCTCCGGCGTGATCCTGCCCGCGGAGACCAGCGCCGAACGGCTCTACCGGAAACTGTTTGTCGCCGGCACGCCCGAGGAAAAGGCCGCCACCATGCGCCGCATCCAGGCCGGCGGCAGCGTGCTCGACCTCATCCTCGACAAAGCCAAGCGGCTGGAAAAGAGCTCCGATACCCAGGATCGGGCCCGGCTGGACCAATACTTCCAGAGCGTCCGCGAACTCGAAGGCCGCCTGCAGCGCAGCATCGCGTGGGAGCACCGGCCCAAGCCGAAGGTCGATTACCCGATGCCGAAGGATATCGCCGACGCCAACGAAGTCGTCGCGCGCTCCCGCCTGATGTTCGACCTCGTCCGCCTGGCCCTCCAGACGGACAGCACCCGCGTCGTCACCCTCACCCTCAGCACCTTCTCCGTGGTTCCCCACGTCCCGGGCGTGAAAAATGAGACCCACGGACTCACCCACCACGGCAACGAGCCCGACAAGATCGCCGAGCTCCGTCGCATCGAGGAAGCGCAGCTCAAGGTCTTCGGCGAACTGCTCGCCGCCCTCGGCGAGACCCGCGAGACCGGCGGCAGCCTGCTCGACCGCACGCAGGTCCTCTACGGCAGCTGCCTCGGGAACGCCAATTCGCACAGCAACCAGAACCTGCCGATCATCCTGGCCGGCGGCGGCTTCCGTCACGGCGGACACCTGGCTTTCGACCGGACGAACAACACGCCGCTCGCCAACCTCTTCGGCAGCATGCTCCAGGACCTCGGCGTCGAGACCGACCGGTTCGCGACGGGCACCGGCACCCTGCGCGGCTTGCGGTCCTGAGGAACGGGATTGCAGACACATGGGATTCGGCTGACATCAGCCCAACCCCCATGCGCTCCCTGCTGCTGTCCCTGCTCGGCCTCACCGCCGCCCTCCCCGCCCAGGATATCGTCATCTACGGCGGCACCTCCGGCGGCATCACCGCGGCCATCCAGGCGGCCCGCGAAGGCCGCACGGCCGTGCTCATCGAGCCGACCCAGTTCCTCGGCGGCCTGACCACCGGCGGCCTCGGCGCCACGGACATCGGCAACAAGAAAGCCATCGGCGGCCTGTCCCGGGAATTCTACACGGGCATCGGCACCCATTACGCCGATTCCGCGAAGTGGGTCCACCAGACCCGGGCCGACTATTTCTCGCGCCGTCCCCACGGCAACGCCGCCGACGAAGGCACGATGTGGACGTTCGAGCCGCACGTGGCCTCCGCGCTCTACGACCGGATGCTCAAGGCTGCCGGCGACAAGGTGACCGTTGTCTTCGGCGAACGCCTCGACCTGAAGAAGGGCGTGGTCAAGGACGGTACGCGCATCGTGAAGATCGTCATGGAGAGCGGCCGCGAGTTCACGGGTAAGATGTTCATCGACGCGACCTACGAAGGCGACCTGATGGCCAAGGCGGGCGTCAGCTACCACGTCGGCCGCGAAGCCAACGCCACCTACGGCGAGACGCTCAACGGCGTGCAGGTCGGACATGCGCGCTCCCACCAGTTCAAGGTCGAGGTCGACCCTTACGTGAAGAAGGGCGATCCCTCCAGCGGCCTGCTGCCTGGCATCGAAAAGGAAATCCCAGGACCCGACGGCTCCGGCGACCGCAAGGTGCAGGCCTATAACTTCCGCATGTGCACGACGGACGTCCCGGAGAACCGCCGCGACTGGGAGAAGCCGACGAACTACGACGAGCGCTGGTATGAGCTGGCGCTCCGCAACGTCGAGGCCGGCGAAGACCGTAACTCCTGGGCCCCGACCCCGATGCCCAACCGGAAGACGGACACTAATAACAATTTCGCCATCAGCACCGACTTCATCGGCCAGAACTGGGATTACGCTGAGGCCGACTACGCCACCCGCGCCAAGATCTGGCAGGCCCACGAAGACTGGCAAAAAGGGCTGATGTGGACCTACGCCCATCACCCGCGCGTGCCGGAAAAGATGCGTCTGGCCTTCCAGAAGCTCGGCCTCGCGAAGGATGAGTTCAAGGACAACGGCAACTGGCCCCGCCAGCTTTACGTCCGCGAAGCGCGCCGCATGGTCTCCGATTACGTGATGTCCGAGAAGAACTGCCGCCGGGTCGAGACCATCGAGGATTCCGTCGGCATGGGCGCCTACCAGATGGACTCGCACCACATCCAGCGCTTCGTGACCAAGGAAGGCTTCGTGCGCAACGAAGGCGACGTCCAGGTCGGCAGCAAGCCCTACCCAGTCAGCTACCGCAGCATCCGCCCGCGCGCTTCCGAGTGCACCAACCTGCTCGTGCCGGTCTGCCTGAGCGCGAGCCATATCGCCTACGGCTCGATCCGCATGGAGCCGGTCTTCATGGTCATGGGCCAGTCCGCCGCCACCGCCGCCGGCCTCGCCATCGAGCGTGGTACGACTGTCCAGGCCGTCGACTACGGCGCGCTCAAGGAACGCCTCCTCGCCACTGGCCAGGTCCTCGACTTCATCCCGGCCGCCGCGACGGGCGGCGCCCATGGCGTGGACAAGGCAAAGCTTCCGGGCGTCGTCGTGGATGACACCGCCGCCGCGCTCAAAGGCTTCGAAGCCACGGGTCACACCAGCCCCCGCTATGTCGGAGACGGTTATCGCCATGACGGCAACAGCGAGAAAGGCGCGATGACGGCCCGCTACGTCCCCGCCCTGCCCGCCGCCGGCGCTTATCGCGTCGCTATTTCCTATAGCATGAACGGCAACCGCGCCACGAACGTCCCGGTGACCATCCGTCATGCCAACGGCGAAGCCAAGGTCCTCGTGAACCAGAAGCTCAAGCCGGCCGTCGACGGCCTCTTCCATGTCGTCGGCACCTTCGAATTCAGCGCCGGTCAGGCCGGCTGGGTCGAGATTGGCAACGCCGGCACCGACGGCCACGTGATCGTCGACGCCGTGCAGTGGCTGCCGGCCAAGCGCTGAGAATCTACACCCTGCTAATTGCCGAAAATCGTAACCTACGCGCCTGAATTGCGCGTAGCCAAGCGAGGGCCTACGTCGATAGTATCGGCTCGTATCCCGATGAAGCCGCTCACCTTCCTCAGCCTTCTGCTCACTTCGTTGCTTCCGCTTCTGGCGGCGGAAACGAAGAAGCCCAACGTCCTGTTCATCGTCGCCGATGACCTCGGCTACGGCGAACTGGGTTGCTATGGCGGCAAGGGCATCCCGACGCCGAACATCGATCGGCTCATCGCCAAGGGCGCGCGTTTCACGGATGGCTACGTCACGGCTCCTTTCTGCGCCGCCTCCCGCGCCGCGTTGCTGACCGGCCGTTACCAGACGAGCTTTGGTTTCGAGTTCAACCCGATCGGCAGCAAGAACCTGGAGCCTGGCATCGGACTGCCCATCGGCATACCCACCATCGCCGATCGCCTGCGCACCGCCGGGTATCACACGGGTCTTGTCGGAAAATGGCACCTGGGGGCCACCGCCCCCTTCCACCCGCAACAGCGAGGCTTCGCTGACTTCTTCGGCTTCCTCCAAGAAGGCCGCTACTTCGAGCCCGCAATCGGCAAGGGCAATACGACCTGGCTGCGCCGGAAGAACCTACCCGATGGCGCCATGGGGCGCTGGACCTCGCCAGATGGCCGACTCATCGAGAGCGACCACCTCAAGTCCGACGAACCAGAATACAATAAAGACAACCCGATGATGCGCGGCGATAAGGCCATCGAGGAACCGAGCAACCTCACCGATGCGTTCACGCGCGAGGCGACGGATTTCTTTGACCGCACGAAAGAGAAACCTTTCTTCCTCTATCTCGCTTACAACGCCGTCCATAGCCCGATGCAGGGAACCGACGCCCACATGGCTCGCTTCAAGGATATCCCCGACGTGCAACGGCGCATCTTCGCCGCGATGCTCACGCACCTCGACGAATCCGTGGGCAAACTCATGGCCAAGCTCGACGCCAATGGGCAGACCGAGAATACGATCATCGTCTTCCTCAGCGACAACGGCGGCCCCACGCGCGAGCTTACCTCCAGCAACCATCCCCTCCGCGGCGAAAAAGGCCAGCTGCTCGAAGGCGGTATCCGCGTGCCCTTTACGGTGACTTGGCCCGGCGTGACGAAGCCCGGAACGGTCATCAAGACCCCCGTCATCTCCACCGACCTCACCGCCATGGCCCTCGCCGCCGCCGGCGTCACGACCCCGGCCGATGCCGACGGCAAAGACCTACGCAGCCTGCTGACGAATCCTGAGGCCGGACCGCTCCACGAGACGCTTTACTGGCGAGTCGGCAAGAGCGGCGCCTTGCGATCCGGGAAGTGGAAGCTCTTCAAGGGCGGACCCCGCTGGGAACTCTACGACCTGGAAACCGACCCTTCCGAAAAGAGGGAAGTATCCGCGAGTCACCCAGAGCTGACCAAGGCCTTGATTGCGCGATGGGAAGCGTGGAGCAAGACGCAGGCCGAACCGCTCTGGCGTTAAGCCTTTTGACAACTCGGAGCGCCGGGGGTAAGCCTTACGCCACCCCATGCGTTACGCCCTGCTCATTTCTTGGCTTTGCTTCAGCCTTTGCGCCCAGGCAGCCAAGCAGCCCGATATCGTCTTCTTCCTGATCGATGACCTGGGCTACGCCGATTGTGGCTTCAACGGCGGCAAGGAGATCAAGACGCCGAATATCGACCGTCTCGCCCAGAGCGGCGCGATCATCGAGAACCACTACGTCCAGCCGGTCTGCTCGCCGACCCGCTCCACCCTGCTGACCGGTCGCTACCCGACGCATACCGGCGTCTACACGATCGTCTCGCCGGGGGCCGGCTGGGGTCTGCCGCTCGCCGAACGTACGCTGGCCGATGCCCTGCGCTCGGCCGGCTATCGCACCGCTCTCACGGGCAAGTGGCACCTCGGTGAATTCGAGAAAACCTACCAGCCCAACGCCCGCGGGTTCGATCACCAGTATGGCCACTTCTTCGGGATGCTCGACTACTTCACCCATGAACGGATGAATAAGCTCGACTGGTATCGCAACGGCGAGCCGCTCAAGGAAGAAGGCTACACGACGCACCTGATCGCCAAGGAGGCCTGCAAGGTCATCGCGACCGGAGATCAATCCAAACCCCTCTTCCTCTATGTGCCCTTCAACGGCGTCCACAGCCCGTTCCAAGTCCCGGACAGCTACCTCAAGCCCTATGCTCACCTGAAGGGCAATCGCCAGAAGCTCGCGGGCATGCTCGCCGCGGTCGATGAAGCCATCGGCCAGATCGAAGCGGCGCTCAAGCAGGCCGGCCGGCTGGAGAATACGCTCATCGTCTTCTCGAGCGACAACGGCGGGCCGCCCCCGGGCGACAACACCCCGCTCCGCGACTTCAAAGGCTCGATCTTCGAAGGCGGCACCCGCGCCGCGGCCTTCGCCACGTGGCCGGGCCACATTCCGGCCGGACAGCGCATCCGCCAACCGATGCACATGGTCGACTGGTATCCGACGCTGATCAAGCAGGCCGGTGGCTCCCTCGAACAGAAACTGCCCGTCGACGGCCTGGATATCTGGCCGATGCTGACGAAGCAGGCCGCTTCGCCCCACGACGCCATCCTCTCGGTATCGACCCAAGGCCCCTCCCGCGCCGCGGTCCGGATGGGCGACTGGAAACTGATCGTCGACGGCGGCGCCGCCGACATCGCGCCGCCCGGAAAGAAAAAAGGCAAGAAGGCCGCCGGCAAATACGAGGCCGTGGCTTTGTATGACCTCTCCGCCGACCCCTCCGAAGCCAAGAACCTCGCCGAAGCCCAGCCCGAACGCGTCAAGGCCATGCGCGCGCGTCTCGCCGAACTGCTCAAGGACGCCGTGCCCTCCGGCGTACGTTAAGCCATGCGCTTCCTCTGCCTGCTCGCCTCCGCCCTGTTTCTGGGCGCCGCCGAACCGTCGAAGCCCAACATCGTCTTCGTGCTCATCGACGACATGGGCTGGGGCGACTTCTCATGCTTCGGCAATACGGAGGCGAAGACCCCGAACATCGACCGGCTGGCCGCGGAAGGACTCCGCTTCTCCCAGTTCTACGTCAACTCGCCGATCTGCTCCCCTTCCCGCTGCGCTTTCGTGACGGGCCAATACCCGCAGC
>CANKZO010000042.1 GCA_947488485.1 Opitutia bacterium | reverse complement strand
GGCGAAAGGGCGTCGAGTTTGTTGAGGACGATGTCGTCGTAGCCGCCGTAGCGGAGGGCGTCGGCCTTCTCGACCAGGTCGGACCAGCCGACCATGCGCTGACGGCCGGTGCTCGTGCCGAATTCCAGTTTCGCGAGGGCGCGCTGCAGCGGGTGTTCTTCCGGCATCTTCGTCAGGAAGACGTGCGTGCCGACCTTCGTGTCGTAGGCCTTGCAGCAGCCGACCGTGTGGATCGCCTGGACCGGGATGCCGGCGGACTGGAAGAACTCCGGCGTGTAAGTGTGGGAGGCCGTGACGTTCGGGGCGAAGCCCGCGCGCTTGTCGAGCCAGTAGGCCTGACCGAACTCGCCGATGATGCGGCGGTCGGCGGCGAGGTCGCCGAGGATGCGTTCACGGACGTCGCCGATGGCGTGCGCCAGGGCGGCGCCGGCCTGCCAGTAGCAGTCAAGCACCGCGGCGTGGTCGAAGGTGAACGGCTCCTTGCCGGCGAAGCGGGTGAAGTCGAACTCCGCGGCCGTGAAGACGCCGGATTCGATGGCGCCCTTGTTGGCGCGCAGTTCGGCTTCGGTCAGCTTGGCGAAGAGCCCGGCCCACTTCTCGGGCGAGAGCTTGCAGACATCGCGGACGATGGAAGCGGCGCGGTTGAGGCGGGCCGAGAGGCGGGTGGCGTAGTCGGACTTCGCGCCGAGGAACTCCGAGTAGTGGATCTGGAACTGACCGACCTCGTCGGCGTAGGCGGGCGTGATGCCGCGGCCGGTGGAACCGCGGGCCTCATGTCCGAGGACGTTCACGCGGTAGTCTTCCCAAGCCAGGTCGAGGATGCGGTGCGAGACGTCGCTGATCATGCAGCGCTCGTCGATGAGCAGGCGGTTGAGCACCGGGATGCCGATCTTCTCGAGGGGCAGGGCTTCCCAAAGCGCCTTGCGCGGGTCGGCGACGACGCCGGCGCCGAGGGCGAGGCAGGCCACGTCGTGTTCGGCGACGCCGCCCGGGAGCAGGTTGAGCTTCAGGCCGGCGACCGTGTGGCCGGAGTTGGCGCCGCCGTTGACCTTGAGGACGGTGCCGACGACGTCGCGTCGGCCGGTGAGCGTCTGGAGTTCGCGGACGATCTCAGGGATGAGGCGGCCCTTGCCTTCGTCTCCCATGCTGATGCCGACGTCGGCGATGAGGTTGCTCTTAAAAGAGGTGAGTGCCATGGGCAGAAAGGGGGAGGCGGGCGGGCTGGGCCGTCCGCAAGCGAGGAAAGGCGGCGGTTGGGCTTAGGCCGTGGCGCCCTTCTGGCGTTCGTAGAAGTCGTTGATCTTCTTGGCGACGTCGCGGTAGCCCGAGTCGGCCATGTAGATGATCTTGTATTCGTCGACGGCTTCCTTGGCCTTGCCCATCTTCTCGTAGGTGTCGCCGAGGGCGTAGATGATCTCCTTCTTCAGGTCGTTCATCAGCTGGACTTCGCTCTTGGCGGTCGTGAGCTGCTCGACCGCGAGGTCGTACTTGCCGCCCTGCGAGAAGGCGCGGCCGATCGCGAGGAGGGACGGCTGGCGGAACTTCGGATTACGCTGGGCGTACTGGAGCTGCTGGACGGCTTCGTCGAGGCGGTTGGCGGCGAGGAGGAGCGTGCCGAGCTCGTGGCGGTAGGAGAAGTCGTTGGGGTAACGCTCGACCAGCGCGATGGAGGTCTTGAGGCGGAAGTCGGCGAGTTCGGTCTCGTTCTTGGCGAGGGCGTCCTTGCTGGCGGCGTCGGCGGGGTTGGCGGTGATGGCCTCGCGCAGCTGCTTGGAGATGCGCTCGTAGCGGCGGATGATCAGGTCGCTTTCCTGGCGTTCGAGGGAGGTGTCAGCCTTGCCCTGGCTCGTCAGGCGTCCGCGCTGCAGCCAGGCGATGGCGCTGTCGAGGTCTTCGGCGATCAGGAACATGCGCACGATCTCGCGGTAGAGGTCGAGGCTGTCCGGGGCGGACTGGATCTTCTGGGCCAGCTCGCCGGCCTGGGCGAGGGCGGTGGCGGAGTCGGTGACCGTGCGCGAAGCCTGGTCGAGGCGAAGGGCTTCGTCCTTGTCCTTGAGCTTGGACTGGAAGTCGCCTTTGTCCTCCCAGTTGCCTTTCTTCATCGTCTTGCTGACGGAGGCCTTGCGGACGACTTCCTGGAGGTCGCCGTTGCCGGGGAAGAGTTTGAGGCCGCGGTCGGCGGCGGCGAGGGACTGGTCGAAGTCACCGCCGGCGATCCAGGCGTTGGCGAGGTCGACGAAGTGCTGGACCTCGGTGGGCTCGTTGGTCGCGAGTTCTTCGTAAGCGAAGGCGGCGAGCTCATGGAAGCCGAGTTTCAGGCCGGCCAGGGCGAGGGTCTTGTTGGCGTTGGCGTCGGTCGGCTTCTTGGCGAGGGCTTCTTCGGCGGCGGCGATGGCGGCGACGGGGTCGGCCTCGACGGCCTTGGCGATCTTGCCGGAGGAGAGGGCGCTGGTCAGGCCGTCAAAAAGACCCTTCTTGGTGCCGAGCATCGCTTTCTGGGCCTTGCGAAGGCTGCGGCGCACTTCGATGCAACCCGGATTACGGGCCAGGATGCCGGACAAGACTTCCACGGCATACTGGGGGTTTGTCTTCAGTTGCTGGTCCGCGGCCGTGATCTGTTTCTGGAGCCGGGGATCGAGCTCGGTAAGGGCGACTTTTTTCATGGATAAATGGGCAGATTGACCTTGGAAAACTGACCTTGGGCTGTCGGGTGGTCAATCCCTTGGACGTGAAAAACGCAGGTGACGGCGCAGGGCGGGGCGGAGCGGGGCGGCGATGATCCGGCCGATGCAGCCGGCGGCCCCGCAGGTGCAAGGGTGGAAGAGGCTTTCGGCCAACGAAAAGCCATAATCGAAGGTGATTTCCTCCCCGGCCCGCAGGGGGCGCAGGCTCGTCAGCCAGGCCCCCTCGGCGGCGTCGTGCCAGATGAGTTCCGCATTAGGTTCGCAGGAATGGTTCGCCCAGCGTGTCGGGTTATCGGCACCGGAGCCGTCGAGCCAGCGTCCCGCGGCCACTTCCAGGGCGAAGACTTCCCCAGTCTCCGGTCTGGGCGGCGGCGTCGAAGTGGTCGGTCCGCGGTAGGGCGCGAGGCGTTCGCCGGCGGCGAAATCCCGGCGGGCGAAAAGTCCTTGGCCGGCGATCGCGGAACGCCGCGTCTCGACGTCGGCCTCGCTCATGCCTCCGAACGGAGGTCGCGGGTCATCAGCGCGACCACGCCGGCGCGCGGGTCGAGTCCCTTGTAGAGGATCGCGTGCAGGCAGGAAAGGATCGGCGCATCGAGTCCGCGGGCGGTCGCGAGTTTCGAGAGCGCTTCGGCGGCGCGATGGCCTTCGACGGCCTCCTTGCGCGCGGCGAGGGCGGCCAGGGTGCCTTGCGGATCCTTGGCGAGCTGTTCGCCCAGCGAACGGTTGCGGCTCCATGAGCCATGGGCCGTGGCCATCAGGTCGCCGACGCCGCCGAGGCCGAGGAAAGTCTCCGGGCGGGCGCCGAGCGCTTCGCCGAGCCGGGCCATCTCCTGCAGGGAGCGCGTGAGCATCGCGGCCTTGGCGTTGGAGCCGAGTCCGAGACCATCACAGAGACCCGCGCCGAGGGCGTAGACATTCTTGAGCGTGCCGCCGATCTCGACGCCGACGAGGTCGGTCGAGGTGTAGGCGCGCAGCGTCGGGCCGCTGACGGCGGCCTGCACGTCCTTCATCAAGGCGTCGCCGGCGGTCGAGGCCAATACGAGAGCAGTGGGCAGTCCACGTGCGACTTCGTCGGCGTTGCTCGGGCCGCTCAGCGTGGCGACGGGGACGTCACCGAAGGCCGCGGCCATGAGTTCGGACGGTCGGCGCAGGGTGGCTAGGTCGAGACCCTTGCAGAGCGAGATGGCCATCTTGGCGCCCGAGTCGCGGACGGCGGGGCCGATCGCAGCGAGCAGCTCCGGCAGGCCTTTGGAAGGGCAGGCGAGGAAAACCAGGTCGGCATCCATCAGCGCCGGCAGCGGTTCGAGGCCGATCTGGATCGAGTCGTCGAGGCGATGGCCGGGCAGGTAGTCGGTGTTCTCGCGCATGGTGGCGAGGGCGAGGGCTTGTTCGGCGCGACGTGGCACGAGCGTGACGGTCTGGCCTTGGCGGGCGAGGTGGATCGCCATGGCCGTACCCCAGCCGCCGGCTCCGAAGATGACGCAGTTCATTTGGATTTCTTGGTGCGCACCTTGGCGGCCCAGCGGCGGACGGCCGCGACCGCGTCACGGTGCAGGTTGGCTTCAGGCCGGACGAAGGGCGGCGGCTCGGGCGTGAGGCCGAGCAGGTCGTGGATGACGAGGATCTGGCCGTCGCAGCCGCGACCGGAGCCGATGCCGATGGTCGGGACGGAGACCGCTTCGGTGATCTTCGGCATGAAGGTTTCGTCCACGCATTCGACCACCATCGCGAACGCGCCCGCGGCGGCGACCGCCTGGGCGTCGATGAGGATCTTCTGCTGGTCTTCGGGCGTCAGGCCACGGCGACGATAGCCGGCGGAGTGGACGCGCTGCGGGAGCATGCCCACGTGGCCCATGACCGGGATGCCCGCGTCGACGAGCCGGGCGATCGCCGGAGCGAGGGAGGCGCCACCTTCGATCTTCACCGCTTTGACGCCGCCTTCTTGCAGGAAGCGACGGCAGTAGCCGAGGAGCTTGGGGAAGCTGTCGTGCGCCAGGCCGAAGGGCAGGTCACCGACCACGAGCGCTTCGGTCTTCGCGCGGACGACCGCGGCGGAGTGATGGATCATCATGTCCAAGGTCACGCCCACCGTGTCGGGCAGGCCGAGGACCGCATTACCCAAGGAATCGCCGACGAGGATGAGGTCGGCGCCGCCGGCGTCCGCGATGCGGGCCGTGCTCACATCGTAGGCCGTGAGGCAGACGATGGGCCGGACGCCTTTGAGGGCGCGGAGGGACCGGGTGGTGGACTTCACGCCTTGGGCTTACCCAGAGACGCTCCGCTTGTAAAGCGTGGGTAAAGGGTGTAGGGTGCTCCGGTGTGGCGTCGCTTCCTCAGCCTGTTCCGTAGGACCGATTATCGGGTCAACGCCTACGCGCACCCGGATCTCTCGTCGCAGACCCGCTTGGCCTGGCATGCGCGTCTGAAGCTCCTGCTGAGCGCCCGCCGGGGGCTCGATCACGCCGATGAGACGCCGGCGCTCTGGGCCCGTCACCGCAAGTGGCTGCTGCTCGTCCTCGGGGCGCTGCTTGCGTGGTTCCTCGTCGAAAGCGCCGCCGGCTGGGGTTTCTACGAAGGCTGAGCCACCTTAGCGGCGGGCCTTCCAGCCGTAGTCACGATACTTCCATGACCAAGTCCCGTCGCGCCGGCACGTCACCGTGCCGAAGCCCTCGGGCTTGCCGAACACGGGGCCTTTCCACCACATGCCGGAGACCGCGCCTCCTTGGAGGTAGGTGACCTTGCCGATTTCGATGCGCTCGACGACGTGTCCGTGGCCGCTGAGGACCAGCTGCAGGTTGTAGTCGTCGAAGAGTTTCCGGAAAGTGTGCAGGTTACGGACGATGGCTTTGCCGTCGAGGCGATGGTCGGGGCCTTTGAGCACCTGATGCCAGGTCGTGTAGAAAGGAATGTGCGTGACCATCACGATCGGCTTCGCGCGGCCCGTGGCGGCGAGATCCTGTTTCAGCCAGGCGAGCTGCGCGTCATCGATCCAGCCTTCGTAGTCGAGCGTCTCCTTGTCCTGGCCGATCGAATCCAGGATGATGAAGTGCCAGCCCTTGTGGTCGAAGCTGCGATAGGTACGTTCGAGACCGAAGCGTTCGGCGAAGAGTTTCTTGCCGTAATCCTGATCCGTCGGCTTCACGAGCGAGCGCGCGGACCAGCCGACGACGTCATGGTTGCCGATCGTGTGGTGGACGGGCAGGGCGAGCTCCTTGCTGCATTCGTCGAAGACCTTCCATTGCTCGCGGATGCGGTCCATGCCGACGTCGAGCGCGTCGAAGATCAGGTCGCCGCCGGTCAGGACGAAGTCGGCCGGCGTGGCGAGGCGGTTGACCGCGCGCAGGCATTGGCGGAACCCTTCGGGAGCGCCGAGCTCGGGCTGCACGTGGATATCGGTCAGGAAGGCGAAGTCGAAGGACTCCGGTTCGGTCGGCGCGGCGAAGGCCTGCGCCGCCAGTCCGGCCAGCACGCTGGTTCCGAGGAAGCGACGGCGGTCCATCATCGTCTCAGGCCGGGCCGAAGCCGAAGAGGTCGAGGCCGAGCTGCTTGGCGCGCGCGATGACCGCGGGTTTGTCGATGAGGATGACCGCGTCGGCTTCGAGCGCGGCCTTAGCCACGCCGCCTTCGGCCATGCTTTCGAGCGTCTTCACGCCGATGCAGGGCACGTCGAAGCGCCAATCTTGCTCATGCTTCGCGGTCTTGGTGAGCAGCATCTCCTTGCCGCCCGTCTGCGCGCAGCGGCGGAGCATGTTGTCGGTGCCTTCGAAAGCTTCGACGGCGATGACGGTGCCTTTCGCCGTGACGACGGATTGGCCGACATCGAGGCGGGCCATCTCGCGGGCCATGCGCGTGCCGAATGCCAGCTGCTCGTCGGCGATGCCGCAGACCCAGCCGGTCATGCAGCCGGGCGAGGCCAGGTGGTCGTCGAGGTAGACGCGCGCATCGAGCATGCGTACGCCGATCTTCTCGATCTCGGCGGAGATGGCGCCGAAGATCGTCTCGGCATTACGCTCCTTGAGCGAGGCCATGAGCGCGATGAGCTTCAGGTCGGGCACCATGCCCGTGAAGAGTTTGCGCGGCGTGACCTGGCCGGCCATGACCGCGCCCGCCGCGCCGAGTTCCTGGAGGGCGTCGAGCATCTGGCCGAGCTTGCCGACCGGGATCGGGCGGTGGTCGGCCGGATCGAACGCGGCGATGAGGGCCGGGTCGGTTTCTTCTTCGAAAGACACCAGCTTGATCTTGGCGCCGCGGGCGCGGGCGCACTCGACGAGCAGGGCGGGGTAGCGGCCTTTGCCGGCGATCACCACGACGGTCTGCGAGGGAGCGAAGTCCGGGGGGAGGAATCGTGAGGCGACCGCCATGGGGTGAGTGTTTCGGTGGAAGGGCTCGGGCTCAAGCCTGCTTTGGGTTGCCACCGGCCCCGCGGCGGAACGTAATGCGACATGCCTGCTGCCATCGGCATCCTAGGTGGGACCTTCGATCCTCCGCACGCGGGGCATGTGGCCGCGGCCGTGGCCGCGCACAAGCAGCTCGGTCTGGACGAAGTCCGCATCATCCCCGCGGGTCAGGCGCCTTTGCGTACCGGCGCCCCCGTGGCTTCCGCCGCCGACCGTGTCGCGATGTGCCGGCTCGCTTTCGCGGAGCATCCGTGGGCTGTCGTCGACGACCGGGAGACCCGGCGCGCGGGTACGAGCTGGTCCGTGGAAACCGCCCGCGAACTCGCGCGCGAACATCCGGACGCCTTGCGGGTCTGGGTCCTCGGAGCGGATCAGCTCGCCCGGCTCGACCGCTGGAAGGATGTCGTCGAACTTTGCGGCCTCGTCGAATTCGCCGTCCTGTCGCGTGACGGCATCTCGACCTTGCCGCCGCCGACCCTGGCCGCGGTCATCCGCCTGACGGTGTTGAAGGCTCCGCCGGTGCAGGTTTCGTCGACCGCGCTGCGCGAAGCCTTGCGTCGCGGTGATTCGCCCCGAAACGGCTTGCCCCTAGGCGTCGCCCGCCACATCGATGAGCGCTCCCTTTACCAAGCCTGACCATGTCCGCCCTTAAAAAGAAGACCACCAAGAAGACCCCCGCCCGCCCGGCCGCGAAGTCCAAGTTCAAGGGCCGCGCGCCCGCCAAGGGTGGTAAGCCCGCGGCTCGTCCGGCTCGCCGCATCATCCCGGCGGTCCCACCCCTGAAGGCCAAGAGCCGCGGAGAGAAGACCGCCGCCAAGCCGATGGTCGTCCTGCCCAAGCTGCCGGCTCACCTCGTCACCGCCATCCGCGCGCTCGATGACAAGAAGGCCGTCGAGATCCGCGTCCTGGAGATGGGCCAGATTTCCTCCGTCGCCGATTTCCTCGTGATCGCCACCGGCACTTCCGAGCCGCACCTGCGCGCCTTGCGCATCGCCCTTGAGCAGGCGCTCGACGAAGTCGGCGTGACTTGCCGCTCCGAATCCCAGCGCGACAGCGGCTGGACGGTCGTCGACGCCTTCGACGTGCTCTTCCATGTCTTCCGCGAGGACATCCGTAAGAGCTACGCCTTGGAAGCCCTCTGGAAGGACGGACTGGACATCCCGGTCTCGGCCATCCTGAAGGCCTGAGGGGGAAAGCATCACCCGGTGGTGGTAGTGGGCAGGATCGAACTGCCGACCTAGGGCTTATGAGTCCCTCGCTCTAACCAACTGAGCTACACTACCGAAAACCGAGTTCGGTCAGTCCAGCCCAGCCCTTTGGACTCGTCAAGCCGATTGAGGTTCAGGGGCGGGCCTGGACGATGATCCAGAAGCACCAGAGCCACAGAAGCAGGCCTAGGCAGGCCAGGACGAGGGAGAGGCTCGCTTGGGTCTGCCTGATCTCCGCCAGGCCTTCCTGGTCGAGGGTACGTCCGATCCGGCGCACGAAGGTGACCGGGAGGAAGCAACCCAGCGCGGTGGTGAAGGTCAGCAGGATGAAGAGCGAGATCGGCGGCGTCTCCGGGGACACCACGTGCCAGGCGTAGACCGCGAGCGCGAAGAGCGGAGGCAGCAGGAACGTCGAGCCGCACCAGAGGTAGCCGGCGCGCACGGCGCGTTCGAGGTTCTCGCCGGCGACCGAGCGACCGGCGTCGGGCAGGAGGCCGGAGCCGTCTTCGCTACTGAAGCCGGGCGGGGGCGGCGGCTGGTCGCCGGGCGCGATCTCGGCGGAAGGCGAGATCACGCGTGCCAGGCCGGGGCCGCGGAGATGATCGCGGAGCGTCATCCATCGGCCGTCGACCTCGATGTTGTGCAGGAGGCTGATCTCGCCGGCGCGGAGCAGTTCCTGGACGCGGGCGAGCGGGAAGGGACCGGTCACGGCGCCTTTCCAGCGGAGTCGGAATGCGTTCGTCGGGGCCATGGTCAGAGGTCGCGCCCTTGGAGGAGGGTCTCCCAGCCGCCGTCGGGCGGGTTGAGTCCCTTGGGAATGCCGGCGGCTTCGGCCGCTTCGGCGACCAAGGCGGGATAACGCAGGAGCGGCGAGAGCGGCGCGGCGTCGGCGACGCGCTTCGGCAGGCCGTCTTCGCCGACGCGGAAGAGCACCGCGACCTTGCCGTCGTTATCGAGGCCGAAGAGGGCGCTGCCTTTCGTCGCTTCGCGGAGGCGCGGCGTGCCGTCGCGGCCGACCATGCCGGCGAACACCAGGCGGCGGTTGCGCAGTTGGGCGAAAGTCGCGCGCCAGAAGCGCGCTTCCTCGGCGTAGCCCGCGCCGCCTTGCGGCACGAGGAAGGCGCGGAGTTCGCCCTTCACGTCGGCCCACTTGTCGCGGAAGAGATAGTCGTAAGGCTCGAGGGCGTTCTGCGTGATGCGACGCAGCTGCTCGGAGTCGCGCTGCGCGCTCGGGGAGAAGATCAGGCCCCAGGCGTCGGGGCGGCCGCCGGCGAGCCGGTAGAGTTCCTGGAGCTGGAACGCGCGGAGCTCAGGGTAGGGCGAATCGCTGCGGCGGACGCGTTCCATCGTGCGCAGGGGCGGCTCGAGCAGACGGCCGGAGCGCGCGTCCTGGAAGCGGGTGATCTGGCGGATGAAGTCGAGTTCCGGGATGGGCGCGAGCGCGGTGAGTTCTTCGCCGTTGCGGAACCCGTTGTTGAATTCGCGCCGGCGCCAGGCGCCTTCGACCACGACGCCGTCCCGGTTGAGCTCCTTGGCCTTCTGCGTGAACTCGGCGCCGTCGGTGAAGGTGTTCTTCGTTTCGACGACCTCGCCGACCACGTAGACGCTGCGTCCGGGCGTGACGCCGCGGACGGAATACAGGCTCAGGGTCGCGCGCCGCAGGCTGTCCGCGAGGGAAGTGTCCGACAGTCGGCGCAGGAGCCTCTGTTCGGCGTCCGTGAGCACGGTGGGATGGAAGATCCCCTGCGGGTCGGCGGTCGCGGCGGCGTCCCACATCGCGGCCACGCGGGGCGCGAGGATGGGGCGGGGCAGGGACTGCAGCGTCGGCGCGTGCGTGAAGACGAAGGAGGCGCGGTTGCCGAGGTCGGTCTTGCCGCCGGCGTTGTTGGCCGAGGCGTCGGCGAGGGCCGCGAGGTAGCTGCTGAGGTCGGTCGCGGCCTCCAGTGCGCGCAAGGCCGCGGCGACCTTGCGTTCGCCCGCCAGGCGGCTTTCGCCGACTTCGGCGGCGGCTTCGGCGGAGTCGAAGTCGCGGTCGCCGGCCTCGCGGAGGACTTTGATCAGCAGGCGCAGCCGTTCGAGGGTCTCCATCGCCGCCACGGGATCGGCGATCGTGGTATTGTCCCGGACGGCCTTGTTCAAGGCCGTCGTCCGCGTATCGAGTTCCTGACGGAGCTTGCCGAGATGGCTCTGGCTGGCCGCCGCGAGGACTTCGGGTTCGGGCAGCACGCTCTTCAGCCGTTCACGGAGGGCCGGGGCGGCTTCGCCCAAGGCCTTGAGGTAAGCCGTGCTCCGGCGCGCGACTTCGGCGACGTTACCGTCGTTGACGCCGTTGCGGGCGGACTCCGCCAGCTGCCGGGCTTCGAGGCGGAGCTTCTGCTCGAGCGCCGACTGCTTGTCGAGCGTCTCGCGGAGCGGACGCGTCTCCGCCTTGCGTTGTTCCAGGTCGGCCGCGTTGCCGCCGCGTTCGAATTCATCCAACGCGCGGCGGGCGGCCTCGTGGTCGTAGAGTTCGACGAGCCGGGCGGCTTCGGAGAGGCGGCCGAGGGTCTCCTCCTCTTGCTGGCGCTGCAGGTTGATGGCGACGACGGTGCCCACGATGAGCAGCAGGCCCACGACCCACGAAGAGGTAAGGAGCAGGTAGCGTCGGTTGAGGCGCATCCGCGTGGCCTGACGGAGGGCGCGGGCTTCGCGGAGCAGGCCTTCGGGCATTCTCTCGGCGTGCGGCGTCGCGCGTTCGATCCAGGCGCTGAGGCGCACGATGAGGATCGCCGGCGACGAACCGCGGGCGGCTTCCTGGCCGAGCACGTGCCATTCCTCGAGCAGGCTTTCGAGGGCCGAGCGGAGGCTGGCCTCGGCCTCGGCGGTCGCGGCGAGTTCGCCGGCCCACGCTTCGAGTTCGGCCATCTGCGCGAGCAGTTCCCCTGAGAGGTTGAGCTGGTGGTCGCGTTCCAGCGCGCGCGTGCGGCCCAAGGCGGAGGCGCACGCCTCCCAGTGGCCGCCGTCGCGGGCGAGGGCGGCTTCGGCGACCAGGGAGATCGCTTGTTCCGCGGCGTTGGCGCGCAGCCAGGCCGCCCGGCGGGCGCGCGCATCGTCCCAGCGGGGTTCGCCGGCGAGGTCGTTGGCGCCGAAGCGCTCCATGCGCTGCATGAGCTCGACGGCTTCGGCGGCGCGGCCTTCGGCGAAGAGGGCGCCGACGCGGCCCAGCGATTCGCGCAGGAACTTCGCGGACAGGCGCGCGAGTTCGGACTGCGCGTTCGGATCGTCGGGATTGATGCGGACGATCGAACGCAGCACCGCCAGCGCGCGGTCTTCGTCGCGTCGGCGGATCGCGTCGCGGTAGTCGCGGTAGAGCGGATGGCTTTCGCCGATGACCCGGCCGTAGAGGCTTTCGACCGCGAGCACGTGCTGGCCGTCGAGCGGGAAGCCGGCCGGCAGGCCACGTTCGCGGCAGAGCGCATGCCAGCGGTCGGACTCCGCGAAGCTCAGCAGGGCGCAGAGGCCGAGGAGGTCGGGCTCGGCTTCGGCGGCCTGGAACGCGGCGTGTTCGTTGCCGCCGCGCACCAGCGTGGCGCATTGCTCGAGGCGTTCGCGGGCCCGCAGGCACAGCGCCGCGTATTCGCCGGCCAGCGAACGAGCCTCGAGATCAGGCGTCCCGAGTTCGAGCTGGCCGCGGATGCGGGCGATGAGGCGTTCGGCCTGCATGGATCAACGGAATTCGAGCAGGCGCGGGCCGGCGGCGCCGTTGGAGTCCACGGCTTGCACCACCCACGGGGCGCCCGCTTCGATCAGCTTGCCGTCTTTGAAGGCTTTGCGGCGGACGGCGATTTCTTCGTAGGGAGGAGCGTCCGGGCCTTGCTTGGCTTCGAGGCGGAGCAGGTCGGTCTCGAGCAGCGAGCGCGTGGCGCGGACGGACGGGAGGTCGCGGTCGGGGAAGCCATGCGCGGCCGGATAGAGCCCGACCTGCCCGTGGGCCCAGACGAAGGCGTTGACGGCGGCCTCGGCCCACGGTGCCGGCCGGATTACGCCGGTCTCCGCGTCGTAACGCAGGGCGCCGGCGCCGAGGTCGAGCGGCACCAGCAGCTTGGCGTCACCGATCAGGGCGAGCACGCGGCGATCGCCCTTGGGGAAGACGATCTCGATGAGCATATTGGCGTGCTTCGCGTCTTCGGCCTTCGGGAAATTGAGGGACACGACATTGCGGCGCGAACCGAGGCCGATGCCGATGGCCGGGAGTTTACCCAGTTCGGAATTCGATTCGAACCAGGTCGTCGTCGGCGTGACCTTGATCTCGCCGTTGAGGTAAGGCGTCTGGTCGTCGCGCTGATGCGGCGAGAGCATCGGCAGAACGCGGAGGCGAATCTGCGCGGTGGAGCGGGCGGAAGCCCCGGCTTCTTCGGCCCACTTCGTGAGACGGTCGACCGCGGAGCGGGACAGCGGGAATTCCGCCTCGACGGGCGAACTCGGGCCGATGTCGGAGACGCGCCACTGTCCCGGGACGGCGAGCACCGGGCGCACGTCGAGCTTGGGCAGGCGCAGGGTACGTTCCTTGATCTCGGTCAGCTGCTTCCAGGCGGCGTCTTCCGCCACGCCGAGCGACTTGCCGATGCGGAGGACTTCGAGCGTCTCGGCATGGGCCGCCTGGCTGGCCTTAGGGTCGGCGAGGATGTCGCGGCGCTCGATCTGGGCGAGGAGCTGACGGACCGCGCCGGCGGAGAAGCCGTTGAGGATGCGGGGCAGGATCTGTTCCTTGTAATTGCTGAGCCGACGAGGAGCGCTCTCATGGGTCTCCAGCCAGAGGCGGGCGGCGGGTAGCATCTCACCGGTCTCGAGTAGGCTCATGATCTCCGTGACCGCGCGGTTCACTTTGAGGATTTCTTCCGCCTGCGCGAGGTCGCTGGCGGAGGGCGCGGGAGCGACGACCGGGGTCGGCGCGGGGGCGGGCGTCTCGGTGCGGCTCGTGAATAGGAAGGCCAGGCCGGCGGCGACCACGAGGAGCACTCCGCCCACGATCCATGGCGTGGCCGAGCCGCCTTGCGGCGCGGAAGGCGCGGCACCGGGGCGACGCGTGACCGCGATCGGCGTTCCCTTCGGTGAAGTCAGGCCGGCGGCGGCCTGACGCGCGAGGTCGCCGGTCGGCGCGGGCTGCGTCCGGGCGTCGGCGAAGTCGATCGTAGCGGGGCGCTCGGCATGGGCGGCCCAGATGAAACCGGCTTCGCCCGTGATGCGGGCGTCGGTGGTGAAGGTGGCATGCCAAGCGGCCTTGCCGATGAGCGCGGAGGATTCGGCGAACAGCCGCAGCAGCGTCGCGTTGGCGGGAGGATGACGCAGGCCCACCGAGACCGCGCCGGTCGCGTCGATCAGCCAGGCGGCCTTGGCACCGGTGCCGGTGGTCTCGCGCCAGGTGACGGCGGGAGAGAGCGGCGTGGCGGGTTCCAGGGCCAGCGGACGGGTCTCGCCTTCGAGCCAGGCGGGGGCGCCGGTCCATTCGGCGAGCCACTCTTTCCAGCGCGCGGCGAGGGCGGCGGGCGGGGCGAGCAGGGCGGCCTCTTCGGCGGTGAAGATCAGGTGATGCGCGAGACGGTTGTCGCGTTGCGTGTAGTCAAGGCCGCGGGCGACGAAGCGGGAGAGCACGAACCAATGGCGGTCACCGGCCTCGAGCGTGCGGAAAGTGAACGTCTCGCCTTCCGGCAGTTCATGCGGCGTGCCGACGGATTCCAGCAGCTGCGCGAGGCGGTCCGGGATGGCGCGATGGCGCGCGACGGTGCAATAGCCCGAACGTCCCGGGGTGAGGCCTTGCGGTGCGGAAGTGAAGACGAGTTGGAGGGGCATCAGGAAGTCGGGGTCGCGGGGAACATCGCCGGCGAGGAAAGATGCAGCAGCCAGTAGAGGGGTTCCTCCACGTGGGCCGGCGCGAGCCGCTGCGGATCCGGCGCGATGCGTCCCTTGTTCGGGCCGGCGCCGATCATCACCGGCGTATGGCCGAAGGAGGTCGCGGCGAAGAAGCAGATCTGTTCGGCGAGCGATTCGGCCGAAGCGACGAGGCCGGGGCAGAGCTGGAGCAGTACGGCGCGGACGCGGTCAGAATTGCGGCGGACGGCGGCGAGGTCGAGCGCGCCGGCCTTGACGACCGGTTCGAGCGGCGAGCTGAGCAGCTTCTCCCAGGTGTCGGACTTGCCGACGACGAAGGCGAGCGGCGTCGCGATGCGCTGGTCGTGAGCGAGGCCGAGCACGCGCTTCATGCGCGTCTCCATCTCGGAGAGGATGCTGTCCTGCTGGTCGACGCGTCCCTTCATGGTGAGCTGCGGATCGTCGACGCCGACGAGCTTGGCCTTGAAGCGCGCGTTGGCCGTCGGGTCGAAAAGGAAGATGAGTCCGCTCGAGGTCGCGACGTGCATCGCGCCGGGCGAGTCATGGATGTCGATGCCGGGTTCGAAGTGCTCGCCGGCGTTGTCGTAAAGGATGACCGAGGTGTCGAGGGCCGGCTGGCCGGGGCGGCTGAGCGAGTAGATGAACGGGCGGGGCAGGGAGACCATCCGGCCGAGGCGCGGGAGCTTTTCGTACGTCGCGCCTTCGAGGGCCGTCTTGCCGAGCAGCGCGTCTTCCGGCGTGGCCGCGGAGAAGAGCGTGTTGCGCATCTGGTTGAGCAGCATGTTGCCGCTCGGGTCGCCGTCCTTGAAGGCAAGCGAGAAATCCTCCGGCAGGCGGTCCTGCAGCACGCGCGTGAGCACGGCGAGGTAGTAGGACTTGCCGGCGCTGGGGGCGCCGATGAGCGAGATGATGCGATGCGGGCGCTCCAGGTAGCCGGGCGGAAGCTGGCGGCGGCAGTGCGGGCAGGCGATGTCGGTGCAGGCCAGGCCCATCGGGTCGAGGGCGAGCCCTTGGTCGTTGAAGCGCGTGGGCTGGAAGCGCAGGCGCGCGTCGGAGCCGAGGATCGGATCGCCGCGCAGGTTCTCATGCACCGCGATGCTCAGCGCGTCGCCCGCGTCGAAGCGCGTCCAGCAGACCGGACACACGTGCGCGCCGCGGTTCTGTTCGGCCGCGAGGAGCGCCTGGTTCTCGCGGCGGACGACCGGCTCTTCGGCCGGCGTAAGGAGGGGCGCGATCTGCGCGAGGTTGAAGCCGACCTCGAGGCCGACGGGCGTGCAAGCCAGGGCGTCGGTCGGGAGTCCGGACCGGCCGGCGGCGTCGAGGAGTTCCTGCGCCGGGAATTCGCCGAGCTGATCGCCGGTGCGCGCATCGAAAAGCACCCAGAGGTCGGTGCGGATGAAGGCGAAATCCTGCTGCGCGCGGGGGGCCACCACGAGCAAGGCGTTGGGCAGCTGGACGGTCGTCGGCTCGGTGATCGGCAGGCGCTGG
>CANKZO010000041.1 GCA_947488485.1 Opitutia bacterium | reverse complement strand
ACGAGCTCGCCGGCAAGACGCTCCATTTCGACATCAAGGTCGTCTCCGTCCGCGCGGCTGAGCCGACCGAGCTCGCCCACGGCCACCCGCACCAGTCCGGCGGTTGCTGCGGCGGCGGCGGTTGCGGCTCCGGCGAAGCTTCCGAAGGCGGCTGCTGCTCGACCGAAGAAGGCTCCGAAGGCGGTTGCTGCTCCACCGAAGAACCGGCCGCCCAGAAACAGGGTGGCTGCGGCTCCGGCGGCTGCGGTTGCTCGTAACCGAAGCCCGGTTCGCTGCCAGGAAAGGCCGCCCAACCGGGCGGCCTTTTTCATGCCCCGGGGGCCGGGTATAATGAACCCACGTTTTTATTTTATATATACATTGTAGACGGTGAAGCGGAGCCCATTGAGGGAGATACATGAGATCCTTCGTCTTCCTGCTCCTCGCCGCCGCCTGCGCCTGCGCCATCCCGAGCCAGCGGGATACCCTGCTCACCGCGAAGCGGGAAGCCCAGAACGCCTATACGGCCGCCCAGCGGACCAAGGACAAGGCCCAGTTCATCGCCGCGGCGAACGGCTTCCAAGCCGTCGGCCAGAAAGTCGCCGCGGCGAACCGTGCCTTGGTTCGGCGAATCGAGCAGAATGGCACCCGCAAGGTGGAGAAAGACCACCTCCGGCCGCTGAACACGTCGATCGAAAGCCTCGGCAACTTCATCCTGCCGACGGAACTCAGCCCAGAATCCATCCGCTCGGTCGACCGCTACATCCGTGAGATCGACCAAGCCATCGAGGCCCACCACGCCGCCAGTCTGAATATTCGCTGAGCGCGGCGGAGCCGCGAGGGGGCGTAGCTCGAGGGCACGAGGGCACGTAGACACGAGGGCGATGCAGGTGCATAGGTGCAAAGCGGAGCGGAGCTCCTGTGCAAAAGTGCAAAGGTAAGAGACCCCATTACGGGTGGCAGGTGGCGGCCTCAGGTGGCGGGTGGCGGATGGGACGATGTTAGTTGACCGGTTGATCAGTTGGCCAGAGCGCGCGAAGAGAGAAGCTTGCGCGAGGGCAAGGGTCTGGGGTTGCCCCAGCCGGAAGGCCGCGCAGGCTGAGGCTCACCCCCGCGCATGCGCCCTGACTCCGTCCATGCCCGTGACCTGACGCCCGGGCAGACGCGCGTGTCGCTCGCGATCGTGGCGGTGCTGTTCTTCATCTTCGGCTTCGTCTCGTGGGCGAACGCGATCCTCATCCCATATTTCAAGATCGGCTGCGAGCTGACGCACTTCGAGGCCTACCTGGTCACGTTCGCTTTCTATATCTCCTACCTCCTGTTCTCGTGGCCGGCCGCGGGGCTGCTCCGCCGGACCGGCTTCAAACAGGGGATGATGATCGGCTTCTGGGTGATGTCGCTCGGCGCGTTGCTCTTCATCCCCGCGGCCTACGCGCGCGCCTACCCGGTCTTCCTCGGCGGTCTGTTCACGCTCGGCGCCGGTCTCGCGATCCTGCAGACCGCCGCCAACCCCTACGTCACCGTCCTCGGCCCGCAGGCCTCGGCGGCGCGACGCTTCAGCCTGATGGGCATCGGCAATAAGGGCGCCGGCATCCTCGCGCCGATCCTCTTCGCCGCCTTCGTGCTGCGCGTCACGGACACCGCGCTGTTCGCGGCGTTGCCGACGATGGACGCCGCGACGAAAGCCGCCGCGCTCGACGAACTGATCCGGCGCGTGGTCACGCCCTACGCCGTCGTCGCCGGCGTGCTGGCCTTGCTCGGGCTGCTGGTGCGCTGGTCGCCCTTGCCGGAGATCGACACCGACCATGAGACCGACGACGTCGCGGAAGCCAACGCAGGGAAGACCAGCGTGTTCCAGTTTCCGCAACTCGTGCTCGGCGCGCTGGGCATCTTCCTGCACGTCGGCACGCAGACCGTGGCCGTCGATACCATCATCGGCTACGCGGACACCATGGGCATCCCGCTCGCCGCGGCGAAGATCCTACCCGGGTGCGTGCTAGCCGCAATGATCGTCGGCTACGTCCTCGGACTGGCGCTGATTCCGCGCTTCATCTCGCAGGTCACGGCCTTGCGCGCCTGCACGGTGCTCGGCGTCGTCGGCACGCTCGGCGTGCTCTTCGCCCCGGGCCAGCTGACGTTCCTCGGGCTGACCGCCGATGTCTCGCTCTGGTGCATCACGCTGCTCGGACTCTCGAACTCGCTGACCTGGGCAGGCATCTGGCCGCTCGCGCTGGACGGACTCGGCCGCTTCACCAAGACCGGCGCCTCGCTCATGATCATGGGCCTGTGCGGCAACGCGCTCATCCCGCTGGCTTACGGATGGCTGGCGGACGGATATGGTGAACGCGCCGGCTACTGGGTGCTGCTGCCCTGCTATCTTTATCTGACTTATTACGCGGTGGCGGGATTTAAGAAACGTCATTGGTAATGGCGGTTAGCGGTCGGCGGTTGGCGGTTAGGAAAGGCAACTGTTAGTTGACCCGTTGATCGGTTGGCCGGTTGGCCGGATTCGAGGGCACGAGGGCTGGTGGGCGCGACGTAGTCTCGCCCCTACCTTGCGGCCACCATGCGGCGGCCGCGGATGACCGGGCCGGTCATCCCTACCAGAGGCAACTAGGTCGGCACGCAGTGCCGACCCTACCTAGAGACAGTCCTCACCACTTCCAATTCAGCACGATCTCGGTGTCGGGATGAAAGGACTGCTTCACGGGGCAGGCTTCGGCGGCGCGGATGAGACGGTCGCGGACTTCCAGTGGGACGCCGGCCGGCATGGTGATGTCCACCTCGAGCTTGGCGATGCGACGGGGCGGAGTGGTCGTCATGTGTTTGGAGATGGACGCGTGGGCGCCACGGAGATCGAGTCCGGTATTGCGCGCGTGGATGCCGAGGATCGTGAGGAAGCACGTCACCATCGCGGTGGCGGCGAGGTCGGTCGGCGAGAAGCCTTCGCCCTTGCCCTGGTTGTCGACCGGCGCGTCGGTCACGATGACGTGGCCCGAAGGCCCGTGCACGGCACGCACGTGGAGGTCACCGAGGTATTCGCAGGAGATATTGACGGCCATGGCTGGAGTTAAGCCGACCGCCGGACGCCCCCAACAAAAAACCCCGGCGCACCGGGGTCGGGGTGAAACGAATGCGGGGACGATTATTCGTCGCCGTCCTTGCCGATGGCGTCGACGGGGCAGCCTTCGAGGGCTTCCATGCACTTGTCGATGCCTTCCTGGTCGGTCGGCTGGGCGAAGACGTAGGAGTAACCGCCGTCATCCTGGCGCGTGAAGGACTTCGGGGCGGTCTCGCGGCAGAGATCGCAGTCGATGCACTGGGAATCCACGTAGAATTTGCCCGTGACGCTCTCGGGACGCTTGTCGTTCTTGTCGGCCATAAGACTCCCACTATTTGGAAGACCGACCGCAGGTGTCAAGAATCCGCGTCAGTTGGCCGGGAGCATGACTACCAGCCGATGCCGGAAAAACCCGTCGCGTCCGACGAGATAGGCGGCGGAAAGCCGATCGGTCGTGGCGAAAGTCACCTCGATGACCGCGTCGGGGGTCAGGTTCGGACGCAGGCCGGGTCCGGGCTGTCGGTCGAAGGCCAGCAGCGGACGGACGACCACCGACGCGACGGGCAGCTCGTGTTCCTGCTGGATGACGAGGCGCAGGCGGGAGCGCGTGGCGGCGTCGACCCCTTCCCAGCAGAACAAGTTTTCGATCGCCGCGGCGTCGCGTCGGGCGAACGCCTCGCGCAGTTCGGTCGCCAGCACGCCCACCGTGTGCGACTGCCACCAGGACCAGAAGACGACCAGGAGGAACCCGAGCGACAGGCCGAGGACCGCCGCGAAGACGCGACGGAACCAAGGAGAACGGAGGAGAAGCGGGCGCACGCGGGAGAAGGACGTTGACCGAATAGCAGGGACGGAGATATGCACGCAAGAGCCATGGCGCACGAAAGCAAGCCCTCCGCGGATTCCGGCCGTTATGCGGCCCGAGGAGTCTCCGCCTCCAAGAGCGAAGTGCACGCCGCCGTCGACCGCCTCGACCCCGGCCTGTACCCGCAGGCGTTCTGCAAGATCGTGGCCGATAACCTGACCGGGGACGCCTCAAAGTGCGTCGTCACCCACTCCGACGGCTCCGGTACCAAGGCGCTGCTCGCCTACCTCTGGTGGAAGGAGACCGGCGACGCCTCCGTCTTCCGTGGCATCGCCCAGGACAGCATCGTCATGAACATCGACGACCTCCTGTGCGTCGGCGTGACCAAGGGCGTCATCCTCTCTTCGACCATCAACCGCAACGCCAAGGCCATCCCCGGCGCGATCCTCGCGGAGCTGATCAACGGCACCGAGGACGTGCTCGCCATGCTGCGCGCGCAGGGCTTCGGCATCACTTCCGGCGGCGGCGAGACCGCCGACGTCGGCGACCTCACGCCCACGCTCACCGTGGACTCCACCGCCACCGCGATCCTCACGCGCGCCGAAGTCGTCGACGCCGCGCGCGTCGTGCCCGGCCTCGTGATCGTCGGCATCGCTTCGCATGGTCGCGCCACCTACGAGACCGCCGAGAACAGCGGCATCGGCTCCAACGGCCTGACGAGCGCCCGCCACGAGCTCCTCTCCAAGTACTACGCCGAGAAGTATCCGGAGACCTATGACAAGGCCACCCCGGCCGACCTCGCCTATTGCGGCCCCCACCGGATGACGGATGCCCTGCCCGGCTCGACCCTCACCGTCGGCCAGGCCTTGCTCTCGCCTACCCGGACCTATGCTCCTTACGCCCTGCGCCTGCTGCAGGCCCTGGGAAACCAGCGGGTCAAAGGCCTCGTCCACTGCTCCGGCGGGGGCCAGACCAAGTGCCGTCGTTTCGGCACCAAAGTCCATTTCATCAAGGATAACCTCTTCCCCACCCCGCCGATTTTCGCGGAAATCGCCCGGGTCAGCGGCACGGAACCCAAGGAAATGCACCAGGTTTACAACATGGGGCACCGCTTGGAGGTCTTTTTGGAGCCCAAAGACGCCGAAATCGCCCTCCGGATCGCCGCCGAACTTGGTTTGGGCGCCCAGATCATCGGACGGACCGAGGCTTCGACCCGCCCGGATGGGGCCAACCACGTCACCATCATCAAGGACGGCCAGATCCTGGCCTACGCTTAAGGCCCCCGGTGGGGGAATTAAGGCTCGGGTGGTCGGGCAGACAGGACTTGAACCTGCAACACCCTGCTCCCAAAGCAGGGACTCTACCAATTGAGATACTGCCCGGTACCCGAGAAAACAGTCTGATTTTGTGTTGCCGTCCGTGTCAAACCGCTAATCTCAACGAGTTCTAACCCGCAAACACCTCCACACATGGAAAACGACAGCATCTCCTCCTCCTCTTCCGAATCCAAGCTCCCGCTCATCGTGGGTATCCTTGGTTTCGCCCTCGGCGCCGCCGGCCTCGTGCTCGGTATCAAGGCCAAGGGTGCCGCCCAGCTCGCCAGCGACGAAGCCGCTCTCGCCAAGACTCAGGTCTCTGAGCTCGGCGCCACGCTCGCCAGCAAGGCCAACGCTTCCGACGTCCAGGCCCTCCAGGCCGACCTCGCCGCTACCAAGCAGCAGACCGAAGCCAACGAGAAGGCTCTCGGTGACCGGATCGCCGAGCTTCAGAAGGTCGCCACCTCCAAGCCGGTCGCCGGCTCTGGTAAGAACACCACCCCTCCCGGCCCCGGCGAATACGCCGTCGCCAAGGGCGACACCCTCGGTGCCATCGCCCGCAAGGTCGGTCTCTCGGTCAAGGCTCTCCAGGATCTCAACCCTGGCGTGAACCCGAACAAGATGCAGATCGGTCAGCGCCTGAAGACCAAGTAAGCTCGCGCATGTCGGCGCCCTCCCGCTGGTCCGTCCAGCACGAAGAGCTCCACGCCGACTGCAGGGTTTTCCGGGTTTTCAAAGAACGCTGTCATCACCCTCTCGATCACCGAGAGGGTGATTTCTTTGTGCTCCGTTCCCGCGACTGGGTGCTCGCGCTCCCGGTCACCGACGACGGCCGTCTCGTGATGGTGCGGCAATACCGTTTCGGCACGCGCGACCTCTCCACCGAAGCGCCGGGCGGCATCATGGAAGCGGGCGAGGATCCGCGCGTGACCGCCGCGCGCGAGACCGAGGAAGAGACCGGCTTCACCGGCGGCCACGCCCGCTTGCTCGGAACCTGCGCACCGAACCCCGCTATCCAGACCAACCGCTGCCACTTCGTGCTGCTCGAAGGCGTCCGCCCCACGGGCCGCCGCGCGCCCGACGAACACGAGGAGATCCAAGTCCTCGCCCTCCTGCCCAAGGTCGCCCTCGCCACGGCGCTCGCCAACCCGGCGCAGCATTCGCTCGCCCTCCTCGCGCTCTACCGTCTTCGTGATGAGCGCCCCGACCTCTTTTCATGACCACTCCCACCCGTATCAAGCATAAGGGCCGCGAAGCCGATCCCGTCCTCGTCGTCGGCTCCGTCGCTTACGACAGCATCATCACCCCGCACGACAAGGGCGACCGCATCCTCGGCGGCAGCGCGGCCTACGCGTGCCTCGCGGCGAGCTACTTCGCGCCGCCCCGCATCGTCGGCGTCGTCGGCCATGACTTCCGCGACCGCGACCGCAACAAGCTCGCCAAGCGTGGTATCGACCTCGACGGCCTCCTCACCGACGCCTCCGGCCGCACCTTCTCCTGGCGCGGACGCTACCACGAGAACTACAACCGCCGCGACACCGAGGACCTCCAGCTCAACGTCTTCGAGCACTTCAAGCCGCGCCTGCCCGAGGCCCACCTCTCGACGCCGTTCGTGATGCTCGGCAACATCCGTCCCGACCTGCAGCTCGACGTCCTCAACCAGCTCGCGAACCCGCGCTTCGTCCTCGCCGACACCATCGACATCTGGATCGAGACGCAGCGCGACAAGCTCGGCGAAGTCATGCGCCGCGCCGACCTCCTGGTCGTCAACGACACCGAGTCGGCCAAGCTGACCGGCGAGAGCAACGTGATCGTCGCCGGCCGCGAGCTGCGCAAGCACGGCTGCAAAAGCGTCATCATCAAGAAAGGCGAGCACGGCGCCGTCCTCTTCCATGAAGAAGGCATGTTCGCCCTGCCCGCCTACCCTGTGACCGAGCTGCGCGACCCCACCGGCGCCGGCGACAGCTTCGCGGGCGCGCTCCTCGGCTACCTCGCCTCGACCGGGTCCACCGACTTCGCCTCGCTGAAACAGGCGATGGTCTACGGCACCGCCGTCGCCAGCCTGACCGTCGAAGCGTTCTCGACCGACCGCCTGGCCAAGGCCGGCTGCCGCGAGATCCGCGCGCGCCGCAAAGAACTGCTGAAGCTGATCAAGGCCTAACCGCGGGGGCGGCCGAGCATCCGCCACAGGACGAACAACAGGACGGCCGAGAAGACCAGGTCGCCGACCACGAGCGGCCAGAGCTTCGGGAGTTTCTGCGCGAACAGCCCGTAGCCGAGGGCGACGGCCTGCAGCACGATGAGGATGGCCAGCAACGGGACGAAGCGACGGAGTTTGGCCAGCGGATCGGGATCGCTCATGCGAAGTGACGGCGATGGGCTTCGGCCAGGCCGAGCAAGGTGAGATGCGGCTCGTGCGTGACGCGGTCGCGCCACGAGGCCGGGAGGTAGACGGCGGCGCCGCCGGTGACGATGACCTTGGGCATCGGCGAGCCTTGGCGGATCAGCTCCGCGCAGACCCCGTCGAGCAGCGCGCCGATCATCCCGGCGAAACCGAGGGCGCAGCCCGCGCGCATGGCATCGACGGTCGACTTGCCGATGGCGGGCCCGCCGAGGAGCGAAGTCGGGTCGAGCGCCGGCAAGAGCGCGGTACGCTCGTGGAGATAGCGTGTCATGACGCCGAGTCCCGGCGCGATGATGCCGCCGGCGTAACCGCGTTCAGTAAGGATATCGACCGTGGTGGCCGTACCCATGCCGACGATCACCGCGGGCGCGCCCGCGACGAACTGTGCCCCGACGCAGTCCGCGAGCCGGTCCTGCCCGACTTCAGCCGGGGTCGGATAATCAAAACCCAGGCCCTTCACGGTGTCATGACGGAGATGATAACAAGGGCGGCCGCAGCTCAGTAAAGTGGGCTGCAGGACCGCGGTGGCGGCCGGGACGACACTGGCGAAGGCGACGCCCGCGGAAGGATGTGCGGCGAGCAAAGCCGTCAACGCGACGGTATCGAGCGCGGCGGTCGGGATCTCGCCGTGGGCGAGCACGTTACGGCCGTCGACGACGCCCCAGTGAGCGTGCGTGTTGCCGACATCGAGACAGAAGAGAGCCACGGGAAGAAAGTGTCGAGAGGTCGGTCCGGCGCAAGCGTCAGGGTTTGCGCAAGGTGACCTCGCCCGAAGATACGATGGCCCGACGGCCACCGCCGGTGCGGAGGATGAGCGAGCCCTCGTCGTCGATACCGTCGACGACGCCCGCGACGGGGTCGCCCCGCAGCCCGACGCGTACGGACTTGCCGGCTAGGACGTCGTGATGGCTCCAGAGCTTGCGGAAGGAGCGGGACCAAGTCCCCTCTTCGAACTGCTCCCAGGCGCGGAAGAGCGCGGCGATGACGCCGGCGGCCTCACGATTGAGATCGAGCGGAGAGCCCAGCGCGGCCTCGAGCGAGCCGGCCGTGGCGCGGAGGTCGGCAGGGAAATCCTTGGAGGCGCCGGTCAGGTTGAGGCCGACGCCGAAGACAAGCTCGCGGACCGAGTCGGCGTCGAGGCGCGCTTCCGTGAGCATGCCCGCGACCTTACGTCCGTCCGGCGACTGCAGGTCGTTAGGCCACTTGAGCCCGAGCTTCAGGCCGAGGGATTTCTCGACGTGCGCGCAGAGGGCGAGCCCCATCCAGAGCGTGAAGGGCTTCAGCCGTTCCGGCGGGATGAAGGGACGGAAGGCCAGCGAGAGGTAGAGATTACCGGAAGGCGCGCTGTGCCACTTGCGGCCGAGACGTCCGCGTCCGGCCTTCTGCGTCCGGGCCAGCACCGCGAACGGCGCTTCCTGGCCGACGGCGAGGCGACGCTCCGCTTCGGAGTTGGTGCTGTCGACCTCGGCGAGGAACTCGACCTTCGGCGAGACCTTCAGCAACCGGAGATGCGCATCGAGCAACGCCGGATCGAGATGACGTGGGACCGAGCGCAGCGCGTAACCCTTGCGGGTCGAGGCCGCGAAGACGTAACCTGAGGCGCGCAGGCGCTCGAGGCGGCTCCAGATCGCCACGCGCGAGACGCCGAGCTCCTTGGCAAGGCGGTCGCCGCTGACCGGTTCGCCGTCCGCTTCGAGGAAGGCCAGGAGGATGCTGCTGTCGAGGTCCGCCATGAGGTCAGAGCCAGTCGAGGCCGAGGTCGCACCACGGCGCCGCGTGCGTGAGCGCGCCGCTCGAGACGAAGTCGGGGGCGAGCGCGCCGATCTGCGGCAGGGAATCCAGGCTCACGCCACCGCTGACTTCCGACCAGGCGCGGCCGCGTAGGAGCGGGATCGCATCGCGGAGATCGGCGAAGGAGAAGTTGTCGAGCAGCACGATATCGGCGCCGGCGGCGAGCGCGGGAGCGAGCTGGTCGAGACGGTCGACTTCGACTTCCACGAGCAGGTCGGGGCGCTCCGTCTGGGCGCGGCGGACGAGCGAGGTAAGCCGTTCACCGGCGGTGGCGCCACCCGCCGCGAGATGGTTATCCTTCACCATGATCCGATCGAAGAGGCCGAGCCGGTGGTTGTAACCGCCGCCCTGACCGACCGCATACTTCTCCAGCATGCGGAAGCCCGGCGTCGTCTTGCGCGTATCGAGGAGCTTCGTCGGCGAAGAACCCAGCGCGAGGACGTGGGCGCGAGTGTGCGTGGCCACGCCGCAGAGACGCTGAAGGAAGTTAAGGAGAATGCGTTCAGCGGAGAGCAGTTCAGCCGCCGGCCCTTCGACTTCGGCGACCGCCGTGCCGGCCGGCACATGCTGACCATCGGCGACGAGCAGCGTCGCGCGGCAACGGCCTCCGTAGGCGGCGAAGACCACGTCGAGCAGGCCGAGCCCCGCGAGGACCATCGGACGGCGCGCCACCACGCGGGCGCGGGCGCGTTCGGCGCCGACGAGGAGCGCGGCGGAAGGATCGCCGGGGCGCGCCGGACGCTGGGTGAGGCCGAGTCCGGCGAGGTCTTCTTCCCGGGCGAGCTCGACGAAGCGGAGCAACCATGCGCGATCCAACTCGTCCCAGCGGAGACGGCGGATGAGTCGGTCGGTCTGGCCGGGGTCGCGCGGCATGGGTTCACCTTACGCCCCCCGCCCTTGCGGGCAAGGGGGTTAAGGGAAGAACTTCTTGAACTTCGAGCGCCAGGATTCGGACACCGGCGCGGCTTCGTCGCCGCAGGCGGCGGCGTAGGCCTTGAGGGCTTCCTTTTCCTTGTCGGTCATCTTCTTGGGCACGTCGATGTCGACGCGCACCAGCAGGTCGCCGGCGGTCGAACCACGGAGCGGGGGCATGCCTTCGCCGCGGAGGCGGAAGATCGTGCCGCCCTGAGTGCCCGCCGGAATGTTGAGGTTCGTCTTACCCTTGAGCTTCGGGACGACGATCTTGCCGCCGAGGGCGGCGACCGAGAACTTCACCGGCACGCTGCAGGCGAGGTCATCGCCGTCGCGCTCGAAGAGTTCGTGCTCCAGGACGGTGATGTAGACGTAAAGGTCGCCGGCTTGCGAGCCGCGGCGGCCCGCGGAACCGTTGCCGCTCGAGCGGAGCTTGGTGCCGGTATCGACGCCCGGAGGGATGCGCAGGCTGACCGTCGATTCGGCGACGGTGCGACCTTCGCCGGAGCACGGCTTGCAGGGCTTATCGATGCGTTCGCCTTGGCCGCCGCACGAGGGGCAGACCTGGCGCATCTGGAAAAAGCCGTTCGAACGGACTACCTGGCCTTGGCCGCCGCAGGTCGGACAGCGGCTCTTCTTGGAGCCGGGCTCGGCGCCGGAGCCGGCGCACTTCGCGCAGGCGACATGCTTACGATAAGGGATCTTCCGTTCGACGCCTTCGGCGGCCTCTTCGAGCGTCACCTTCAGATCGACGCGCAGGTCTTCGCCAGCGTCATCCTGGCTTTCGCTCGCGCCGCCGCCGAACCCGGCGAAGCCACCGCCACCGCCGCCGCCGAACATCTGTTCGAAGATATCGCGGGGGTCGGCGCCGCGGAAGCCGCCGCCGGCCGGACCACGGGCGCCACCGCCCATGTTCGGGTCGAAGGCCGCTTCGCCGTGCTGGTCGTAGAGCTTACGCTTGGCCTCGTCGCCGAGGACCTCGTAGGCGCGCGAGACTTTCTTGAATTTCTCCTCGGCCTCCTTGTTGCCCGGATTACGGTCCGGGTGGAACTCCATGGCCTTCTTGCGATAGGCCTTCTTGAGCTCGTCGGCGGAGGCGGACTTCGCGACCCCCAGCAGCGTGTAATATTCGTCGGCCATCGCGGAAGCTTACTGGGCGGGGCCGGAAGAGACGAAGACAGCGGCCGGGCGGAGCACACGATCGTGCAAGAGCCAGCCGGCGCGCGCGACGCGCAGGACCGTGCCTTCGGCGACGGTGGCGGAAGCCTCGGAGCCGACGGCCTCATGGCGCGCCGGGTCGAAAGGCTGGCCGGTCGGATTGACTTCGACCAGGCCCTGGCCGGCGAGAATGCCGCGGAGCTGACCGACGGCCATGCGGAAGCCTTCGGCGACGGCGCGGCCGTCGGACTGGGTCGAGGCGGACTCCAGGCCGAGCGCGAGCGAATCGAGGGCGGGCAGCAGGTCTTCGAGCAGGCCGGAGGTCGCATACTTGCGGAGCTCCTCGCGCTCGCGCTGGTGGCGACGCTGTTGGTTCTGCTGGTCGGCGTTGCTACGGAGCACCGTGTCCTTGAGACGCGCGACCTCGCCCTCGAGTTCGGCGAGGCGCACGGCCGGATCGGCGGGGTTAGGAGCGGCTTCGGAGGTGGGTTCGGTCATAAGATTATTTCTCTTCGCGGGCGGGGCGGCGCATTTTCTCGCGGGCGAGGTCGAACATCAGTTCGGGCTGGCGGCGGAGGGCCGTCTGGAGGGCCTGCTGGCCCAAGGGGACGGAGACCTTGGCGTCGAAGTTCTGGTCGGTGATGTCACGGGCCTCGAAGACGAAGCTGAAATCCTGATCGACGACGACGCGGCGGGCGGCGGTGCCGTCGTCCGAGACGACGGTGATGCGACCGACGCGCACCCGGAGCTGTTTGATGAGGAAAGGCTGCGCGGGCTTAGCGGGCTCCGTGGTCGGCTTAGGCGAAGTCGCCGGCCCCTTGAGGCCATTGCCGATATCCTTCGCGTTGTTATCGGCGAGGAAGTCTTTCTTGCCGACGATCGTCACGCGCTCGATGTCGAGCTCCGCCTCATTGACGACCTGGCCGCCACCTTCGACGAACGTCAGCGGGTCGACGTCGAGGACGAGCCGCTTCACCCGGAGGAACTCGCGTTCCTGCCAGCGGGAGGGGTTCGTGATGACGAGGCCGGCGTAATCCACGCGGCCGACGAAGAGGTTGGTCTGGTTATCCTCGACGGTCAGGTGGGCGCCAGACTGCCCGGAAAGGGAAGCGTCGAGGAGGCGGGGCGAGAACCGGCCCAAGGCCCAGATACCCAGCGCGGCGACCAAGATCAGGAAGAGCCCGATGCCGCAAAGCACCATGAGCAGCTTGCGGAGAACGGAACCCGGACGGGACTTTAGGCGAAACAGGGACATCGGCGGACAGGGAAAAGGAGCAGTAGGCATGCCACTGGGCAGGGTCAATGTCGGACGGAAAACCCCTGTTTATAGCGGAATTTCCCGTGACCCGACCAAAGAAAAGACCCGCCGAGGTAAGTCGGCGGGTCCTTCTGTCACGCTAGGTGTGACGCGCGGGCCTTACTGGGCGAGCACCGCGAAGGCGAGGTCGTCGCCGGCGCGGACTTCGGGGACCGACGCCTGGTTCGGGCTGATCGCGACGATCGTGGAGGCGTCATCGCCCTTGATCACCTCGACGAGGAAATTCTTGCCGCCCTTGGTGAGCTGGAGCTTGGTGCCCGGATCGCGCTTCTCGAGGGCGCCGAGTTCGAGGAGGGAGAGGTCGGCGCGGACGTTGCGGACGGAAGTGCGCGCAGGGTCAGCGGCGGGGGCCGGAGCATCCTTTTCCCAGGAGAAGCGGACGTCGCCGGTAGAAGCGGCGCCGGCGGAGGCGGTCGACTTGGAAGTTTTGCAGCCGACGAAAAGGGCGGCCAGGGCGATAAGGAGCAGAGAGCGCTGCATGGGATTAGGGGTGAGAAAAAGGGTCTTTTCCGCGTTGTTCCTAGTCAACCCCTTAATGCTTGCGGAGGGGCTGGCGGTGGGCTTCCTCCATGTTCTCATGAGTCAGGAAGCCGCCAAATTGATGCTCGGACTGCCCAAGGGCAGCCTCGAGGAGGCCACCCTCCAGCTGTTCGCCCGGGCCGGGTTCCCCGTGGCCAAGAGCAGCCGCTCCTACCGCCCCTCTTTCGACGACCCCGCCCTCGACGGACGCTTCATCCGCGCCCAGGAAGTGGCCCGCTACGTCGAGCATGGCTTCTTCGACTGCGGCCTCACCGGACAGGACTGGGTCCAGGAGAACAACGCCGACGTCGTCCAGGTCTGCGAGCTGATCTACAGCCGAGCCTCCGCCCAGAAGTCCCGCTGGGTCCTCTGCGTCCCCGAAGCCTCGCCCGTCAAGACCGCCAAGGACCTCGCCGGCAAGCGCGTCGCCACCGAGCTCGTCGAGACCACCCGCCGCTGGTTCAAGTCCCAGGGCGTCGAATGCGAAGTCGAATTCTCCTGGGGTGCCACCGAAGTGAAGGTGCCTGAACTCGCCGATGCGATCGTCGACATCACCGAGACCGGCTCCTCCATCAAGGCCAACAAGCTGCGCATCGTCGCCCAGCTGATGGAGACCACCACCGTCCTCGTCGCCAACAAGGCCGCCTGGGCCAATCCCGCCAAGCGCGCCAAGATCGAGCAGATCGTCCTCATGCTGCAGGGCGCCCTCGCCGCGCAGCACATGGTCGGCCTCAAGTTCAATCTCCCGAAGGCCAAGCTCGACCAAGTCGCCGCCGCCCTGCCCGCCCTGCGTAATCCGACCGTCTCGCCGCTGAGCAACCTGGAGTGGGTCGCCGTCGAGACCATCATCGACGCCCGTCAGGCGCGTGAGTTCATCCCGACCCTGAAGGCCGCCGGCGCCGAGGGCATCGTGGAATACCCGATCAACAAACTCGTCTACTGACGACCCTCGCCATGGCTGATTCCGTCCGCGTCGGTCTCATCCAGCTCACCGCCGAGGACACCCCGGCGGCGAACGTCCGCAAGACCCTGCCCCGCATCGAAGAAGCGGCGGCCAAGGGCGCGAAGATCATCGGCCTGCAGGAGATGTTCACGACGAAGTATTTCTGCATCAACCAGGACCCGAAGAATTTCGACCTCGCCGAGCCCATCGAGACCGGACCGTCCGTGACCGAACTCGCCAAGGCCGCGAAGCGTCTCGGCGTCGTCATCGTCGCCCCGCTCTTCGAAGCACGCGGCAGCGAAGTCTATCATAACACCGCGGCCGTCATCGACGCCGACGGCACCGTGCTCGGCAAATACCGCAAGATGCACATCCCGCAGGATCCGGGCTTCGAGGAGAAATTCTATTTCACACCCGGCGACCTCGGCTTCCGTACCTGGAAGACCGCGCACGGCGACATCGGCGTACTCATCTGCTGGGACCAGTGGTACCCCGAAGCCGCCCGCCTCACCGCGCTCGGCGGCGCGCAAATCCTTTTCTACCCGACCGCCATCGGCTGGCTGCCCGAAGAGAAGGCCGCCCTCGGCCACGCCCAGCATAACGCCTGGGAGACCGTCCAGCGCGGCCACGGCGTCGCCAACGGCTGCTACGTCGCCGCGACCAACCGCGTCGGCACCGAAGGCCGCACCCAGTTCTGGGGCCAGAGCTTCGTCTCCGACCCGTATGGCGAAATCGTCGCCCGCGCTTCCGTCGAGAGAGAGGAAGTCCTCCTCGCCGACTGCGACCTCGTGAAGCAGCGCGAATTCCGCCGCATCTGGCCGTTCTTCCGCGACCGCCGCATCGACGCCTACGGCGACCTGACGCGCCGTCTGCGCGACTGACCTTCCGCATGTCCACGCCACGCTCCCTCGGTTTCCGCATGCCCGCGGAATGGGAACCCCAGTCCGCCACGTGGCTCTCGTGGCCGTCGAACACCGCGCTCTGGCCCGGTCACTACGACCTCATCCCCGCGAAGTTCGCGGAGTTCGCCGCCGCGATCAGCCGCTTCCAGCCGGTGAAGATCAACGCCGCCGGCAAGCTGCGCGCCGAAGCCGAACGCGAGCTCAAGGCCGCCAAGGCCGACCTCTCCGTCATCGAACTGACTGACATCGCCACCGACGACGTCTGGTGCCGCGACCACGGCCCGATCTTCGTGAAGAACGACCGGACGAAGGAACTCGCGCTCACCGACTGGGAGTTCCACGGCTGGGGCGGCAAGTTCGAGGCCTCGCTCGACAACCAGGTCCCCGGCAAGATCGCCGCCAAGCTCGGCGTGCAGAAGTTCAGCTATCCGTTCGAGCTCGAAGGCGGCGGCATCGAAGTCTCCGGCGACGGCCTGCTCCTCACCACCGAGGCCGTGCAGAACAATCCGAACCGCGCCGAAGGCCGCGACGACGCCGCGTTCCACGCCGCCATCCGCGCCGGCCTCGCGATCGACGAACTGCTCTGGATCGGCGAAGGCCTGGCCAACGACGATACCGACGGGCACATCGACAACCTCGCCCGGTTCATCGCGCCGCGCACGATCCTCGCTGTCAGCGAGTCGGACAAATCTTCGCCGAATTACGCGCCGATGCAGGAGAACCTTAAGCGCCTGCGCGAGATGCGTCCGCGCGGACAGCGCCTCGACATCCTCGAGCTCCCGCTGCCCAAGCCCATTCGCCTCGCCGGTCGCGATCTGCCGCCGAGCCACGCGAACTTCCTCATCGTGAACGACGGTGTCCTCGTGCCGCTCTACGGCCAGGATTCCGACAGCGTCGCCATGGGCATC
>CANKZO010000040.1 GCA_947488485.1 Opitutia bacterium | reverse complement strand
GGGTGTTGGATCGCCGGAAGGATCTTGCTGCGGTAATGCGCCACGCCCTCGTTGGAGACGTCGATGCAGATCGCATCCACCTGGCTGGAGGGCTGGCTTACGCCGTCGAAGACGTAGCTCATCACCGTGGCCATGTCCCCGCCGAAACCGCCGGGACGTTGGATGTCGGCCGCCGGGTCGTATTGGAAGAAGATGCGCCGCTGCCGATTCACGGCGAAGGCATGGTCGGCGGAGAGGCTGACCGGCTCGGCCGCCTGCAATGAGGCCAGCGGCGCGAGCAGCAGGACGGCCAGGAGGGGGAGGGTGGGGCGCATGTTCTTGGTTCGTTGTTCTTGGTTTCGTTGAAGGGGGTTACTTGCCCGTTGGGGCGGCTTCCAGCAGGGTCACGCCGGCGATGCCGAGGAAGGTCTCCGTCGCCACGCTGCGGAATTCGATACGATCCACCTTCTTGGCTGGGTCGCAGAGCACGTCGGTCATCGTGAGGTGCATCTGATTGAAATTACACCCGTAATAGTTGACCCACTCCTTCTGCCCATGGCCGGGGACGGCGGTAGCGAGCGGCATGGCGACGGTGTTGATGGCGAAATCCTGGTAATAGGAATCGAAGTTCAACGGCGGAATCAGCTCGGTCACCTGCTGGCTGCCGTCGACGTAGCGCACCGTGACCTTGGCCGCCGGAGTATAGGCTTTCATCGGCAGGTTCATGTTGAGCGAGAGCAGGTAGGCTTTGCTTAAGTTACGTCCGCCGACGTGCACGATGGCCGTGGTGGCCGTGGTGCCCGGCGGGGTGTTGTCGAGCAGGATGAGGTTCTTGCCGGTCAGGTCGGTTTTCATGTCGCCGAGCAGGAAGGGAATCTTCCCGACGGTGACCTCGCGCGGCAGCGGCGCCGTGAGTTTGAATCGTGGCATGGTCCAGAAACTGACCTGGCTCAGGAGACCGGACTGGTTGAGTCTCGGGACTCCCGCGGTTCCGGTGAAAGCTGAGTCAGGTTGCCAAGGATGCAAGAAGCAGGTCTGGAGGCTGTCGTTGTAGGCGGCCGAGAGGTCGAGCGGCAGCAGCTTGGAGCCCTCCGGGACGGGATTCAGGACGGTCTGTTGCGTGGCTTCCTTGGCGGAACGGGGCTGGGTGGTGAAAGTGATTGGCTCGTTCCAGGTGATTCTTCCTTCAGCGTCGCCGACGGTGCCGCGCACGAAGAGCGTGGCCTGTCCGCTACCCGCACGTTTCAGCCTTACTGTCGCGCGGTCGGCGGACTTTTGAAGCACCTCGAAAAATCCATAGGGATCCTCGATTTCATAGCTCTTGAGGCCGCTCAGCTTCACCTCGGCCGTCTGTCCGGGCTCGAGCGTGGCGGGCGCATCGATGCGCCAGGTACGGGGGGCGGTGCTGACCTTGAGTTCGCCGCCGCCGTTGCCTATCTCGATAGCGAGAACGGCCCAGCCCATGCCCGGAGTCATCGAAGGCTTCACAGGCTTGCCGTCCAACGTGACACTCGTGACGGCGCTGTTCACCGGTATCTCTAAACGGCAGCGGACATTCGCCGCGGTCTTGACCTTGAAGGTCTGGTCATCGCCTTCTCGCTTCCAGGCGATGTCGAGGCCAGGCCGAGTAAAGCGGGCATGGTCCCATGCCTCCGGAAAGCGCGGATGGATCACGACGCGGTTCTCGTCGAAGTGGGGACTGATGCCGAATATTCCCTCCACGAGCGTTCGGACGAACGGGCCTTGCGAGAAGATCCAGTCGCCGCCGCTGCCGCCTGTGCCGTTTGAGCCGAACACTTGGTTGAAGCCCGGAGTATTCGGTCGGTAGGCCATCGCTGAGGCCGTGGCCAGCGTGCGGTAGCCATCTTCGTGACGACCCGCGAGCATCAGGCCCCATCCCGCCAGGATCATATCCCCTTCCAAGGGCAGATGTTGGCTCATGACCACGGGCCACCAATCGTTCTGGTAGAAATAGAGACCCCCGGTCTTGTCGGTGAAGGCAAGGTTGTTCCGGACCCAATCCGCCGCCATGACGCCTTGATATCCGTCCGTCATTCCCGTCCAGACCGGTATGGCCATGTCCAGGCACGCGGGATGCAGGCGCAGTAGCCCGAGGGGGCATTTTGAGCCGAGCATACCCAGGTCATCCGACCACAGCTGTTGCTTCCATGCCGATTGGATCGCGCGGGATTTGGCTTCATATCTCAGGGCATCGTCGGGCATCCCGAGCTTGCGTGCCAATTCGGCCATGTCGCGGTTCGCCTTGAAGACCAGTGCGGTCTGAAACGCGGAACTGGGACCGCGACTGTTGAAATCGCTGTTCCACTGGTGGATGGTATCTTTGTAGAGATGGTCGCCGTCGGGGTCATACGCTTTGTCCAGATAAGCCGTGGCCCTGGTCAGCGTCGGCCATAGCCGGCGGATGCCTTCGAGGTCGCCGGTCCATTTGAAGTAATGCCAAGCCGAGTCGACATAGGATTCCTCCCAGCGCGTGGGGTGTCCGTCGGTCTTGAAGTCGTTCAGCACGCCGAGCATCCCCCCGTCGAGCTTTTGATTGCAGGAGAGCAGATGCAGGTAATCGAGCGCCCGAGGCTCCAGTGCCAGGTCGTTGGCGGCATGGACGTGGTCGTAGCAGAAGATGTAGTTCCAAGCGTCGCCGTTTTTCGCGTCATGCACGATGCCCGGGGCTTGCACGAGTCCAGGGAAGAGGTCATCGGCCACGAGGTTCGCCAGCGACTCCATCTTCTTATCGCTCAGCTCGAACCTTACCTTTGTCTGCCGTTCCACGCCGGTTCCCCAGGCTTGGAGATTCGCGACCCACGACTTGCCGCCATCATTGCGGACCTCCGCAAACCGGCGGTCGCCTCCGACCAATACCCGGGCGTAGGTGTCGAGCGCCTCTTCAATCATGCGCTGGCGAACCGGTTCCGGAATCTCACTGCGACGGTTAAAGAATGTTGCGATTTGCGGGCGCACCGCTTGCTCGTCGTAGCCGGGAGAGTCAAGAAAGGCCGTCAACTGAGCCTCGCCTTGCCCCTTGGCCTTGAGCCGCAGTGTGCGGGTGGCCGCGTTCGTCACGGCAGCCGCGTCAGTGCCGCCATCCCACCCGACCAACAGGCTGAGGTTCGTGACATAGGGGATTCGCAGCTTCAAGGCGGCTGCCTCTTTGGCGCAATTGATCCGCAGGTGGTCTGCCTCGAGTTTATCTGAACCTAGGGACTTTGGCGGTTGCGCACCAGCTGAGCCTAGCGCCAGTAACTTCAGATCGACCTCCGTCGCCGCGAGATTTGACACCGACACCTTGGCGATGAATCCGTAAGCGGGTGTCACCGCCGGCGCGATGACTTCGACGGCGACCGCCAGCTGGAGCTTTGCGTCTTCTAGTTCGTAGCGTACCCGGCCCGGGAGATAGGTCATCTGCTTGAGCGGCAGATTGCTTAGCCAGACAAACCTATCGTTCACCTGCATAGCCAATCGCAGGCTGGCCAGCTGCTGCACCATCTCCAGCCGCATCTGAAAAACGAGGTTCTCGTGGCAGCGCACCCCCGCGCGGCGATGATGAATCACGAACGAACCTTTCTTCCCGGGTAGCAGGGCGATGCCACCTTCCACCGGCATGAAGTTATCTGGTGCCAGTTCCTTGATGCCCTCGAGAAATCCTCGGTAGGAAGGCAGCATCCGGTCCGGAAACGCGGAAAAAGTCTGTGCGGGCAAATACGTCGGCGGACCCGCGGTGACCCGTTCGCGGCTAAGATCAACCATCGGCGCGAAAGGGCTTTCCGCAGCCGCCTGCAGCACGGCGAGCGGCGCGAGCAGCAGGGCGGCGAGGAGGGGGAGGGAGGGGTGCATGTTCTTGGTTCGTCGTTCTTGGTTACTTCGACGGGGAGGACTTCCTGGCTTCTGCATCGATTTGATCGGCCTTCTGTTGGATCTCGCGGTCGAGTACGGCGGAACGCGTGCGGAGCTCAGCGAGGCGGCGTAGTTCTTCCTGCGTTGGAGCGACGAGCACTGGCACAGACGCACCGCAGTCCACGCGGCAGTCTTTTTCGGTCACGTCCTTGGTGTCAGCGAGCTTGGCCAGGCCGGGCACTGGTGCGGGGGCTCTGCCTATGACGCCTTGCAGCGTCAGGCCTTGCACGTCGTCCCCGGCGATGAAGGCACGGGCGTCGGGCTTCTCGACGGTTAATTGTACGTTCTTTAGGCTCAGCCCTTTGACGTGGCGGAGGTAGAGCGCGGAGGCGGGGAGTTCGCCGTCGAAGGGAACCGCCCATTTGATATACACAAAAGCCTCGAGTAGCTCGCCCACATCGAGGCGCGACGCTTGCTCGGCGGTGCCGCCGCCGGGGAAGGTGAGGTCGACGTCGGAGAAGGAGATATTCTCGATGTGACCGTCCGGTCCCGACGCCACGGCTGAATACGGTCGTTTCCAGGGGGCTTCCCACCCGCTCTTGCTCCGCCGGATCCCGCCGTCGCCAGCGACCGCCTTGATGTGTTCGAAGCGGACGTTACGGATATGCCCGATCGGCGGACGGCGCGTCTGGTGGTGTTTGCTGAAGGCGAAGCGCGAGGCCAGCACCATGATGGGCTGGCAGACCTTCGTCATCTCGATGTTTGAGAAGGAAAGATCTTCGTGCGTCTGACCGCCGGCCGACTCGATCTTGATGCCGCCCTGGCAGTCATAAAACGTGCAGTCGCGCATCTTCAGGCGTCGCGTTGCACCGAAAGACTCGCAGCCGATGCGGATGGCGCACCAGTTGGTGGTCAGGCGGCAGCCGCTGATATCGATGTCCTCATTGGGCCAGTCGGGGTGAAAGGTCATGAACGTGATGCAGTCGTCTTTCGAGTCGGCGTCACAGTCCTTGATGGAGACACGGCGTGAGCCGGCGAAGACGAAGGCATTGCCGTACTTGGCGGAGTCTCGGCTGCGCACCGTGACGCGCTCGATCTGGATGTCTGAGCTACGAACGAAAAACGTCGTCACCATCCCCGGGTCGGTCAGCGTGAGTCCGGTGAGCTTCACATTGCGGCACCGCTCGAAGCGGATCATGATCGGATGGCGGCGCTGAGCGTCTTCCTTATTAGCGAATATCTTGCTGGTCATTCCACCCTGGCCGTCGATGACACCCGCACCTTCCAGGCCGACTTGTTCGGCGTCTTCCGCGTAGATCAGCGCCGGTCGGAATTGGGTATTGAAGTCCTTGAACATGTTCAGGGGTTCTGGGGCGTCGAACCAGTGCAGCTCGGCCGTCTCGACCGCGTAGTCGGCGATCTTCGCGCTACCGCGCAGGATGGCGTCCTTCTCGACGCGCAAGGTCACGCCGCTTTTCAGGCGCAACGCACCCGTAAGAAAGATTCCCTTCGGCACGTTCACCACGCCGCCGCCGGCAGTGTGGCAGGTGTCCACCGCCTGCTGGATCGCCTGCGTATTCATGGTCGTCCCGTCACCTTTGGCCCCATGGGCCGTGATGTCATACACCTTGGGGTCAGCGGCGTGCAGCGCGGCCAGCGGCGCGAGGAGCAGGGTGGCGAGGAGGCGTCGGGAGCGTTGCATGTTCTTGGTTCGTTGTTCTTGGTTACTTGTTCTTGGGGCTTTGTTCCTAGGTATCACTGAAAGGCGGCGAGGTTCATTGGTCATCCGCGGTTGAGCGAGGGCGCACGCGCCTGCCTGGCTTCCCTTGCAACCAACGAAGAACCAAGAACGGGTATCTTCATCACGCGCAGATTTCCCTGATCGCGTGGCCATGCCTATCTGTGTGGTGGCTCAAGGAATCTGTTCCACCACCAGGATGCCCCACGGGCTGAGGTCAGGGACGGAGACGAGCGTCGAAGCGCCTTCGGTGGTCGTGGGTAGGATGGTCTCGCGCAGGAGGCTGCGGTAACGCTTGTAGTTCTCGGCCTGGGCATGCAGCGCCGCGTCATATGGGAGCGGTTCGCGCAGGGTGACCTTGAACTTTTGCTTTCCGAAGAAGCGTGCGGTGGCCAGGCGGAGCGTCGAGGCCGCCCCTTTCTCTCTTTCGACTAGGTGGATCGCCACGGGCGCGTTGGCGTCGCCGGGCTTGGCGCGGACGTAGACGCTCAGTTTGCCGCTGCCGCCCTCGACGGACACGGGCGCATCGGTGCCGAAGCGGGTATCCTGGAGGTCGTAGCCGCCGACGGCCGCCTCTTCGTAGCCATCCAGCACGTCCGCATTGGCGCGGACGAAGCCGGTGAGGTCCGCTAACTTCTCCTTAGCAATGAAGATGCGGGGAAGTCTGTTTACCGGTATGCGTGGCACTCGTGTGACCGGATCGAGGACCACGTTCTGGAATTGGTCCCACGGAACGATATACAGATTGCCTGTGGCATAGCTCGTCGCCCAGATCCAGCGGTAGTCTTCAGCCGGCCTGTCTTCCTGGCCGGTAAGCACGAAGAGTTTCTTTTCCGTACGGGCAGACAAGCCGATGTTGCGGATGCGACCGGGGCTGATGACTTCCTTAGTTCCGTCCATGGATCGAAAACGCACTTCGGTCATACGATAGTCGAATGCCTGCATGAAGGGCGGCTCGCTGTGGCAGTTGGTGCTGAAGGTCAGTTTGCGACCCGCGTATTTTTCGATCTCGGTCCGCGCCCAGCGATGGAACTCCAATAAATCGGCGTCGGGGATGGCGTCACGGCGTCCTTTCTTGCCCCAATCGAAGAAGCCTTCGTCGGGGTCGTCGCGTTGGAAACTGGTGACGCCCATGTCGACCAGTCGCTTCGCCCTTTCGAGGTAAGCTCGTCGGTATTCAGGGTTGGCGTTATCGCATCGGAAAGGGGGTTGGTCGCTTTGCCCATTCGTGCCGATGGGTTTGCCCGCGCGGTCCTTAAGGGCTAGCTTGGGATCGACCAAGGTCATGCCCAGGCTGCCTTGGAATTCCCAGCCCTTGGCTCGAACCTTTTCGATGAAGGATTTGTCCTCGATGTAGGACCAGACTCCGCGCGTGATGTGGAACTCGCTCCCGGCGTCGAGCATCCGCTCAGGTGAGAAGCCTTTCTGGTCCAGCCTGAAAAGCCGCATGCACACGTCGCTGAGCTTCGGCATCTCGGGAGCGAAGCCGGAGGGCTGGGCGATTCGGCTGAACGTGCCGTCGGGTGGGACGGGGGATAAGGTTAACGCATCCACTGCCTGCGCGGCCAGAGGCGTGAGCGCCAGGGCGGCGAGGAGGGGGAGAAAGAAACGCATGTTCAGGGGTCGTTGTTCTTGTTCGTTGTTCTTGGGGCTTTGTTCCTAGGTATCACTTAAAGGGGGCGAGCTTCACTGGTCATCTGCGGTTGAGCGGGTCGCTCGACCCTGCCTGGCTTCCCTTGCAAGCAACGAAGAACAAAGAACCAAGAACTAAGAACATCTTTAGGCGAGGATCTCCTTGATCACGTGGCCGTGCACATCCGTGAGGCGGCGGTCGGCGCCGTTGTGTCGGAAGGTGAGTTTTTCGTGATCGAGGCCGAGGAGGTGCAGGACGGTGGCGTGGATGTCGTAGCCCTGGGTAAAGTGCGACCGGTCAGCGGGCTTGTAGCCCCATTCGTCGCTCGGTCCGTAGGAGACGCCGCCTTTGATGCCACCGCCGGCCAGCCAGTTGGTGAAGACGAAGGGGTTGTGGTCGCGCCCTTTGCCGCCCTGGGCACACGGCATGCGTCCGAACTCGGTGGTCCAGAGGATGAGGGTGTCCTCGAACATGCCGCGGTCCTTGAGATCCTGAATCAGAGCCGCGGTACCTTTTGCCATGCCGAGCGAGAGCGGGCCGTGGTCGCGGGCGATGTCCTCGTGGGAGTCCCAATTGCGACGGGGGAAGCCGTTGTCGTTGCCGGACCAGATTTGCACGAAGCGGACGCCGCGCTCGAGGAGGCGTCGGGCGGTCAGGCACTTGCGTCCGAAGGCATCCTGCTCCTCGGCGATGTTGATCTCTTTCGGCCAGACCTTGGTGGAATTATCGATGCCGTAACGGGCCATGGTCTTCTCGGACTCTTTGGATAGGTCGAGGGCTTCGGGCGCGGCGAGCTGCATCTTGGCGGCCAGCTCGTAACTACGAATGCGGGCTTCGAGGCGCGGGTCGCCCGGACGCGAATCGGCATGGCTCCGGTTGAGTTTATCGAGAAGTTGCAGGCCTTCGGTCTCGCCAGAGGGCGTGATGTAATCGGCCGGAGGCGGCGAAAGGTCGGCGATGGGCTTCGGGGCGTTGACGCGCACCTGCGTGGCTTGGTTCTGGCCAGGGAGGAAGGCGGAGTCCCAGTTCTTTTGGCCGTTGGACGGCAGGCCGCGGATATCGGGCAAGACGACAAAGGTCGGGAGGTTGTCGTTGAGCGAACCGAGGCCGTAGCTGGCCCACGCACCGATGCTCGGGTAGCCTGGAATCAGGAAGCCGGTGGACTGCAGGAGGGTGGCCTGGCTGTGTACGCCGGAGCGGCCGACGACATTATGCACGAAGGCGATGTCATCTGCGACCTCCCCGATGGGCGCGACGATGTCACTGAGCATCTTACCGGACTTACCGTAGGGTTTGAATTTCCAAGGCGACGCGAAGGTCGAGCCCGGGCTGCTCTGGAAGAGTTCGACGGCTTCGCCCGGATCCCACTTCTCGCCGTGTTTCTTCTCGAGGAGGGGTTTGTAGTCCCACATGTCGACGTGGCTGGCGGCGCCGGCCATGAAGAGTTGGACGACGCGCTTGGCCTTGGCCGGGGCGTGGAGGACGCCGCTGGTGGGCGTGGCGGCGAGGAGGGATTCCTGTCCGAGCAGGCTGGCGAGGGCGATACCGCCTAGGCCGCCGCCGGAGCAGAAGAGGAAGTCACGACGGTTCATCGCGGTGACGCCGGACTGACGATGGTAAGGAGAGTCGTTCATGGTCAGTCGACGAAGTTGAATTCGTTCAGGTTGAAGATCAGTCGGCAGAGGTTGGTGAGGCCATGTTCACGCACGTAGCCCGACATCGCCTCGGCTTCCTTGGCGGACGGCGGACGGCCCAGCGCCAGGCGGAAGGCGAGGTCGATCTGGGCGGGCGGGGCGGAGGCTTCCTTGGCCACGCGGGCTGCGAAGTGCTTGGCCATGGCGACCGTCAGGCGATTGTTGCGCATCGCCAAGGCCTGCAGGGCGTTGACGGTCTCATTGCGGCTGGCGACCGACATCGAGGGGTCGGCGCAATCCAGCACGGTGAGGAAGGGTTGCGGCTGGGAGCGGACGATGAAGCGATAGACCGAACGGCGGTGGGACTTCGGGTCCTCGACGTCGTGCTGGTCGTATTCGTAGTGCGGCGAGTGCTGCGGCTTATCGATGACGAAGTCCTGGAAGCCCGGGCCGCCCATCGTGAGGTCGAGTTTGCCAGCGACCGAGAGTACCGAGTCATTGACCGCTTCGGCTTCGAGCTTGCGGCGGTTCATGCGCCAGAGGAAGGCGTTACTTGTGTCGATCTTCTCGTTGGCCGGGTTGCCGAGGGAGGATTGACGATAGGTCGCGCTCGTGACGATGAGTCGGTGGAGCTTTTTGAGCGACTGGCCTCCGTCGCGGAAGTCGACGGCCAGCCAATCGAGCAGCTCGGGGTGCGTGGGTAGGCTGCCCATACGGCCGAAATCATTCGGCGTATCGCTCAAGCCGCGCCCGAAGTGATAATGCCAGACCCGGTTCACGATGACGCGCCAAGTCAGCGGGTTACGGTTATCGGTGATCCACTTGGCCAAGGCCACGCGACGGGCGCCTTCTGGGGCGTCAGCGGGTAGATCGAACTGCGAGGTCAGTTCCTTGGTGAAGGGCAGGGTGCCTGGGCCGACTTCCTTGTCGGGTTGGCTCACATCTCCGCGTTTAAGCACAAAGATCGGACGGGGTTTGCCGCCGTTGGCGCCCGTGCCGGCGAAGGAACCGGTGCCTTTGTGGATTGTGCCCACATAGGCGACCTGCGGAGCGGGGAGGGTAGCGAGTTCCTTCGCGACCTTGGCACGGGCGGCGGTGAGCTCGGCGAGGCGGGTGTTGTCAGCCGGGGCGACCTTGTTCGAACCCTTGCGGATCTCGGTACGTTCGCGTTCCAGGAGCGCGATGCGGGCATCATCGCGTTCGGACTTCGGACCGTAGAAGTAGCCGTCGGTCAGGTTGAGGCGTCCCCAGCGTGGGCCGGCCTCGATGCTATCGAGCGACGTCACGTTGGCGCCCAGGGCGACATTACGGCCCTTGGCGTCGATGGCCTGCAGTTCTGCGAGGGCCAGGATGTAATCGTTCTTACGAACGCTGAGTTTCGTGGCCGTCACGCGCAGGTAGCGGCCTTTCAGTTTGGCCAGAGGGAAGCGCTGTGGTTTCACGCCAGGATTCGGGACGTCGGCGCCGGTGAAGTCGGCGATGCTCGTAACCCCTTGGGTGAATTTCGCGTCGTCGGAGAGTTCGACCTTGTAGCGGGCGGGGAAACCGAATCCGGCGCCGATGTTGTTATAGGTATCGTGGCAGCCCGTCAGGACGACTTCGGTGAGTTCGCGAGCGACGCCGAGGTCGACCTGGACCCACTTCGTAGCGGACTGTTCCTTGGAGATCGCGCTATGGTAACCGTATTCCAGGCGTTCCACGGCGGCGGTGCCTTGTTTCAGTTCATCGATGATCTTGCCGATGAGCGTCACGCGGCGGCTATCGGCCGTCGCGATCTTCTCGTTGAGTGTCTTAATCTCGCTGTCGAGGCGGGTGCGTTCGGCGACCAACGGGGCTCGGCGCTTAGCGGTGTCCGGGTCGACGTCGAAGGTCTTGTCGGCGCGGTCGAGGGCGGCGAAGACCGCCTGGAGTCGGAAATAATCCTCTTGTTTGATCGGGTCGAACTTATGGGTGTGACAGCGGGCGCACTGGGCGGTCGTCGCGAGGAAGGCACCAGTCGTGTTCGAGACCATGTCGTCACGGTCGAGGGCACGGGCGATCTTGCCGTCGAGTTTGGTCTCGGGAAGTTCGGCGTGGCCTATGAAGTCCCAGGGGCCAGCGGAGATGAAGCCTTGGGCGATATGTCCGTCAGCCGTCTGCGGGTAGAGCGTGTCGCCGGCCAGCTGTTCTTCGACAAAGCGGGCGTAGGGCTTGTCGTCGTTGAACGCGCGGATCACGTAGTCGCGGTAGGGCCAGGCGTTGGGGCGGAGCTTATCCTTATCGTAGCCATGCGTGTCACCGTAGTGAACCACGTCGAGCCAGTGGCGACCCCAGCGTTCGCCGTAACGACGGGAGGCGAGCAGACGGTCGGCGGCGCGGCCGATGGCGCCGGGCAGGTCTTGGGCGGCGTCCTTCTCGAAGGCCGCAAGTTCTTCGGCCGTGGGCGGCAGGCCAATCAGGTCGAAGTTCAGGCGGCGAAGGATCGTGCGGGCGTCGGCCGTAGCGGAGGGCTGCAGTCCCTTCTCCTGGAGCTTCGCCAGGACGAAGCGGTCGATCGGGTGGGCGGCGTCGCCGGAGGGTAGGGCGGGCTTGGCAAGGGGCTTCAATGACCACCAGTCGAGCGGGTCGGTCTTCTTGAGTGAGGCAGACTCAGGCCAGACGGCGCCTTCGGAGATCCAGCGCTTCAGCGTATCGACCTCGGCCGCGGTCAGGCGTTCGCCCTTGGGAGGCATGCGCGTATCGCGGTCCGTGGTCGTCACGAACTTGATGAGCGGGCTCTCGGCGGCCTTACCCGGTAGGATGTTCGGGGCGTGGCTTTCGCCGCCGTGCAGGGCGACCTCGCGATCATCGAGTCGGAAGTCGCTCTTCTGTTTCTTCGGACCGTGGCACTCCACGCAGTGCTTCTCGAAGATCGGCTTCACTTCCGATTCGAAGGAGACCGCGGCGGGCAGCGCAGCGGCGGCGAGCAGTAGGGCGGAGAGGAAGGGTTGATGAATATTCATGTTCTTCGTTCTTGGTTCATTTCTTAGCGGATCAGGATGCCTTTGCCTGAGCCGCCCTTGGGCGTGGTCTTAGGGTAATCGGCGTTGGGCTTCTGCACGATGACTTTGACGGCTTGATCGAAGGGCAGGTCGGCCGGGGATCCTTCGGTGCGGACGCCGGTGACCTTGAGGTTGCGGACGGTGCAATCCAGGTCTGGAGAGAAGATTTCGACCCATTTTTCCGGTGCGGCCGGGCCGCCGCGCTTGTAGGTCACCGACAACGGGCCGACGGCGAGGAGATGCCAGTCGGGAGTGATGGGGTGACGCACGCGGACGTCTTCAACGGTGAGCCCGTCGGTGTCGGCATGGACTTCGATCTTGCCGGGGTGATTAAACGTGAGCTTTTCGAACACGATGTTCTTCAGCGTGCCGATGGCGGCGCTGAAATCGTTGGTCCGGCCCAGTTCCAGGTTGGGCTGGTCGTAGAGCTTGAATTCGCGGATATCGGTGATGCGTCGAAGCGTGATATCCGCGATGGGGCAGGCCAGCGTCGTGCCGTCGGGGAAGCGTTTGACGCCGGGCAGGAGACGGATGGCTCTGGCGGAGGCCACGCCTTCGGGCGCGCCCGTGATGTCTTCGATGACGATGCGCTCGATCGGACCGTAGCTGGGCGCGTAGTTCTTCCACTCCCAGGCATTGAGCGCGACGTTGTCGTCGTGCGGATCGCCGCGTACGCCCCGGACGAGGCCGTCGCTGGCGGGTCCGTTCACATGCACGCCATCCCGGCGGGTCTCCTCCAAGGTGATGTTTTCTATCCTGAACTCCCGAGCGTTCGCCAGATGTACGCCGAAGGGTCTGCTTTGGCGGATGGTGAGGTTCTTCACCGAGACGCGCCGGACGTTCTGGAGTAAGATGACGCCGTGCGTGCCGAAGGCGGGGTCGGCCTTCGCGGAGAGGCCGAGGCGATTGCCGTTGAGACTGGCGGCATTCGCTAGGGTCGACCAAATGCCCCCTTCGATGGTGATATCGGCGTCGCAGGGCTGATCGGCCGGCACGGGCTTGGTGTTCAGGGTGACGACATGTTCGTTGCGCACCATGCACGTGTTGCTGTCCGGCTTGAGGCGGATCTCGGCTGTCGGGTCGGCGCTGAGCTTCTGACCGGATTTCAAGACCAGCGGGCCGTCGAGGTAGTAGGGCTGCGCTCGGGCGGGGATGTGCAGCGTCCCTTGGGCGTCGAGCGAGGCCTGCATGGCCTGCGTCCAGACCTCCGCCGTCACCTTGCGGGTCTCCGCCTTGCCGGAGGCGTTCGGCCATTGCTCGTTCCATGATTCCTTGCGGACGAGCGGCTGGAAGTCTGACAGCTTCTTGGCGACGAGTACGGGCGGCTTGTCGGTCGGCGTGAGATACCCTAGCGATACGAAGAAGGCGTCCAGTTCGCGGATCGTGCGGTGGAAGCATCGGTTGGCTTCCGCGCGCGGCTCGCCTTGACCGCGGCCCGGATTGAAGAATCCATGCGGCTGGCCTTCGTAGGCCTTGAGTTCGCAGCGATTGCCGGCGGCCGTCATGGCCTTGGCGAAGAGTTCCACCGTGGGAAATGGCACCGCCTCATCTTTCGTGCCGTGGAAGAGGATGCTCGGAGGCAGGCCGGCGCGGATGAAGTGATAGGGTGAGATCTCCTGCGGTCGTCCTTGGGTGCGGGCGCTGATGCTGGCGAGGCTTGCATCGGAAAGCAGCCCAGGGTGGCCTTCCGCCGGAGACAGCAGGACGGCGGGGTTGAACAATACGAGGGCGTTGGGCATCGAACTGGTTTCGGGATGCGCACCCTCTTCGAAGCCTGGCACCAGCGCCGTCGCCGCGGCGAGATGGCCGCCGGCGGATTCGCCTGCGGCGACGATCCTTGCGGGGTCGATGCCCAGGCGGGCGGCATTGGCACGCGCCCAGCGTATCGCTGCTTTCGCATCGCGCAGGCAGTCCTGTGGGGTGACGCCGTGGCGGCTGAGCACCCGGTAATCACAAGGGATGGCGACCATGCCACGTTGGGCGAGGTAGAGCGACTGCGGGAGCAGTTGGCCCGGCGTCCCGCCTTTCCAGCCCCCACCGAAGAAGAACAGTACCGCCGGCCGACGATCCGAGGCCTGATGCTGCGGCGGCGTGAAGACGTAGGCGTTGAGTTTGCTGCCGTTGACCTCGCGATAGACCTCCACGCTCGCCCCGGGCATTTCCGGAGGATATCTCCAGCTCACCGGCGGTTCGGGGAGGTCTTCGGCGGCGGGTAGCGCGCCGGAGGCCAGCAGCAGGATGGCACCGAGGAAGGCTGGATGAAAACGCATGTGCTTGGTTCTTCGTCCTTAGTTTCAGGCTTACTTCACCGGCAGCACGATGCGCGAGAGGGCGCCGGGCTTATGGTGGACTTGCTCGGTGGCGACGGCGGTCTTACTGCTGAAGATGCCTTCGGCGGTGTTAGGGTTACGGTCGTAGAGCGGGAAGTCGGCACCGCTGATGTCCACGCGGAGCTGGTGACCGGGGGCGAGGGTCGCGGCGACGGGTCCGAGGTCGACCGTGATCTCGTAGACCTGGCCTGGCTGCATCAGCGCGGGCTTGAGCAAGTTGTCGCGATAGCGACCACGCAAGATGCCGCGCGCGATGTTCTGGGCGAAGCCGTCGGGGTGCACGTCGATGAGTTTGACCGCCCAATCGGCATCCGGAGTGTCGGTGCTGACGTGTAGCTTGGCTTCGGCATTGCCGGCGAAGGTGAGCGGTGACGTCAGTGGCTCGCTCGTGTAGACCAGGACATCCTGGCCTTCCTCGGTGGCGCGTTGGTCGACCGGGCCCCACACGGCGGCCTTGAGGGGGCGCTCTTTGGTGACCGGATTGGAAGGGGTCGGCTTCGCGGGGTCCGCACGGAAGGTGTCGGCGGATGCATGGCCCTGGGGGGCTTCGCGGGTGAGTCGCCCATCGCCTTGCCGTGAGTTGGCCTTGCCCTGCGAACTCAGGTAGAACGACGTCGGAGTGAAGCCTTCGGGGGGCCAGGCCTGGGCATCGCGCCAGACGTTGTCGCCCATGGAGAAATACCGCACAGGCGGGAAGGGTTTGGCGAGCGCGGCGGGATCTTGCTTCAGGTGGCGATCGAACCAATCGAGTTGGAGGGCCAGGGTGTCGAGCGCCGCCTCGGCGCCGAAATCCACTTCGCCGACCTTCGTCTTGCCGATGGTACCGTGATCCCACGGGCCGAGGATGAGCCGCTGCTGCTGGCGGGTCTTCGGATCATGCGCCTTCTGCTGCATGATCCGGAAGTTGTCGACGGATTCACGGGAGAAGAAGTCGTAGTAGCCGACGACATGGATCGCGGGCATCTGCAGCTCGGGAAGGCGTTCCGTCAGGTCGAGTCGCGTCCAGAAGCCGTTCGGCTCGGGATGCGTGAGATAGGCGTCGAGCCAGGGCATGTCCCAGCCGATGGCGTTATCCACCTCGCTGAGCGGCAGGCGCATCAGGGCGGAATCCATGTCGGCCCTGATGGCGTCGGCCGGCTTGGGCGTATTGCCGGCGATCCAGCCTGCGATGAGTGAAAGCCTGACGGAGCCGCCGAGGTAGAGGTTGCGGTAGAAGCTGCTCCAGGTCGCCTGCGGGGCGATGGCGGCGAGTCCGGGCGGATGCTCCGCGGCCGCCTGCCACTGCACGGCGCCGACATAGGAACCCCCGAACATGCCCACGCGACCGCTGCACCAAGGCTGACGGGTGATCCATTCGATGGTGTCATACCCGTCCTGACCCTCGTTATTGTAGGGCGCCATCACGCCTTCGGACGCACGGGTGCCGCGGCAATCCTGCATCACCGCGACATAGCCCGCCTTGGCGAATTTCAGCCCGGTGCCCTTGGCCTTCGTGCGGTCGTAAGGCGTGCGCATGAGGATCACCGGCGCCTGCGGTACCGCGTCATCGCGATAGATGTCCGCGGTGAGCCTGATGCCGTCGCGCATCGTCACGGTGACGGTCTCCGTGCGGATTTCCGCGAAGGCGGAAGCGGCGACGAGAAGTAAGGCGAGAATGGCTTTCAAAGGTTTAAGGAGGGGAGAGCAGACCAAGCAGCGCCGATCTTCTCTTCGTCCCGTGAGGCTTAGTTCAGGCGATGATTTCCTTCACGACTTCGCCGTAGACATCGGTCAGGCGGAAGTCGCGGCCGAGGTGGCGGGCGGTCAGTTTCAGATGGTCGACGCCGAGCAGGTGGAGGATGGTCGCATGGAGGTCGTGGACGTGGACCTTGCCGGCGACGGTGCGGTAACCCA
>CANKZO010000039.1 GCA_947488485.1 Opitutia bacterium | reverse complement strand
TAAGGCGAAAAGAAATCAAAAAGATGTAAAAGGTTATTCATTTCGTAAAGCAAGTGGAAAATATGTATCACAAATACGTGTAGCAGATAAACAAATATACCTTGGTTCATTTGACACCCCAGGTGAAGCATCAGAAGCATATCAAAAAGCAAAGTTAATATATCATGTATAACCCCCCTACATTACCTTTTAAATATTATGTTCATTGACAATGAACAGTGATTAATATTGAACACTATGTTTAATATAAACGGAACCCCTACCTTATTGTTTATAAAATTCTATGGCAAGGTCTGTTCTTGGTATGGCATTAAATATATCTGTTATAACTGTTGAGCGGCCTTTGCCGGTTATAATGAGGTTATGTTTTCCGCTATTTTCAAACTTATCCCAGAAGCCATAATCTTTATCATTTGTATATAGATCAATTCCATAATCTCTATCAAACACTCTGGATGGGAAATCATCTACCTTAAATGTTTTGTTATCATATCGTTTCAATTCGAATGGGATAACATACATTCCGTATGCTGATGCTTCTTCAATGCTTGTGGTTAAGAAAATATAACCTTCTGGCAGGTCTCCGCTATATTCATATTCTTTATCATCATAATCATAATCATCTTTTAAAAAAAATTCGCTTGGGTGTTTGTGGGTTCCATGATAAAGAAATTGTTTGCTCCTGGGATTTATGAAATTTTTATTTAAAAGAAAATCAACAATGGCATAATTTTTTGATTCGATTATAATATCTTTTAATTGGGATTTATTAATTAATAATTTCATATTGTTATTTTAACATAAATATATATAAATAAAAATTCTAATCCAATTTGGATAGTGGTTTGACTGAAAGTATTTTTACATTTGAATCATCAATTAATAGAATCTCATTTTCCCACCATTGGGTGTCACGCTCCCATAAAGTTCTTTTCATATCAATATTATCTTTGCTGGTTTGACCCTTAATCATATATACAACCCCCTCTTCTGTTTTAAATGGTTTTAAATAATCAAGCATATCGAAAAATTCTGGATTATTGATTTGATTAGGATTTGAAAACCAACTTTTACCCAACCTTATCCTATCCAGATTATTCACATCCTTTAATCTAACTAAACGATATATTATGGGCATGTCTGGAATATCCCCCAGTTCAACAGGATATGGTTTTGATAGGAAGTATTTGAAACTCTCAACAGCACAGTTAATTGCGCCTTCCAAATCTTCATTGTCATCCCAGCATGAACTATGTTCATACTCACCCTCCAACCCCCATCTTGCAATCTCATATAGGTCAAGATTATCAATTAAATCTTTATCCTCATTTATATTCATTACTTGCTTTATTCTTATTATATATTCTTGTATATTCATATTATTATTTTAACATAAATATATATTTATAAATAAAAAAAAATGAAACTAATATCTATTATTGAAACTATTGTAAATGAACTGTTCGATGCCAAATCTACATTTAAACGAAATGTTTATGGTGATGATGAGAATTATCGTTCTATGACTAAAGAGAAGGTGATTATATGGGATAGTAAAAATAAGGTAGGGTTTCAATATATATTTGATGATGTGGAATTAGATGGTTTTACATTTGTGCATTTATATCCCTATTTGGAACTAAGAGATGATTTTAATAGGTGGGATCGTAGTTTATCTGACAGTGAAAAATCAAAAATATTTATAGATGCAATAAGAAAATTACCTGATGTATTGAAAGAGTATATGAAAAAATTTGGTAATATTGATAAATTTGTTTTTAGGGGGAGAACATCACAAATGGGAAGAATTTATTCTTCAACAAGTTTTATAAATTTTTTAAAATCTAAATTTGGGTTAAAATATGATATTAAAATTATTGATGAAAAAGATGATAATTTTGGAATTAATACTGTTATAATGGAATTGAAACAGGATAATATTATGTAAGTTTATCAAGATAAGTTATGAAATTAATGAATATATGTAGGGAGTTAATAATGGAAGCATATAGTGGGGATTCTTCCATTACGGTATATTATGTAAGGTTTGAAGCATCTGATTATAGTGAGATATTATATAAGGGGATTGACAAGGTTAGGGCGATGGCCGCGTTTGATGGGTTTGATGATGTTCTGACATATTATGATGATTATATGTATGTGGTTATGGAGGGGGTTGTTACCCATTACAAGTTCATTGAGGATGATGATATTAAAGATTATCCCATAAATTACTACTACAACGATGATACTGTTTATAAGTTGATTAGTGCGGAAGAACCTGAAACGATTGAGAAAAGGAAAGTGAAGCCCCCAAATAGGGATTCTGATGAGGTATTGAATGGCGTTCAGAATTATTTCCAGATGAGGTATGGGAAAAGAAAATACATTAATATTACCATTGGGGGGATTCACGTTAGATTAAGGATTTCCGATCATACGGAGAACATAAGGAATGTTGATAAGGCTGGTTATTTTGATTATCACATATCTGTTGTTATTGCAGATTTGGATAAGACCGTTGGTGTATATGGGAACCGGAACAAGATGGAGCGTAGAAAGAATGAATTTGAGTTAAGGTATGATTCTGGGGATAAGGTTGCTGATATTATTTTGAGCATAAATAATTTTATTAAAGAATTGGTTAAAAATCATAATCTTATGGAAGGGAGATATATTAAAACAACTATAAGAGAATATTTAAATGAGAATCAAATAGCCCAGATTGTGAATACTGGGTTATCAGTAAGTGATAAGATAGAAGGCGGATTTCTAACTAGTAAACAAGCAGAAGAATTACAAAAAGAAATTGAATCCCATTATACTGATGGTGACGCAACTAAACTTTTCGGACAATCCAATAATGACATACGTCAAAGTATGTATAATTACGACCACCCATACGCAACAAAAAATGTCAATGGCGTTGAATTAAGAATTGGAGAGGGCTTAGTAGAGGGTACACCTTTTTCTGGCAATAGAAGACCTACATATTTATTATATGCAGATGGTAAAATAGTTGGTAAATTTTATAAAATAAATGACATTAAAAAAGTTGTTAAATATATTGAAGATAATTTGGTTCAGGGTCATAATCTTATTGAAGGGCAATTTATGGATAAATATTCGGTTGGGGATATAATAGTTAGTGATGGGAATGAGCCTGATACTGGGGGGAATGTTTTTCCAAAAAAAGGCAAAGAATATCAATTGGTTCAAAAAGATTTGAAAGATTTTGATTATTCCAGGCAAGATTTATATGACAATGATCCAGGTTATGAGGATGAGCAAGATTCCTATTTGGAAAATATGAAAAAAAATTTTAATTCCACCCCACCAATACCAGAAGAGGGTGATGGGTTGCATCGGATTGTTGCCGCAAAAGAGTTGGGACATAATACCATATTAATGTGGGTTGAGCTTTGATTGGGGTTATAAAAAAATTACGTCGCTTGAGTATTGTTGGTTGTTTTTTTTGTGTTATCGACAACGGATATGTTTACATAACCAAGTCTATCTAAATCAAGAAAAACAGAATTATTATCTATTGTTGAAAATTTTGCAAATAAATAATATATATCATCAGTATAATTTCCATTAAATCGGATTGTTGAATAAAAATCCCTCAAAGATTTTAAATCTTGGGTGTTAAAAATATCATTTATTGCTTGTCCAGTAAAACCTTTTTTAATGAATTGCAATATATTACCTTTACTTTTTACTTTAACGTCTGGGAATGTAATTTTACCTTGTTTAATTGCACCAAGTATTTTATTTTTAATTTGTGTTCCATTTGCTGTTGGACTAATTCCAAGTTTGGTGCGTAAAGTTTGAACCCTAGCATATGTTTCCATATCATTTTCAGTATATTCATCTTCATCATCTTTTACATTAAATATGTTATATGTTGACATAATTGTTTTTTCATGTAAAGATTGCAATCTAAGATCAATTAAATGAGCTGTCTCATGAAAAATTGTATTAAATAACATTTCAGTTTTTGGAGTAAAATTAAATTTTTCTTGAGTAAATAAATAATATATGTTCAAATACATAACTGTTGGGTAATCATGAGCTACAAAACCTAATTTCTTATCATTATATTCATAATAAGGTTTATAATCTATTGTTGAGATAAATTGTTTAATTATATCAATATTATCCTTGTATTTTAATTTTGAAGTATTTTTTTTATCAGAATAATATTTTATATAATATTGTTTGGCTTTATTAAGTAAAGGTCTTATTACTGGATCATAACGTTTTTTAAATATTTCATCTTCAACTGGTATTTCTTTTATTTTTGTTTGTTCATTTAGAACCCCCATCACTTGTTTTATTCGATTAACATTCTCTTGTAAATTCATATTATATTTTTAATTATAAATATATCTTTAAATAATAATTACAACTTAAATTCATTTTTTTATTTTAATGTTATTATATAACCTAAATGTTCAAATTCATATACATCTAATATATCTCTATCTAATTTATCAATTGCTTTAAAAACGTTAGGATTGATAACCCTGCCTGTTGCTAGATATGTTGGCGTATTATTAGTAAATTTTAAAAGCTCAATTACTGCATCTTGAAAATAACCCTTTCTTTGATATTTTTGATCAAATCCTAAATGCAATTCATTTACCCATGGAAATCCTTCACTTTCAAGATAATTTTTTCTTCTATATATTATGGATCCAATTTTTTCATTATCCTCATTTTTTAAAATTAAAACCCGGCCCCAACCATCAAAACCTTTGTCAGATACAGTTAGTCTTGTTTTAGACATATCATAATTTTCTTTTATTAATTTCTTTACCCTATTAACATTCTCTTGTAAATTCATATTATATTTTTTTGTAGCAACATATGCGTATGTTGTTTTTTCACCATTTCTTAATAATGTAGAAACTCTTGAATAGCCATCTAGTAAAATCCCATCAACAACTACGATTTCATTTGAAAGATCACCTGGACTTACATCGTCATCATCGCCATATCTATCTTCGCCCCCATCATAATATTCTTTAAAATCCGGGTCTGTATTTAATAGTGATTCCATATCAAAATCGTCCACATTTTTAAATTTACGACTAATAATATCTTTTTTAAAAAAATTTGGGATCATTTCTTTATCAGGAGTAATATCTTTAATATGCCTCCATACAACAGAACCTTTAATTAGAGATTCATCTTTTATTATGTTCTTTAACTGGGTTTCATTTATTAATATTTTCATTGTATATTTTTTATTATAAATAATAACTTCTCCTATTTGCCTCGGCAGCATGAAATATATCAACATACCTAGTCATTTGTTTATTTGACATAAAACGTAATTCAAAATCATCTATTGCTACATACCTTTCAGCAAAAACCTTATTCATCATTACCCCCTCAAAATCATCAAGCCTTTGGTCAAAATAATCTTCCAATTGGTCATCCGTAGCGATTACAATCTCTTCTTCTGTCAACGCTAAATCGTCCAAATCAGCATCGTCCAATCTTGCATTCCACTTGAAATACATTGAAATTTGTTTATCAACATAATTTTCTGCTTCCTCCTTGGTTAAAAAATTAAGTTCAACATTATTAAGTTTATCTCCATTTTCTAATTTGGCTAAAATATTTTTTCTTGTTACATTATTTTTTGGCCTTACCACTTCTCTTTTGCTATCAGGATTTAAACAAGACAATAACTTATAATCTGCACTTATGTTTTGAACTTTTTCCAAAACAGAATCTAGGTAATCTATAAATTTTTTTGGGTTATCTATTTTTCCATATGTCTTTGCCTCTGGATATAATATAACATCATTTTCATTTCCCACATTAACATATGGTTTCACCAAAACCCTTGCTAGGGGGTTGGATAATCCTTCATCAGTTGCTTTTGTTAAATACACAGCAATTGTCCCATTTTCAATATCTTTCTTAACAAAATCTCTTAACTGCCCATCTGTTAGATGCATACAACTGCTCCAAGTTCTACCATAAGACATTCCAGCAATATCATATGGGTGTCTTGCAAAGATAACAATTAGCCCAAGTTTTTTTTCCATTGCTTTTCCTTCCCTACTTTTTCCATCAGCAAATAAATCCACAAAGTTTTTTGCCTTTGGTTCAATAATGTTTCCATCCTTGTCTTTTAATCTTGATATATTTGCTAATGCTTTGGTTATTTTTATTGGTTGAGCCTTATTTCCTTTTTCAGTTTTGGCAATTCTTAAAGCATCATTGTTATTAAAATCTAAAACATTATAATCATATTTTCTCAATAACATTTTTATATCATCTTCCAAAGGTGTTTCACCATAAGGAAATGCAATTCTATCCCCCCTCCTATCAAGAACTTTTGCATTTGGCAAAGTTTTAAGTTTACTAAATACATTATCCATCAACTTAATGGCAGCATCAGTCCTTTCAGTTGTTATGTATTCCTTTGCGATATTATAAGGAATTGCTTCTTTTATGATATTCTTTAATTGTTTTTCGTTAATTAATATTTTCATTATCTAATTATTTTACCTCTTATTTGACCACCATTATTTTCAATTATCCCATATATTTCATCATCTATATATTTTTCTGCAAGTGGTGTTTCTTGTATATATAAATCATGACCAACAAATAAATCATTTGGTAATTCTCTTAGCTTTATGCAACCTCTTAAATCCAGGTCATACCCAACATGTGTTTTATCTGATATTTTTATTAATTCTTTGTTATAACTTAATATCAAAGTACTAACAACATATAAATGAAATGGTGTTTCTATTAGTTTTGAATTTCGCACATTCAAAAGACCTGCAACATATAAATCATCTGGAAGTTTTGTTATGTTGGTGTCTTCTAGCCATAAATGACCATCAACGCGTAAATTAGTTGGTAATTCTTTTAATTGTTTACAATTATTTAAGTTCAAATAACCCCTAACATGTAAATCATTTGGAAGTTTTTTTATATTTGAATTCATTAAAGATATACCACCCTTATGTATATATTGAACATCATCTGGTTTATTTTCAAGTTCTTGGATTATTTCCTCTGTTGTTAAAAGTTTAAACCAACCCTGTGGTAATCCCTTACCTTCCTTATTTTTTAGGAAGATTAATATGTTTTTTATTGTTTCTCTTTCCATTATCTAATTATTTTACCTCTTATTTTACCGCCCTCTAATGATTCGGCCATTTCATATAATTCTTCATCTGTGTATTTGTCAGCAAGTGGAGTGCCTTGTATTAATAAATCTTCTCCAACAAATATTTGGTTTGGTAACTCTGCTATATTTGTATAAGTTAAAAACAGAGTGTCCTTAACAAATAGAGCCTTTGGGTATTTTAATATTTTATGATCAATTGCCAATTGTAAAAAACCCATAACAAATAATCTATCTGGTAGTTCTGTTATTTTTTCACCAGAAAGCATCATAAAATCGCCATCAACATATAAATTATTTGGGAGTTCACTTAATTGTTCACAACCCATTAAGAACAAACTCCCCCCAACATATAATTTATTTGGTAATTTTTTTATATCTGAATTTTTTAGCATCAAAGAACCCTTATGTATATATTGAATATCATCTGGATGGGTTTCAAGTCTCTCAATTAAATTCCAATTCAATGGAATTTCTTTACCTTCCTTTTCTTTGAGGAAAGTTAATATATTTCCTATTGTTTCTTTTTCCATTATCTATATATTTTTCCTATTAATGTTCCACCCTTTGAGGTAATCATTTCTCTTATTTCTTGACTTGAATATTTTTGTGCTATAGGTGTATAATATATACCCAAATCACCCCCTACATATAAATTATCTGGAAGTTCTGTTAATTGCTTGCAATCCGCTAAATTCAAATAACCTTCAACATGTAAGTTATCTGGAAGTTCTGTTAAGTATTGGCAATACCTTAAATTCAAATAACCATCAACGTATAAATCATTTGGGAGCTTTGTTAACTTTGATTTGTTTAAATCCAAATAACCTGTAACATGTAAATCATTTGGTAATTTTCTTATGGTTGAATCCCTTAAATCCAAACTCCCCCTATGTTTATATTGAGTTCCATCTGGATGGTTTTCAAGTTCTTGAATTAATTTAAGTTTTTCTACGGAATCAAACCATTTCTTTGGTAATTTTTTATTTTCCTTTGTATTAAGGAAATCAAGTATATTTTCTATTGTTTGTCTTTTCATTCTCTATATATTTGACCTTCTATTTGTCCCCTAGTTGATTCAACAATCTTTATTATCTCTTCATCTGTATATTTATCAGCAAGTGGGGTATTTCCTATATACAAATCAATTCCAACGTATAAATTATTTGGAAGCTCTGTTATATTTGTTCCATGTAATACCAAATCACCCCCAACTTGTAAGTTATTTGGAAGTTCTGTTATTTGTTTACAACCATCTAAATTAAAATAACCCCTAACATATAATTTATCTGGTAGTTTTGGTATATTTGAATAAGATAAATCCAAAAAACCGCTAACATGTAAATTATTTGGGAGTTTCTTTATTTGTATTCCCCATAAATATAAATGATCATTATATCTATATTGAGTTCCATCTGGATAGTTTTCAAGTTCTTCAATTAATTTAAATTTTTCTTTTGAATCAACCCATTCATATGGAATTTTTTGCCCTTCCTTTTCTTTCAGGAAGTTAAGTATATTTTCTATTGTTCGTCTTTCCATTATCTCATTATTTCTCCTCCTATTTCACCCCCGGTTGAGGTTACAATGTCTTTTATTTCTTCATTAGTATATTTGTCAGCAAGTGGTGTCAGATTTATAAATAAATTACCTCCAACATATAAGTTATTTGGAAGTTCTGTTATATCCACAGCATTTAAGTACAAGTGATACCCAACATGTAAATTATCTGGAAGTTTTTTTAGTTGTGTACAATCTATTAAACCCAAACTATTCCCAACATATAAGTTATTTGGAAGTTTTTTTATAGTTGAACTGATTAAATTCAAATTACCATTATGTGTGTATTGAACACCATCTGGAATATTTTCAAGTTTTTGAACTAGCTTAAGTAACTTTATTGAATCAAACCATTTCTTTGGTAGTTCCTTACCTTCCTTTTCTTTCAGAAAGTTAAGTATATTTTCTATTGTTTTTCTTTCCATTATCTACTTATATATCCTTTTATTTTGCCGCCAGTAGAAGCAACTATTTTACGTATTTCATCATCCGTATATCTGTTTGCAAGTGGTGTTTTATATATAATTAATTGCCGCCCAACATATAAATTATTTGGTAGTTCTGTTATTTGTTCGCAACGATCTAAAATCAGAGAATTCTTAACATATAAGTTATTTGGTAGTTCTGTTATTTGGTTGCAATCCGCTAAAGTCAAATTACCTTCAACATGTAACTTATCTGGTAATTCCGTTAATTGTTGGCAATACCCTAAATTCAAATACCCATCAACATATAAATCATTTGGAAGTTTTTTTATATTTGAATAACCTAAATATAAATCATCCTCATACCTATATTGCGTACCATCTGGATGGTTTTCAAGTTCTTTGATTAATTCAAGTTTTTTTATTGAATTAAACCAACTGTTTGGTAATTCCATGCCTTCTTTTTCTTTCAAGAAGTTAAGTATCTTTTCAATTGTATTTCTATCCATTATTTTATTATTTTACCCCCTACCTCGCCATTAGTTGATTGAATCATTTCACGTAATTCATCATCTGTATATTTTTTAAACTGTGGACAATTAATTATTTGCAAATCACCCTCGACATACAGCCCATCTGGTAATTTTGTCAAATCCTTACAATTAATTATAGTTAGATCTCCGCCAACTTCCAAGTAATCTGCAATATTTGTGATAGTTAAATTATTTAATGTCAAACTTCTTGCGGTAATTAATTTATCTGATATTTTTGTTAATTCTCTCAAATTAACCACATCTAAATATCCGTTAATATACAATTCGTTTGGAAGTTTTTTTATGGGAAAATCAAGTAAAACCCAAGAACTACCATGTATATATTTTTCTTTTTTTGAAATGTATTCAACTTCAAATAATTTAGGATAAAGAACTCTATTGTTAAGAGTAATATGCCTTTCTTTTTGTTTCATTGATGCAGCCTTAAATATTAAGCCAGACAATCCAAAATTATTATCAAGTAATGTATTAACATATCTATTTTTCTGTTCACTTGTTGCAAAATTAAATTCAAAATCACTTAAAAGTTCTTTTTCTAATGAAAATTCTATGTATCTATTTCTTTGTTCATCTGTTGCAAACATAAATTCATGTTCAGCTAACCATTCTTTATTGTTAATTCTTGAATCAAGATACCTGTATTTTTGTTCAGTTGTTGCAGAATCGAATTCAAATTCTTTTAATTTTGCATTATATTCTATACAATATTCAACATAACGTGAAGCCATTTCTTTATCTCTAACAACATCTCTATCACTATCAGGATATAAACACCCCAATCTTTTGTAAAACCCGTTTAAATCTTGTATATCGACCATATACTTATCAATAACTTTAATTAATTCACCTTGGTCATCCATTTTACCATACATTTTCGCCTCCGGATATAATACAATTTCATTCTCCTTATTCATAAATGGTTTTATTAAAACACGACCAAGGGGGTTTTTCAAATTAGGGTCAGTTTCTTTTGTTACATAACAAATAATTGTTCCGTATTCAATATCTAATTTAACATAACGCCTATTATCACCATCTATTAAATTCATACAACTTGCCTTCCAACTACGATCCTGTGACATTGTGGCAATATCATACGGCAATTTTGAAAACACAATAATTAAGTCATTGGTTTTTTTATTAATTTTACCAGAAATAACATTTGAATATAAAAATAATAAATTCTCAACTCTTGAATCTTTATTAACTATGCTCTGTAACGCTTTGGTTATTTTTATTGGCTGTTCCTTAGTTCCCTTTTCTGTTTCAGAAAATCTTATAGCTTCATTATTAGCATAATCTTTAATTTCATATTTATATCTTTCTAATACCCTTGTAATCTTATCAATCAAAGGTTCACCCTCATAAGGAAATGAAACTCTATTCCCACTTCTAGTTACTTTTGCATTTGGCAGATCCTTTAATTTATTGAAAACATTATTAAGCAATGCTATTGTTTCTGGGGACCGCTCAACATCTAAATATTCTTTTGTAAGTTCATAAGGAACTTCCTCATTTATAATCAACCTTAACTGGGCCTCATTTATTATTATTTTCATTATCTTTTTACATTATAAATATATTTTTATTGAAAAAGTTTGCATTATAAAATAACATTTATTACCTTTGCTGAAAATAATAACAAAATGAACAAATTAAGCTTTTCCGAAGACAGTTTGAAGATGATTTACGAGAAATCTTACTCCTTATCTGAAAGCAAGGGTAAAACTCGTCAGAAGACCATCAATTATGTTGTAATTGAATCCTTACAAAAGAACCCACTCTATTCTGGATGCGAATTTAGAACGGATGTTGTGTTTGAAAAGGATCAATTAATCTGGGGAACTTTCACAGCAAATGTTTGCGTTTACAAAAACGAAAAACTGATTGAAATTATTTTGGTTAAGGCTTTGGCTTCAAATATTAAGCAAAACCAAAATAACACAATGAGCAAAACCGTTGCTGACATTGTTAAGTTAAACAACATCAACCCCAAGGTTAAGATTACTGTTGTCAATTTCTCGCCAAACAATCCTCCTTTCTTTACCAGGGATGAGACTATTAAAGCGATTGAGAGCAATTCAGCGTCTTATTTACCAAAAAGCGGCAATAAATTCCGCTATGTGAGAGATATTGACGAAATCAACGTCACTTTCCACATTGAAAACTTGGAAAGCTGCAAAACGAAGACAGATGTCAAAAACCTCTTCAAAATCAACCCAATAAAAGATGTTAGACTAGTTGAAATCGCTCACAGAAAATAACAATAGTCTTTTATTGTAGTCGATGTGACACTTAACCAACAATCATTAGGCTTATTTTTATCCGCTAATATTTTGTTGTTTAATTCACAAAATTTATAAAATTCATCAGAACTAATTGTTTTGATGAATTTTTTTTTCATATTAGGCTTTACGTCAACTAATATTCCAGAAACAACCAGGCATTCCTCTGATTCCGGAACTTCAATATAATGAATATTTCTTGACCTCAAAAAAGTTAAGGGCAATATTAAACAATTGCCTTTTTTTTCTTTTAATAATCCTTGTCTTCTACCATAAGCATACCAAGCATCATATTTTGACACCTTACCTTTGTCTCTGGATAGCAAATCACTTTTCCTACTTACTAAATATTCATAACACCTCGGGTATTTGGTTTTAATCAGATCCTCATCAATAATTTTACCATCAACATATGGATATATTATATATTTACAATCCTCAAAATTTGTGCTGGTTGTTGCTTTAATATATTTTTTGCAAATATCTTTCTCAATCTTAAAACCATTTTTATAACAGAAAGATTCATCACATGAATCCATTTTAAATACATCATCTTTTATTGTCGCAATCCCCCCAGAATGGGAGTTAACCATATCAATTAGTTTATTTGCCCCATAAGTAATATCTTCAAAGATCCATTTGTCAGAAGCCAACTCAATCTTCTTTTTATTAATACTTAAATTACTTGCCTCATACAAAAGGTTATCTGAACGGTCATTATCGCAAATAACAATTGAGGTATATGTTGATATATTGCTCCATACCTTATCATTTTTAAAATCATATATATATGATAATCTTTCTTTGATAATATCCCTTATAAAGAAGGCAGATTTGTTCTTTATAAAAGAATTTGGAATAATGAACCCTATTCTGTCAGCAACCATTAATGATTTTTCCAGAAAAGCATAATATAAATCAACATTACCCAATGTTATGGACTTCAATTCTTTTTTTAAAGAATCCAGATAATCTTTATCAATGTTTTGGATCCTGATATATGGGGGATTCCCAATAATAATATCATATTTGACATTTTGGATTAAAAAATCACCATTAATGATGTTTTTTAAATCTAATTCACCAGCATAATTAAAATGGTTAAAATATTCTTTTAATAATCCCTTAAATTCTAATATAAACTCATTATTTATATCATAACAAAATAAATTGTTATTTACAAAATCAGCAACTTCATTAATTGAGTGCTTTTTTCTAAAAAACTCTAATAATGCGAAAATAAAAGCACCTTTACCAACACTTGGCTCGCAAATCACCTCATTTATACTTGGATTAATTTTATTAATGATAATATCACATATATTTCTATCTGTAAAAACAACCCCATTTTCTTTTATAGCTTTTTTATCCTTCTGGTTGAAAAAGTTTGACTTGTTTATTATATCATCAATATACATAACACCTTATTTTATATAAACATAAGCAATTTTTAACAATAAAAAAACCCCAACCTAAATTAATATTAAGATTGAGGTTATAAAACTTTTATTTTATTTTAAAACTTAAAACCAACGCTTGCAGATAGTCTTGGCGGTCTAGTTGACAGCGTAAAATCCTCTGTAAACTCAACCAGGGGGCTGTTATCAGATAAGTTGCCATCGTACCTCACATCAAACATAAATGCTCCCAGATCCAATCCTACGCCCATAGTATATGCAACGCTTATTTTGGAAAAGTTTGCAGCATAATTATTCACGTCAAATAAATCTTTGGTGTTATTCAAGAATAGATGCCCAGTTGGCCCAGCATTAACTCTTAATGGGCCAAATTTCAATCCAACCAATACAGGAACATCAATATATTGGAATTTCTGTTTCCCAATATTTGTTGATACCTTATTTACATCCTGGAAAGAAATATCAAATGAGTTTGAATTGAACACAACCTCTGGTTGGACAAATAATGGGCCAAGTTTAAGCCTTACCAACGCACCAAAATGATATCCAAAGGTTTTGCTACCCATGGACAACAAAAACTCCTCCTTGCTTGACGTATTAATCAATTTAACCTCATCAAGAGTCATAGAACTACTCAATCCCCCTCTAATACCAGTAGTAATGAATTGAGCATTTAATGTCGTGGTTAAAATTGTAAAAATTAGTAAAATTAAATTCTTCATGTTTTTTTTATAATTATAATTATTAATAAAAAAAGGCATACACAAATTGCGCATGCCTTAAAAATAAGATTGTAATCTTTTTTTTAATTAAACCAGGTAATCTTTACCCCAACTTCAATTGGGGTTTGATTTGGTTTAGTAAATGAAGTTGGGGTTTGAATTGGTTTAACAACTGATGTAGTTTGTTTGGGTTCTTCAAACTCAAAGCCCATAATAAAACTTGGCAATTCAACCACATACGCATCGCAATAGCCTAATCCCCTTAAATTCTTCATAGCATTAGTTGCTTTATCTCTACTTCTAAATAATTGATTATAAAAGTAGTGATACTGTGATCCAAGATCAATCTTAATGATATACTCCCTAGCTTCGAGGCTTCTATCATACAGACCAACTTTGACCATATACAATCTTGTTTCAGTAGTGCTTGTGTCTTCAATTGAACACGGTGCTGGTGCTTGTTTCCTATATGGAAGCTCAAAGCACAATGTGTCAATAACTGACTGAGAGAATAACCCGGCAACAGGTAATAACATTAAGAATAATAATGCAAATCTTTTCATGTTGTTTGTTTTTTTTAAAATCTGGTGCAAATATATAGTTTTATTTCAAATATATCAAATTTTATATGTTTTTTTTAACATAAAATTTAATACACCGCTTTACCTCCATTTTAAATAGGGGGTAAAGCGGATTTTAACTTTATATATTCAATTGCCTTTTCCTTAGACACAATACTTAGTTTGCCATTATGATCTGGCAGATAGTATTCGTTCAAGTTACCACGTATTAGTGTTGAAAAAATTACTAAATCGTGATAATTTGTTTTAAAGTCCCTAGAAGCTGTCGCTAAGTATTGCAGTTGTCTAAGTAAATTGGCTACATCTTTTTCCATTGGGGAATCATCTTTATGATGGCACAAATATATACATATATTTTATAAAAACATATATTATTAACTTTTTTTAGAAAAAATATCTTTTAATTCTAATTGCTCAACCAATGTTTTGGGATCAATCACTTTGAAAACCTTTTCCCCCTCATTAAAACCCAATCCATATCTTCCAAATTTGCAATATGTTATACCATCAAGCATAAAAAAATTGTTGTCTGGAAGTTTTTCAAACTCAATGCATTGATTTGTCATAGTTGTATTTTTTATGCACAATGATAGTGAATTTTTTGGCGTAAACCAAATTTTAATTATTTCAAGTAGGAGAAAATATGCGCAATTACATCAACAGTCCAACCATTACCAATCATTTTTCTAATTTTATTTTTTGACAATTCAATGTTACTATAATTTACTGGTAATGTTTGTAATCTTTCCAATTCATTAATAGTGTAACTTCTAAAATTTAATTCAGAATCCACTATATAATCTAGTGTGGATTCCCCTGTTAAAAGGCAATTAGATTTTTTAGTTTTTAATGGTAAATACTCTTTATGTTCTTTATTCCTTGGTGTAGTATCAATACCATGTAATTCTCTTATTCTTTTCCTTTCTGATTTACCAAGTTCTGTTCTAGCCTCATAAATAGTGTAAGGTATTTCAACTCTATTATTTAATCTAATAATTTTACCATTTTTGGCTGTCAATTGATATTCACCATTAACATCAAACTCAATTTTATGACCCCCAACATTTTTATCTAAAATATCTTTTAATTCAATCCCTTTATCTATTGGTTCTTCAACCCCTGGTATATTAGTCCAATATAATCTCCTTCTATTCTGTGCTGAAACCAATGAACTATTAATTTTTATTGGGTTTACACCCAACACTTCTGTAATAATATTTTCCCATTCTTTTTTCATCACAACATTCTCTAATAAAAAGTAAGTTGGTTTGATTTCTTTTAAAAGTCTTGCATATTCCCAAAATAAACCACTTTTACCATCAAACCCATTTCTTAATCCAGCAATTGAAAATGATTGGCAAGGGCTACCCCCAATTAACAAATCAATCTTTGATGCAATAAACTCAATTTTTGTCACATCACCCAATTGAACTGTGTTAGGGTAATGATGCTGTGTAACTTTTA
>CANKZO010000038.1 GCA_947488485.1 Opitutia bacterium | reverse complement strand
CTGGGCCCCGAATTCGCGACTATGGTCGCTGCAGCGGGTGTAGACGAGTTCGACGAGCACGCGGATGATCCGCGGGTTGTGGCGCAGCAGTCTTTCGACCTTGGCGCACACCGTTTCCTTCAGGGCGTCGGTGAGGTCCATATGGACCCCGGTCACGACGATCGGAGCACTTGTCATGTGTGTTGTGTTTTGGGGGGTGACGTGAGACTCTGCGCCCATGTCAAAGAACAAGACCGTCGATGAATTCTTCAGGAGTTTTTCCGTGGTCATCATATCAGGGGCTTCTTCCGGGATCGGACGCGCGATACTCTCGCGTATCGGTAATTCTGAGACCAAAGCCGCGGTCTTCAACCTTTCCCGCACCACCCCGGAAGGCGTCCCGAATTCCCTGAACTTCACTCACCTTACCTGCGACCTCTCGCAAGCCGCTGACATCGCGGCGGTTGTCTCCGAATTACGGAAACTAATGCCCCGAGAAGGCAGGATGTTACTGATTAATAACAGCGGCTTCGGCGCCTATGGGGAGTTTCCGGCGCCCGGCGTCGATCACACCTTGAAGATGATCGACGTCAACGTGCGCGCGCCGGTCGAACTCACCGGCCGACTCTGGGATGAATTGAAAGCCCGTGGCGGCATGGTCGCCACCGTCGCCTCGCTCGCCGGCTTCCAGCCGACACCCCTGATGACCACGTATGCTGCGACCAAGTCCTTCATGCTGGACTGGAGCGTCGCGCTGGACGCCGAAGCCCAGCGGCACGGCATCCGTTGCGTGGCGATCTGCCCTGGCCCGGTCTCGACGAATTTCTCCAAGGCCGCCGGCTTCGCCAGCTCGACCGGCCTCGGCGGCCAGACCTCGGACGAATGCGCCGATGAGGCCGTGCGCGGCATGGCGGCCGCGCGACCGGTCGTGGTCACGGGCTGGAAACATAAGATCCTGGCCGTCTTCTCGGCGCGCCTGCCCAAGCCCTGGGCGGCCGCGATCGGCCTGCGCATGATCCAACGCCTGCGCTTGGACCGCTTCGTGAAGAAGGCCTGAGCTTACTTCGCGCCGTCGAGCAGTTCGCGGGCGTGCGAAAGCGCGACCTTGCTGGCGCGGTCGCCGAGCATGCGGGCCAGTTCGGATTCGCGGTCCTTGCGCTTGCCGTGGACCGGGGCGATCTCGACCGTCGTCGACTTGTCGTCCTGCGTCTTGGTCACGACCAAGTGGGAGTGGCCGAGAGCGGCGACCTGCGGAAGGTGCGTCACGCAGAAGACCTGATGGCCCTTGCCGAGCGCGGCGAGTTCACGACCGACCTGCGCGCCGATCTCACCGCCGACATTGGCGTCGACCTCGTCGAACACCAGCACCGGGGTGCGGTCGACGGCGGCGAGCACGGTCTTCAGGGCGAGCATCACGCGGGCGGCTTCACCGCTGGAGGCGATCTGGTCGAGCGGCAGGAGGTCCTGGCCGGCGTTGGGGCAGAAAAGGAAGCGAACCGCGTCGGCGCCATGCGGGCCGAGTTCCGCGGTCGCGACTTCGATGCGGAGGTCGGCCTTCTTGAAGCCCAGTGAGCCGAGCATCTTGCGGGCGGCGGCGGCGAGCTTATCGGCGGCCTTCGTCCGGGCGGCGCGCAGGACGTCGGCCTGCTTGCGCAGGTCTTTCTCTACCTTGGCGGCCTCCGCCTTGAGTTTCGCCACGCGCGCTTCGACGTCGCCTTGCGAGGCGAGCCGGCGGCGGAGCGCCTCGCGCTTCTCGCGGACGGAGTCGGCGCCGGGTCCGTATTTGCGACGGAACTCCAGCCAGAGGTTCATCTTCCCGTCGAGTTCGGCGGCGGACTCGTCATCGGAGGAAAGTCCGCGGCCCAGACGCGCGAAGTCGGCGCGGATGTCCTCCGCTTCCGCGGCGAGCGAGTTCAGGCGATCGCGGAGGGCGGACGCCTCTTCGTCGATCCGGGCGACGTCATCGCCGGCCTTGAGGAGCTTCGGCATCACTTCGCCCAGACCATCGGAGCCGAGACCGGCTTCCAACTGACCGAGCAAAGCCGCGAGTTCCTGGGCGCGAGACGAGCGGGCGTGATCGCGTTCGAGCTTGGTGATGGCCTCTTCGGAGAGATCGAGCGAATCGAGTTTCTCCAGCTGGGAGCGAAGGAAAGCCGCTTCGTCCTCGGAGAGACGTTCGGCCGTGGCGGCCTCGGCGGCTTCGCGGAGCAGCTCGTTGCGCTGACGCCAGCCGGCGCGGTAGGTCGCCAGCGGAGCGGCCAGTCCGGCATGCAGGTCGAGCATCTCCAGCTGCGTCTCGGCGCGCATCAGCTTCTGCGGTTCGCCCGGGCCATGGAAATCGATCCAGAGCTCGCCGAGCTGCTGAAGCTGCGAAAGGGTCGCCGAACCGCCGTTGATCGAGATGCGACCGGACTTGGTGGCGTGGACCGAACGCTTCAGGATGAGCAGGCCGTCGTCGCAGGCCGGCAGGTCGAGGGTCTTCAGCACCTCATCGAAGCGCTTATCGCCGTCGGTCTCGAGCTCGGCTTCGACCGAACACTCTTCGGCGCCCTTGCGTACGATCGTCTTCGCGGCGCGGTTGCCGGCGAGAAGCGAGAGCGCGCCCAGCAGCACGGATTTACCGGCGCCGGTCTCGCCCGTGACCACCGTGAAGCCCGCGCCCAGTTCGAGCGAGGTGCGGTCCATCAGGGCGAGGTCGCGGATTTGGAGACGGCGGATCATGCGGAGGGCCGGCTACCGAACAAAGCGGAACCGACGCGGACACAAGTAGAACCTGCGGCGACCGCGGATTCAAGGTCTCCGCTCATGCCCATCGATAATTCCGGGAGCGCCACGCCGAAACGGGCGGCGAGGGTGTCGCGGCAGAGACGGAGCTCGGCGAAGGTGCGGTCGGCGACCGCAGGGTCGTCGGACAGCGGCGCGATGGCCATCAGGCCCTGCACGACGAGCGCGGGCTGGGCGAGGGCCGCCTCGAGGAGCCGGGGGGCGTCCGCCAAGTCGCAGCCGAACTTCGCCGGATCGTCGCCGGAGTTGACCTGCAGGAGCACCTCACGGCGCAGGCCCATCTCGCCGGCCAGGCGACCCAAGCGGGTGGCCAGCTCGGGCGAATCCACGCTCTGGATGACGTCGAAAGCCTGCAGGGCGTGCTTAGCCTTGTTGGACTGCAGGTGGCCGATCAGCTCCCAGCGGAGGTCGGCCGGGGCCAGGAGGCGCTTCTGGGCGGCTTCCTGGACGCGGTTCTCACCGACGGCCCGGAGACCGAAGCCATAGGCCAGCAAAGCGGCCTCGATTGGGTGGGTCTTGGTCACCGGCAGGAGGCGGACGGAGGCCGGGTCGCGGCCGGAACGGACGCAGGCCTCCCGGATGCGGGCCAGCACCCCCTCGCAATGGGCCTTGAATTGGTCGGAGGTGACCATTGGCACCAGAGGGAGGGAGAACGGGCGGGGAGTCAACCAACGGGGCTCCCTAGCCCGGGCAGGCGTCTCCGCCTCAGGATTAGCACATCTACACTTGAAGGCCTTCGCCATTAGTTTTATTAATCATGCGGACTATCCTTCCATGCATATCGAGAACCTGAAGATCTTCCGCGACCTGGTAGACAACGAAAGCTTCTCCAAGGCCGCCAAGCTCAACGCCATCACCCAGTCGGCCGTCAGCCAGCAGCTGCGCTCGATGGAGAAACATTTCAACGTCCTGATCGTCGACCGCAGCCAGAAGCAGTTCCGGCTGACGCGCGAGGGCCGGAGCCTCTACGAAGCCGCCAAGGACATCCTCAACCGCTACGAACAGGTCGGCAGCGAGATGCAGGAGATGCGCAAGGTCGTCAGCGGCACCGTCCACATCTCGACCATCGTCTCCATCGGCCTGCACGAGCTACCCCCGCACGTGAAGTCGTTCATGCAGGAGTTCCCGCACGTCAACGTGCGCGTCGAATACCGCCGCTCGAACCTCGTCTACGAGGACGTCATCTCCAACGCCGTGGATTTCGGCCTCGTCGCCTTCCCGCAGAAGACCCGCCAGGTCGAGATCATCCCGCTCATGGAGGACCAGCTCGTCGCCATCTGCTCGCCCAAGCACAAGCTCGCGGCGAAGAAGGAGATCGACCTCGCCGATCTCCAAGGCGGCAAGTTCATCGGTTTCGACCAGGACATCCCGACGCGCAAGGCGCTCGACCAGTTCTTCCGCGAGCAGCGCATCGAGCTCGAACCTTCGATGGAGTTCGACAACATCGAGACGCTCAAGCGCGCGGTGGAAGTCGACGCCGGCGTGGCGCTCGTGCCCGAAGGCACCATCCGTCAGGAAGTCGAGCAAGGCACGCTCGTCATGCTCCGCCTGCGCGACCGTCGCGTGGCGCGCCCGCTGGCCATCCTGCACCGCAAGGGACGCGTGCTGACGCCGGCCATGAAGCGTTTCATGACGCACCTCATGAACAGCGCCGGCGGCAAGGCCGCGTCCTGATCAGACCCGCTGACGCGCTTCCCGGGCCGCCACGGCGAAACCGGGGAGCGCCTGCGCGCCCAGCAATCCCAGGCCGAGCCAGAGCATCGCTTCGTCCGCCGGCGCCCGCAGGGCCGTCGCGGCGACCCCCCACCAGAGGAGCGCCCCGACGAGCGGGGGCCAGGCACGGCGCAGGGCAGCCCGCGCGAGGGACCACGAGCCGAGCAAGGCGGCGCCGAGCGCGGCGGCGACGGGGGCTTCGATCGCACCGAGCGCGAAGCGGGCATAGGCGACGAAGCCGAGCGAGACCAGCAGGCCGGCGAGCACGGCCGCGTTGACCCGGAAGTGCGTGGGGAGGAGGTAGAGCTTCACGCGGTGCGCGTGGAGGTAATAGAGCGAGGCCACCGTGCCCATCACGAGGGTCAGGGTCCAGATGTAGAAAGCGCCGCTGACCGGGATCGAGTACTGCGTGATCGCCCACTGCGCGAGGAAGCACTTGGCCAGGATGAGCGACCAGATGGCGCCGAGCCGGTCCGTGACCAAGGCCTCGCGGTAGGCCCGCTCGACGGAGAGGGCGAGTTCGGTTTCTTGGACGGGCGGAAGGGATGTGACAGGCATGGCAGGCTATCTAGCCCACAACTTGAGGCTTCGGATCGCGACCGCAACCGACGGAGGCACTTCCTGGTCCCAGCCCGGCACGCCCTTGCGGATACGTTCGGCCAAAGTGCGCGGCTGGCAGGCCATGGCGACGGGGTCCGCCCCGGTGATCGGCACGAGGAACCCGTTGTTGAGCAAGTGCTGGAAAAGACCCGCGACGGAAGGACGCATCTGGATGTCCGACGCCGTGACCACGGAATCCTCGGCGATACGGTAGCTCTCCGGGAAGCAGACCTTGCAGGCCACGGGATCGAGGATGAGGCGGCGCAGCTGATCGCCGAGCATCGGATAGACCATGACCCGGACGCCGTCCTTGAAGAGTCGGCCGCAGGATTCCAGCACGCCGCCTTCGAGGTGCGTGTAGTGCTCGGGATTGAACAGGTCCACGAGGTTGTTCATGCCCGCGACGAGCGTGATGCTACCCGTCGTGTGCAGACGGAAGTAAGCGGGCAGGCGATACCAGCCGCGGTGGCGGGTGACCAGCAAGGGGTGCTGCATCGCGCCGACGAGGCGGATACGGTCGATGAGCTCGGCCTCAGGATGCGGATCCGAACCGATGCACATCTCGAAGAGCGCGATCACGTCCTTGCCGCCGTCGGGCAACGCGCGGAGTCCGCAGGCGAGCATGTCCTCGTTGACGAGGGAGACCGGCCGGAACGTACCGCGCGCGACGAGCACCGAACGCTTATAGAAGTACTCGCTGGGGACCTGCGGGTCGCCTTCGGGACCGAAGAGCACCGCATCCGTCAGGCCAAGACGCACGAGACGCAGGGCCGCGGCGCGATTATCGAAGGCGCCGAACGCCGGACCGCTGAAGTGGGCGAACTCGATCTCGACGCGGCCGGCGCCGACCTCGTCGACGAGCGCCGTGAGGAAGCTATCGACGCTGTCGCGGGTATTGAGCGCGGCGTAGACGAGGTTGACCCCGACCGCGCCGAGCGCGTCCTGTTGGCGGCCCGCGTCCTTGTCCCAGAGGCGGAGATGAAGGATGACTTCGCTCGGCTCGGCTCCCGGCTGGTCCTGGAAGCGGATCCCGATCCAGGAGTGTCCCTGCCCCTTGCCGTCATGCGGCGTCGTCGCGACCGTGTCGGCGAAGGCGAAGAAGCGGGTGGTCGTGCCGCGCTCGGCCTTCAGCCGGTCGACCAGCAGGACGTATTCGTGATCGAGCATCTGCTCGAGGCGCTGCCGGGAAACGTAGCGCTGCGGGTGGCCGTAGATGGCGTCGCTGATCCGCATGTCATAGGCGGACATGCTCTTCGCCACGGTCCCGGAGGCGCCCCCCGCCTTGAAGAAGTGGCGGACGACCTCCTGACCGGCCCCGATCTCGGCGAAGGCGCCGTAGGCGGAACGGTCCAAGTTGATGGCCAGGGCCTTGCGGGAGGTGGCGGCACCGGCCGATGACGTAGGCTCTGACATGGACCTAGATTAAGTCCTACCGCCGAGGGGCATCGAGAGGAAACCGCTGCCTAAAAAATCTCCTTTGGATTGGCGAAAACAAGACAGGGAAGCATCATTTCAGCAACACCCCGCCCGTCTCCATGAAAGAATTCCTCAAGTCGGTCCTCGCCTCCGCCTTCGGCACGGTCCTCGCCTTGTTCATCGCCGCCTTCCTCCTCATCGTGCTGCTGGTCGGGATGGCCGGTTCGGCCGGCGACGGCCAGACCTCCGCCCATGTGAACGTGAAGCCGAAGACGATGCTCGTGATCGGCGGCGGGCTCACGATCGAAGACACTCCGGAGCATGGCGCGCCGGGTCTCGACCAACTGTTCTTCGGCGCGCCGGGCCCGCGGCTCGACCTCCTGCGCGCCCTCGAGGCGATCGACCTCGCCGCCAAGGACAAGCAGATCGCCGGCATCCTCCTCAGCGGCGAACTCTCCGCCGGGCTGACGCAGAAGGCCGAGATCCGGCGCGCGCTCGCCGCCTTCAAGAAGAGCGGCAAGCCGGTGATCGCGTGGGTCGAGAACGCCTCGCAGGGCGAGTACTACCTGGCGAGCGTCGCGGACAAAGTCTACGCCCACGTCAGCGGTGAGGTCGAATTCAAGGGTCTGGCATCCTACAACATGTATTTCGGGGACACGCTCCGCCTCGCCGGTCTCGGCGTCCAGGTGACCAAGGTCGGGAAATATAAGTCGGCCGTGGAACCTTACCTCGGCGGCGCGATGAGCCCCGAGGCCAAGGAACAGACCGAAGTCCTCATGAACGGCCTCTGGAAGCGCCTGCTCACCGACGTGGCCCGCTCGCGCGGGATGACGACCGAGCGCCTGACGCGGGCCGTCGAAAGCGGCGGCATCTTCTCGGCCCGCAAGGCCGTGGAACTCAAGCTCGCCGACGCCGTGCTCCACCGCGACGAACTCGTGAACCGGGTCCGGGAAGCGGGCGCGGCCGCGGATGACGCCGGCACCTCTTTCCGTCGCGTCGGCCTGCATCGCTACGCCCACAAGGTCGCCCTGCCCTCCCGCGGCGGCAAGATCGCCATCGTCTACGCCGAAGGCGAGATCGTCGACGGCTGGGGCGGCGCCGGCGAGATCGGCGGCGACCGGCTCGCGCACGACCTGCGCTCGATCCGCGGCGAAGACGAATTCAAGGCCGTCGTGCTCCGCGTCAACAGCCCCGGCGGCTCGGCGTTCGCCAGCGACGTCGTCGCGCGCGAAGTCGCCCTGCTGAAGAAGAAGGGCGTGCCCGTAGTAGTCTCGATGGGCGACGTCGCCGCGAGCGGCGGCTATTACATCGCGGCGCCCGCCAACCTCATCATGGCCGATCCGTCGACCATCACCGGGTCGATCGGCGTATTCGGACTCTTCCTGAACTACGAAGACCTGGCCAAGAAGATCCAGCTGGGCACCGACGGCGTGAAGACCGCGCGCTACGCCGACCTGCTCGCCGAACACCGCCGGGCGACGCCCGCGGAACTCGCGGTCATCCAGTCTTCGGTCGACGGCGTCTACGAGGACTTCCTCGCCATCGTGGCCGCGGGCCGCGGACTGAAGCGCGACGGCGTGCATGAGATCGCCCAAGGACGCGTCTGGCTCGGTGAAGACGCCCGCGGACTGCGGCTCGTCGACCAGCTGGGCGGCCTGCGCGAAGCCCTGCAGGAAGCCAAACGTCTGGCCAAGCTCGACGATGCCGCCTGGGTGCAGGTGCCGGCGCTTCATTCGGGCCGGGAGAATCTCCTGCAGCAGCTGCTCTCGGACGACGACGATCAGGCTCCGCTGTTCGCCAAGGTCTCCGGCGACCCCGCCAAGGATTTCCTCCGGGCCAACGCCCGCTGGCTGCGGGCGATCCGCGCCCTCAACGATCCCAAGGGCGTCTACCTCACCTGCCCGTTCGTCGCCCCGCGCTGACCGCGCTCAGGGCTTCTTAGGCATCTGCGCCTTGGCCTCGGGCATCCACTGCCGAAGCTGGGCGACGCGGGTGCCGTCCGAAGGATGGGTCGAGAGGAACTCCGGCGGCTTGCCGCCGCCGGCCTTGCCGAAGCGGGTCCAGAAAGCCGGGGCGGCTTCCGGATTGTAGCCGGCGCGGGCCATGAAGATGAGGCCGAGGCGGTCCGACTCCGATTCATGGCTGCGGGAGAACGGCAGCAGGATGCCATACTGGGCGCCGATGCCGACGGCGGCCATCCAGGTGCCGCGGGTCTTGGCGGAAGAATCCCGCGTGGCCTCGTCGGCGACGGCGGCGACGATCGCGACACCCAGGGTCTGGGAGATGCGCTCGGAGCCATGACGGCAGATCACGTGCGCGACTTCGTGGCCCATGATCACGGCGAGGTCATCGTCCGTCGGAGCGAAGGCGAACATGCCGGTGTGGAAGCCGATCTTGCCGCCGGGCATCGCGAAAGCGTTGGGCGACTTGTCGTCGATGATCGCGAACTCCCAGCGGGAGGCGGGCGGCAGGACGCCGGCCTTGTCGTCGCGCCGGGCGGCGGCGACGATCTTCAGGCCGATCTCGCGGAGCTTCGGGAGCCGCGGGTCGGCGGGCAGCTTCTTCATCTTCGCGAACTCGGCGGCCGAGAGCGAAGCGACCTCGCCTTCGTCGACGAGGATGAACTGCGAACGGCCGGTCACCGGGACTTGCTGGCAGCCGACGATCGCCAAGGACGCGAGGAGCAGGAACAGGCGCATGGGAGGGGAAATCACGTGGTCGGCGGCGTCTGCCCGGACGGTTCGTCGACGTAATACTTACGATAGGAGGAGTCGTAGGTATCCGTATAGGCGGAGGCCATCCGCAGGGACATCGCGTTGAGGACGACGCCCAGCATCGGCGCCTGGGCGTCGCGCAGACGGCCGAGGCAGGCCACGGCGTGACGCAGGTTGACGGTGTTGTAGCGGACCACGTAGAGCACGCCGTCGACCTTCGGCAGCAGGTGGAGCGAGTCGGAGACGGCGCCGATGGGCGGAGAGTCGATGAGGATCCGGTCGTAGCGGCCACGGAGGCTCTCGATCATCTCCAGGAATTTCGGGTGGTTGATGACCTGGGTCGGATTCTTGCAGCTCAGGCCGACGGGCAGCACGTCGAGGCCAGGCGCGACGTCATGGACGATGGCCTCGTCCAACGACACCTCGCCGTTGAACCAGCGGCTGAGGCCGGCGTCGCCGGTGAAGCCCAGCGAGGGTCCGACGTTCGGGAGGCGTAGGTCGGCGTCGATGACGAGCACGCGCTCGGCATGCTGCGAGAAGATCAGCGCGAGATTGGTGGCGACGAAGGTCTTGCCTTCGCTCGGGCGCGTGGAGGTCACCAGGAAGACGCGCGCCTTGGCGACCGCGGGATTGACCTTGAGCGCCGAGTAGATCGAACGCACGGCCTCGGTGGCGATGCGGTCCTTGTCCTGGCGGGCGAGGAGAGCGCGGTCGGGGCCGGCGGTGGTGACGACCCGGGGGATCGTGCCGATGAGCGGCAGCCCGAGGGAGCCTTCGACGTCCTGGGCGGACTTGATCCGGTCGTCCAAGGTGCCGAGGACGACGACGAGGACCACGCCGAAGGCGAGGCCCAGCCCCAGGCCGACGAGGGCGCTGAAGTAATAGTTCTTGTTGATCGGCTTGTCCGACACGGCGGGCATGTCGAGGATGCGGATCGAGGTGCTGGTGCCGGAGGTCGAGGAGCGGAGCTTGGCCTCTTCGTAATTGAGCTTCTGCCGGCCCAGGAATTCCTCGTTGGCGCGGATGTCCTTGTCGACGCGCTCAAGCTCGACGTTCGCGGCCTGCAGCTTGGAGATCTCCTCCTCCTTGGCGACGAGGTTGCGGAGGATGGCCTCATGGCGGGCCTTAGCGTTCTCCAGGGCCGCGCGGCGGGATTTGACGGCCTGCGCGACCGCGTCCTTGAGCTGCCGCTCGACCTGGTTGAGGGCCTCGCGCTCGGCGATGAGCTTCGGGTGCTGGTCGGTGAGCTCCTCCATCATCTGGCTGATGCGCACCTTGGAAGCGCTGAGGGCCGTCTGGACGACGGCGACGTCGGTATCGGCGCGGATCTGCGGGATGTCGCCGACAGGGCGGCCGGCCTGCTCGTAGCTGGCGATGACCGCCACGAGGATCTCGTTCTCGTCGATCTGCTTGCGGGTCTCCTCGCGGTCCTTGACGAGCACGGAGCGCTCGGTGGTCAGGGTGTTGGTGTCCTTGGCGATCGAAAGGAGCTTCTGGTTCTTGATGAGCTCGTTCTTCTGTTCGTAAAGACGGCGGACCTTGTCGTCGAGGGTCTCGATCTCGATGCGGGCCTTCTCCACGAGCGGATTGGTGACCATCAGGCGGTCATCTTCGCTGTATTTCTGGATGGACTCGCAGAAAAGGCGGGCGACCTGACGGGCGAGGTCGCGGTTCGGGTGGGTGAAGTCGATGTTGATGACGAGGGTCTGACGCTGCGGGGTGATCCCGCGCTGCTTGGCGAAGACTTCCTGTTCGGTGAGCGGCCCCGAGAAGATGTTGCCGGCCTGGTAGGGCTCGAGGACGAGCTTGCGCTCCGCCGTGGTGAGGCGGCGTGAGACGCCCTCGATGATGTTCGCGCTGCGCATCGCCTCGACCGCCGTGAAGAAGTCGTCATTGGAGACGATCTTGAAATTATCGTCGGCCGCCGAAGAGCCGCCGTTGATGTTCGGGGCCAGGCGGAAGACGCGGAGACGGCCGGTGGCGCGGTATTCCGCCGTCGTGTTGAAGGTATTGAGCAGAGCGAGCGTCAAGAAGACGAGCGCGGCGAGGATGACCCACCAGTAGCGCTCCCGCATCATGAGCAGGTAGCCCATGATCGGATTGGCCGAGCCGCCGCGCGGGCCGGCGCCATAGGAACCGTAGCCGTAACCCTGTCCCTGGCCGGCGCCATAGCCGCCGTAGCCATACGAACCATAGCCACGGGAGCCGCCGCGGGCGGGTTCAGGCGGGCGGCCTGCGGAAGCGGGATCGGGCGTGGACATGTAGGCTCAGATGCGGCTGTCGCGGACGTAGATCTGGTCCTCGTCTTCGAGGACGAAATCCGGCTCATCGCCGTCGTCGATGCGACGGACGTCCTTGGTGATGACCATCGGCGCCCCCGGGCGGTTGCGCTTGATGGTGACTTCCGAGCGGTTGCCGCGCGGCAGGACGCCTCCGGCCATCGCGAGGGCGCGGCCGAGCGTGAGGGTCTCTTCGGGCGGGATCGAGACGGGGCCGGGCTTGCCGACGTAGCCCGAGACATACACGCGACGTTCGGCGTAACTGACGATGGAGATGGCGACCTGCGGCTTCTTGAAGAACTGCCTGAACTGGTTGGCGAGTTCGACCTGCGCCTGCGTGAGCGTGAGTCCGGCGACGGGCACCAGCTTCTTCAGGAAGGGAATGTCGACGGTGCCGTCGGAATTGATGCGGCGCTCGATCTGCGTGTCAGGCTGATTGATCACCAGGATGCGGACGAAGTCGCGCGGGCGGAGGCGGTAGCTGTTCTGGCCGTCGGCCGGGTCGGCCTGCACCGTCGGCGTCGCGACGACGTAATCCGCGGGCGCGGCGACCGGCTTCACGGCTTCGGCCGAGACGGCCGCGGGGGCGTAGGCGGCGGCGACCGGTTCGGAAGCGCCGGCGCCGATGGTGAGCACATTCTCGGGCTCGAGGGCGTTGGAGGAGAAACCGGCGCCGTCAGAAGCCGCGCAGGCCGTGAGGAGCAAGGCGAGACAGCCGACTCCGAGCAGGCGATGAAGGACGGAGGTCATGAGGAGACGGTAAGCAGGAAGCCGGGCCGGGTCAACCGGTCCCGCAGGCCGCCGACGCTTCACGGCGGTCCGGACGACCGGCGGGCGGCGGGAAGCCGTCCGGCGCTCCGAGCGAGACCGGGCAAGGACCGCGAAGACGGAGGCTTTCGGCATGCCGGGCGCCCTTCCCTGCCGCTTAGTAGCGGAAGGCGGCGGACACCGAGAAGGTGTTCGAGTTGAAGGTCGACGTGGCGTTGGAAGACGAAGCGTCCGTGAAGTTGTAATTCGCCTGGAAGCTCAGGTGGGAATTGTACTTGTAGCTCGCGCCCAGGACGTAGGTCATCGTGTCGATCGTCGTCAGGAGCGAGTTGGCGGCGACTTCGACGTCGCTCTTGGACACGGAGAGGGTGATGTCCAGGTCCTCGGCCGCGGCGAAGGAGACGCCGTAGTTATAGGTGGTGGAATCCATGCGGCCGTTGGTCGTCGAGGCCGAGATGTCGCGACCGAGGGTCAGCGAGTGGCTGAGACGCTCGGTGAGGACGTGGCTGAGGCTGACCGAGTAGGACGGGTCGGTCTGGGTGGCGGCGTTGTCGAAGTTATAACGATTGAAGCCGGCGCGGAACACGCCGTTGAGCTTACCCGACTCGCTCAGCTGGCCCTTGGCCGTGAGGCCGGCGAAGTCCTTCTCGAGGCGCTGGTGGTCGAGGGCCGGGCGGGTCGGCGTGGCACTGCTGAAGTAAGGAGCGGCCGAGTAATCGGTCACGTCATGCTGCAGGACGAGGCCGAAGCTGAGCTTTTCGAAGGCCTGGTAGTCGAAGCTGAGCGGCATCGACTGGGTATTCAGCTCGGTCAGCGGGTTGGTGTTAAAGGTCGAAACCCCGCCGTTTACGATAGTGACCGGGTCGAGATACTGGTTGAAGCTGCGGATGTAGCCGAGGCCGACGGAGAGGCGCTCGGTGAGCTTGTAGTCCGCGCGGAAGTTGTGGACGTAGTTGGCCTGGCGGACGAGGGTCGCGCCGATGACGGAACCGCTGACGCCCTGCATCTGCAGGTCGTCGTTACGGGCGGTCACGCGGTAGGAGGAATTGAGCGAAAGCTTGAGGGGGCCGCCGTCGGCGTAGGTCACGCCGAGACTGAGGGCGTCACGATCGTCCTCGAGGCCGGCGAACTCGGAGCCGGTGAAGTTGACGAAGGAGCGGCTGGCCTTGAACTCGACGGTCAGGGCGGAGTCCTTGCCGTATTCGAGGGCCAGGCCCGGGGTGACGAGCCACTGCGTGGCGGACTTCTTGACGGCGCCTGAGTAGAGGTTGTCGGTCACTTCCAGGTAGCTGGAGGCGTCGAAGAAGAGGTCGCAGTCGTTGCCGATCTGAACGAGGGGCGAGGTCGGGACCCAGTTGGCGCCCTGGACCAGGGTCGAGACGGTGAGGGCCGAGGCAGCGATGAGGAAGCGGGACATGGGGGTGTTCTTAGGGGGTGGCTCAGAGATAGGTGAAATATGGGGGGCTTCAACCCCCAAACGAGTGGGGCGGCCCTAAAAACAAAGACCCCGCCCGGTCAGGGGCGGGGTCGTGAACGACCTCAGGTCGGCCTTCAGGCCGTGGCCTCGGTCGGGAAGACGCGGATGCGACGGTAGGCGGGCAGACCGGTACCGGCGGGGACGAGGTGACCCATGATCACGTTCTCCTTGAAGCCGGTCAGGTTGTCGCGCTTGGCCATCGTGGCGGCGTCGGTGAGGACTCGGGTCGTCTCCTGGAAGGAGGCGGCCGAGATGAACGACTCGGTCTCGAGGGAGGCCTTGGTGATGCCCAGGAGGATCGGCTCGGATTCCGCGATCTGACCGCCGCGCTCGTTGATGGAGCGGTTGTTGTGCGCGAGGAGAGTACGGTCGACCTGTTCGCCCCAGAGGTAATCGGAGTCGCCGGGCTCGGTGATGCGGACCTTGCGGAGCATGCGCGAGACGATGATTTCGATGTGCTTGTCGTTGATGACGACGCCCTGGGTGCGGTACACCTTCTGAATCTCGGTGATGAGGTAATCCTGCACCTTGGACTGACCGAGGATGTCGAGGATGTCGTGCGGGTCGACGGCGCCGTCGGTGAGGACCTGGCCCTGCTTCACCTTGTCGCCGGCGGCGACGATGATGTGCTTGCCGTGCGGGATGAGGTGCTCCTCTTCGCGGCCGATGGAGTCGGCGATGACGAGGCGCTTCTTGCCGCGGACGGAAGGCTCGAAGCGGACGGTGCCGTCGATCTTGGCGATCTCGGCGGCGTCCTTCGGAGGACGGGCCTCGAAGAGCTCGGAGATGCGCGGCAGGCCGGCGGTGATGTCCTGCGTCTTGGCGGCCTGGCGAGGGATCTTCGCGACGATGGAGCCGCGGGAGACCTTGTCGCCTTCGTCGACCTCGACGCGGGCGCCGGCCGGGATGGAGAAGGAACCGACTTCCTTGCCATTGGCGCCGATGATCTGAATCTGGGGATTCTGCTCGTCGGAGTGCTCGATGACGGACTTGTAGAACGTGTTGTTCGACGGGTCGCGTTCCTCGGTGAAGGTCACGCCGGAGATCATGTCGACCAGGCGGATCTTGCCGTCGCCGTTGGCGATGATCGGGGTGGAGTTCGGGTCCCAGGCGGCGATGAGCACGCCCTTCTCGGCCGGTTTGCCGTCCTGGACGCCGACGACGGAGCCGGCGACGATGCGGTATTCTTCGACCGGCGAACCGGCCTCGTTGAGGAGGCGGATCGAGCCGTTGCCGTTGACGGCGATGAACTTGTCGCCGACGGCGACCGTGGTGAGGTCGACGTACTGGACGAGTCCCTTGCCCTTCGACTTGATTTCCGGGGTCTTCAGCTGCGCGACGCCACCGATGTGGAACGTGCGCATGGTCAGCTGGGTGCCCGGCTCACCGATGGACTGGGCGGCGATGATGCCGACCGCGGTGCCACGCTCGACCATGCGGCCGGTCGAAGGATCGAGGCCGTAGGAGGTGGGCGGGATCGCGTTCACGTTCATGTGCGTGAGCGGGGAGAGGACCTTGACGCGGTCGAGGCCGACGGTCTCGATGCGCTTGGCGAGGACTTCGTCGATGAGCTCGCCGGCCTTCACGATGACTTCGGAAGGATTGAGCGGGTTCGTGACGTCTTCGGACGGGCAGCGGCCGACGATGCGTTCGGAGAGGGAGACGAGGAGTTCGTCGCCGTCGTAGATCGGGGTCTTCCAGACGCCGTTCGGGATGTGCACGTGGACGCGGTCGACGCCGGCGTCGCGGAGCTTGGCCATCAGCTCTTCGGTGAGCGGGGCTTCGGACTTCGCGAGGAGTTTGGCGGCGCCGGAGGGGTTCGCGACGTCGGCGGCCAGGTGACGGCCGAGGGCGGCGTCGCCGAGCGTGATGACTTCGGAACCGGGGGCCACGTCGCGGGAATCCGTGACGATGACGTCCATGGCCACGTCGCAGAGCTTACGGGTCATGTAACCGGCGTCGGCGGTCTTCAGCGCGGTGTCGGACAGACCCTTACGGGCGCCGTGCGTCGAGATGAAGTACTCGAGGACCGAGAGGCCTTCGCGGAAGGAGGACAAGATCGGACGTTCGATGATCTCGCCGGAGGGCTTGGCCATCAGGCCGCGAGCGCCGCAAAGCTGCTTCACCTGCGCCTTGTTACCACGCGCGCCGGAGTCCATGAGGACGTACACCGGGTTGATGAGCATGCGGTGGGCGTGACGGGGGTCGCCCTTCTTCACGCCGGCCACCTTCGCGGACTGCGAGAGCGTGGTGTACACCGACTGCGCGATGGCGTCGGTGGCGCCGGACCAGGTGTCGACGACCTTGTTACGACGTTCGTCGTTGGTGATCGTGCCGGATTCGTTCTGGCGCTGGAATTCGCGGACCTTGGCGGTGGCTTCGCGGACGAGGCCTTCCTTCTCCTTCGGGTAGATCATGTCGTTCACGCCGATGGAGATGCCGGCCTTGGTCGCGATGCGGAAGCCGGTCTCCTTGAGCGCGTCGAGGACCGGGATCGAAGCCTCGCGGCCGCAATGCTTGTAGGTCTTCAGGATCAGGTCGCCGAGCTGGCCCTTCTTCA
>CANKZO010000037.1 GCA_947488485.1 Opitutia bacterium | reverse complement strand
GCGGTCACCGACACGACGCTCCTGATCGGCGCCATCGACCGACGCGGCGCCGGTTACGGTAACGCCGCCGCCGTGGTGACGTCCGAAGGCGTGCGCAAGCCCGCCTACGCGAAGCGCCACCTCGTGCCGTTCGGCGAATACGTGCCCTTCGCCGACTTCCTGCCTTTACGGAAGGTCGTGCCGATCGAGACCGACTGCGTGGCCGGCACCGGCCCTACCCTGTTGCCGTTGAGCACACGCCAAGGCCGCACCTTCATGGCCGGCGCGTTGGTGTGCTATGAAGACGTCTTCCCGGAGCTCGCCCGCGAACATGCGCTCGCCGGCGCCGACGTGCTCGTCGTGATAACCAACGACGCTTGGTATGGCCGCGAGGCCGGGGCTTACCAGCACGCGGCCCACTCCGTCCTGCTGGCGGCCGCCACCGGCCTGCCCGTGGTCCGCTGCGGCAACGCCGGCTGGAGCGGGACCATCGACCCCCTCGGCCGGGCCTTCCCCGTCCTGGAGGAAGGCAGCATCTATTTCCGGGGCGCCCGCCTGGCCACGCCGGTCCGGATCCCGCGCGACCGCCAGCCCGAGACCTTCTGGGTCCGCCATGGCGATTGGGCCGTCGGCTTGGGCGGCCTCTGCTTCGCTTTGGCCTACCTCTGGCGTCGCCGCCGGCAGGCCTGAGCCAGAAATCCGCAGGTCCTTGTCGACCTCCCGCGGATTCCGTCCAAATTAGGGTGACCCCGGCGCTTCCCGCGCCAAGCCGCCCACCGATGAAGCCCCTGCGCCTCCTGTTCGCCAGCCTCGGCCTCTGCCTCGCCTGTTCGCTCGTGGCGCAGGACCTCAAGAAGCCCAAGGAGGAGTTCCCCGAGAGCGGCGTCGCGACCTATCGCCTGCGGATCAAAGCCATCCCCACGCTCGTCGTGAAGATCAACGGCGTCAACGTGCTGCTCGGCGTCGACACCGGCTGCCAAGGCACCGCCGTGCTCACGCCGCGCGCGGCGGAACGCTGCGGCATCAGCGAAGCCTTCTCCGTGCCCTCGATGGGCAACTCCGGCCGCAAGGAATCGACCTACGGCCTCGTCGAGAAACTGCAGGCCGGCGAAGTCACCTGGCGCGATTTCCACGTGGCCATCATGCCGCTCGACGGCATGGACATCGACGGACTCATGGGCGCCGACCTGCTCTTCGGGCGGCCCTTCTACATGGACCTGCGCAACAAGGTCATGATCCTCGGCAAGATCCCCGACACCTCCGCGGCCCACGAAGTCCCCATCTACAGCCGCGGCGGCCACTGCGGCGTCAACATCGAGGTCGAAGGCGTCAAGGTGCCCATGATCGTCGATTCCGGCGCCTCGAAGTCCTACATGAGCTCGCTGAAGTTCCGCGGCGAGACCGAGTTCCGCGGCTTCCTGCCCGTGGCCACCGTGCGCGGCACTTCGCTCACGCGCGTGCAGGTCTGCAAGATCAAGTCGCTGCGCATCGGCGGCGCCCCGCTGACGGGCGTCGAATTCATCCGCGACGAGGAGCACAACCTGCTCGGCGATGATTTCCTGCGCGCCCACCCCATCGCGGTGGACATGGCTTCGCGACGCATGTGGCTCTTCGAGCCGCAGGTCGCGGACAAGCCGACGGACGCCCCGGGTAAGTAAGCCGTCGGCTCAGCGCCGGCGACCGGACTTGCCGGAGCCCTTGGCGCCGCCTTCGGATTCGCCGCCTTCGGATTCGCCCGCGCCTTCTTCGGCCGGCTCTTCCTCGTCGTCCCAGCGGAGGTTCTTCTCCATGTCCTTGTCGACTTCCTCGACGTCGGGCAGGTCGGCGATGTCCTCGGCGGCCGCCTGGGCGCGCGCGGGCTTGTCGTCGTCGTCATCGTCGCCCGGGACTTCGTGGCCTTGCGGGACGAATTCCAGGATGTCGGTGATCTCTTCGAAAGGATGGATGTCGCGGCCTTCGATCATGGCCTGGTTGCGGAGTTCGCTGAGCTGCTCATCCACGTCCTCGACGGTGAGCTTCTGCTCCAGCTTGATCGTGTCGTTGATGAGCTTCACGCGCAGGCGCATGATGTGCTCGAGGAGATCGGCGTAGGCGCCCTTGTCGCCGTCCTTGACGTTCGGCAGGGCGAAGAGCGGCTCTTCGGAGTCGAGGATGTGCTCGGCCACGCGGACGAGGCGGACCGTCTGGTCCTTCTCGATGTCCTGGGCCTGGAAAGGGACGAAGGCCGCCTCGAGGATCTCGTTGGAGAGACCGTACTCGCGGAGGGGGTCCATCATGTCGAGGATCCAGGGGAGCTGGTAAGGATCGAGGATGCCGAGACCGTCGGGCTCGTAATGCTTCGGGTCGGAGTTCTCCTTCACCCACCAGTTGCCTTCCTTCTCCTTGAAACGGATGGTGCACCAAAGGAGCTTTGAGGTAGTCACAGCCATGGCAGGGTGGTTTGCCCAAGTCTGGGCGGGAGTCAAGAGGGGTCGGCGGCGGCCCCAAATGGCGGGCTTCTCCGCTTTCCTTCCGGCCTTTCCTCCCTTAACTCCGGGGCATGTCTTTCCTGTACGACAAGGTGATCGCGAAGGCCCTCTACAAGCTCGACCCCGAGACGGCCCACCAGGTCGGCCTGCGTGGCATGGGCCTCCTCGGAGCCATCGCCCCCCTCCGTGCCCTGATGGAGCGCTCGCTGACCCCCAAGGGCGGCCGCCCGATCGAAGCCTTCGGCCTGAAGTTCCCCAACCACATCGGCCTCGCCGCCGGATTCGACAAGGACGGCCTCGGCTGGCGCGGCGCGGCCGCCCTCGGCTTCGGCCACGTCGAAGTCGGCACCGTCACGCCCAAGGCGCAGCCCGGCAACGAGAAGCCCCGCGTATTCCGTTACCCCGAGCTCAACGCCGTGGTGAACGCCTACGGTTTTCCGAACAACGGCGCCCAGGCCCTCTATGACCGTCTGAGCAAGCAGCCTGGTCGCGGCCAGCGCGTCAGCCCGCTCGGCATCAACATCGGCAAGAACAAGGCCACCGCCAACGAGCAGGCGCACGAAGACTACCTCACCTGCTTCAAGCTTCTCGCCCCGCTCGCCGATTACGTCGTCGTCAACATCAGCAGCCCGAACACCACCGGATTGCGCGCCCTCCAGGACCGCGCCCCGCTCGTGACGCTGCTCTCCACGATCGCGCAGGAGAACCGCTCCGTCGCCGGCGGCCCGGTGCCCCTGCTCCTCAAGATCGCCCCGGACCTTAATCCGAACCAGCTGGCCGACATCGTCAGCGTCGTCGGCGAATGCGGCTTCGCCGGCATCATCGCCACGAACACCACCGTCACCCGCCCCGCGGGCACCGAAGCGTGCTCGCCCGGCCGCGGCGGCCTCAGCGGCGCCCCGCTCCTCGAACGTTCCCTGCAGGTCGTGCGTTTCCTCGCCAAGGAAGCCGACGGACGCATCCCGATCGTCGGCTGCGGCGGCATCCTCTCCGCCAAGGACGCCGGTCGCTTCATGGACGAAGGCGCCTGCCTCGTGCAGGTCTACTCGGGCCTCATCTTCCGCGGACCGGAACTCGCCCGCGAGATTGCCGAAGGGCTCGCCTGGCGCCAGCGCGCCTGGGCCTGATCACTTCGTCGGCGCGACGGGGATGTGCACTTCCGACTGCTTGAGGAAGAAGGGCACGAACGGGCTGTTCCAGTAGACCGCGTAGGGCTCACCGGCGGCCTTCACGTCCGTACGCTTGGCCAGCCAGGCCTTCAGCTCGGTCAGGGCTTCCTCGTAATTCTCCCGGCTATACGAGCCGCGGATGCCGATGGCGGCCACGCGGCGCTCGGGCACCGACGAAAGTTTCACCGCCGGCGTCTCCGCGAGATCGGCGCGCTTCGCCGAGGCTTCGTCCATGTAGAAGACCATCGTGCCCGGCTTGATGCCCGCCTCGACCGGCGCGGTCATCGGGATCTTGTTCGAGTCGATGTAGCGGAAGAGCTTCATGAACAGCCCGTTGTCCGCTGCGAAATAATCGGTCGACGACTCCGTGCGCATCCAGCGGGCCGCCGGCAAGGTCTTCAACTCCAGGTCGCCCGGGGAGGTGCGCGGGTAGGCTTCTTCCACGGCGCTGAGGTTGGCGGACAGGGCCATGATGGCGAGGGCAACCCGGAGGAGCGTGTTCATATCGCCATTTAAAGGCCTGCGGCCGACGTTCCAACCCCCGAAATCGCCGAGCGACCTTGCCACCGGTCCGGGAGGGCGTTTTCTTGGGGTGATGAGTGACACGCCGGAAAAGAGCACCTTTGCCTCCCGCCTGGGCCATAACTTCCTGACCGGCCTGTTCCTCCTCATGCCGGTCGGGCTGACCCTCTACGTAGTGTCCGTGCTGCTCAACCTGATGGGGACGTTCATCCAGCCTGCCCTCGAGTTCGGCCTGACCTGGCTCTGGACGAACGCCGAGCAGCCGGCGCCTGACTTCACGGTCGGCCTGTACCGCCAGCTGGTGGTGATCTCCTCGGCCTTGGTGATGATCTTCATCCTGGTCGTCGTCGGCTATCTCTCGAAGCGCCTCTTCGGCAAGGTCCTCCACCGCTGGTTCGCCACCGCCCTCGAACGCATCCCAGGACTCGGCGCCCTCTATGGCACGATCCGCCAGATGGTCGACGCCCTCAGCGGTCGCAACAAGGACACCTTCCGCCGCGTGGTGATGGTCGAGTTCCCCCGCCCGGGCATGTGGTCCATCGCTTTCGTCACGCACGAGCAGCCGACGATCTTCAGCGAGGCCATCGGCAAACCGGTCGTGAACGTCTTCATCCCCGCCGCGCCCGCGCCCACCACCGGCGTCATCCTGCAGGTCTCTCCGGATGAAGTCCGCGAGACGAAACTGACCGTCGGCGAAGCCCTCGGGCTGCTGATGAGCTTCGGCGCCGTCGTCCCCAAGCCGGAAAGCAAGGAATAGGCCGGATGTCCGCGTCGAGCCTCCGCTGCCTGGTGCTGGGTCGCGACCCCTCCGGGGAGTCGCACTCCTTGCTCACGCTGCTCGAACCCTCCGAAGGCCTCGTCCGCTGCCTGATCCGCACCCACCGCGGCAAGGGCACCACGCTGCCCGATCTCTTCGACGAAGGCGAAGTCAGCCTGGAACGAGCCAAGGACGGCGGCACGCGCTTCGCCCGCGACTACCGCCTGCTCACGCGCCGCGCCGGCCTCGCCCGCGACCACCGCACGCTCGAACGGGCCTGCCGCCTCGCGGGGATGCTACGCAAAAATCCGCCGCCCCCCGAATCCGCCGAGGTCTGCTACCGTATCGCGCTCGAGACCTTCGACGCCATGGCCGCGCGCCCGCGCGCCGACTGCGCTTACTTCAAGAGCCTCTGGCTCATCCTCAAGGACGGCGGCTGGGGCGTGCATGAGCAATGGTTCACGCGCCTCGGCGCGCGTCAGGCCCACGCGGCCGCGATCCTCGGCCAGCCCCTCGACGCGCAGACGACCGACGAAGAGACCGTCGCGGCGCTGAGCACCGACCTCGAACGCTGGTCCGCCGGCGAGGCGCACTTCGTCCTGCCCTGATGCGCATCGACCTCAAGGCCAAGCGCGTCGAACTGAGCGCGCAGGAGTTCGCGACGTTCCGCCCCGGACCGGGCGCCGGCGCCGGTGGCGCCCCGTGGCGCGCCGAAGCGGGCCGCCAGTGGCACGAGACGATGCGCAAGGTCGCCGAAGCCGAAGGCCAGGGCTGGCAATTCGAACGCACCATCGCTTGCGAGGTCGGGGCCCTCGGCTGGACGATCGCCATCACCGGCCGCGCCGACCAATGGAGGGAGACGGAGACCGAGGTGAGCATCCGCGAGATCAAGACGATCAGCCTCAAGCTGCCGCGCAAACCGGAGTTCCTCATCGGCCGCTTCGCGCACCACTTCCTCCAGCTCGCCGCCTATTGCCACGCCGCCCGCCTCGGCTCGGGCGCGCGCGAGGTGAAAGGCGAACTGATCTTCATCGACCCCGCCGACGGCACGCGTCAGCCCGTCGCCCTGCCCCGCTCCGCCGAGGCCGACCTGCTCGCGCAGGCGGAGACGCTCGCGGCGCATGCCGAGAATCGCCGCGCGAGCCACGCCCGCCTCCTCAACCTGCCCGACCGCCTGCCGTTCAAGGAACCGCGTCCGGAATGGCTGCAGTGCGGCGCCGACCTCGACCAGGCCGGCCTCGATTCGCCGACGCGTCTGCTCGTCGCGCCGACCGGTTTCGGCAAGACCTCCGCGGCCTTACGTCACGGCCTGGGCCTCCTCCGCGGTGGCCGCGCCGGTCGCCTGCTCTACCTCACCGGCAAAGGCACGGGCCAGACGCAGGTGCTCACCGAACTCCGCCGCCTGGCCCGCAGCAACGAGCTCCGCGCGGTGCTCCTGCGTCCCCGCGCCGAACACGAGGTCGAAGGCATCACCGACGACCCCGAACAGATCCGTCGCAATTGGGCCAACGCGAAGATCGATCCGCAGCATCTGCTCGAAGAAGCCGCCGACCTGCGACGCGTCCGCGAGATCGGCCGCCTCGCCGGCGTGCCGCCGTGGGACATCACCAAGGCGATGCTTGGGCACGCCGACGTGGTGATCTGCGACTATAATTACGTCTTCTCGCCGCGCAACCGCGCCGCCCTCGAGACCGTGCCGGGCTGGGACATGGCCGACACCGTGCTCGTCGTCGACGAGGCCCACAACCTGCCTGAGCGCGCGGCGGAATGCCTTTCCATCCGCGATGACGAACAGTCGGCGGCGGACTTCGCCTTCACCCTCACCCGCTTCCGCGCCCCCGAGGCCTGGTGCCAGACCGCCCAGATGTGGGCCGACTTCCTGCATCGCCTCCCCAAGGCCGACGCGATCTCCCCCGACGACCGGATCGAAGCGATGGCCATCGCGGAACGGATGTCCGTGCTCGCGGCCGAACACCCGTTCAACACCGACGACCTCCCGGACGCCGCCAAGCAGGCCGTGTGGAACGCCGCTTCGTGGTCCGACCGGCTCGAAGCCGCCGACCTCGGCTGGCTTCTCTGGTCGCCCAAGCCCGGCCTGCTCAGCCTCGACTGCCTTTCCGCCGCCAAGGCCACCGGCGAACGCCTGCGCGCCTTCGGGCATACCTTGCTGATGACCGCGACGCCCGGTCCGCGCGGCTCGCTCGCCGCCGACTGCGGTCTCGACTCCGATCATCTCGTGACCGTGCACGCCCTCGCGCCGTGGCGCCAGGGGGCCTACACCGTCGCCATCGACGGACGGGTGGACACGCGCCTCAAGACGCGCGACACGCACATCGCGCGCACCGCCGCCGCCCTGCTCCGCCTCTCGCAGGAAGGCGCGGTCGCCGCGTTCTTCCCCTCGTATAAATACGCCGAAGCCGCGGTGAAAGAAGTCAAGAACCTCGAACCCAAGGCCGACGTCGCCCTGCAGCCACGCGGGCTCGGCCCCGAAGGCACCGCCCGGTTCGTCGAGGATTCGCTCAACCGCTACACCATTCTCTGCCTCATCCTCGGCGGCTCGCTCGGCGAAGGCGTCGACATGCTCGGCGGACGCATCCGCTCCGCCGTGGTGATCGGGCCGGCGCTCCCGGAGGTCAACGCCCTGCAGGAAGCCCGTCGTAAGATGTTCGTCGAAGCCGGAGCCGAGGATGCCTTCTCGCTCGCGTATGTCCGTCCGGGCATGCGCAAAGTCAACCAGGCGCTCGGACGTCTCGTGCGTGCGCCCGGCCATTCGGCGCGGGTGCTCCTGCACTGCCGACGTTTCGCCGACGAAGCCTACCGCAGCCTGCTCTCGACGGAATACGGCGACCCGCAGGTGCTGGCCGACGACGACGAGTTCGTGAGCTGGTCCGCCCGCAGCTGATCAGACGCGGCTGATGACGCGCGCGGCCGGGAAGCGGATCTTCTTCATGCCGGCATACTTGTCTTCCGAAGAGCGGTAGCCGACGGCGCAGGCGACGACGACTTCGTAGCCCGTGCCCTTGAGTCCGAGGATCTCCGTGTAGGCGTCCGGGTCGATGCCTTCGAGCGGGCAAGTATCGATGGCCATCGCCGCCGCGGCGCCCATGAGCTGGCCGAGGGCGATGTAAACCTGACGGGCGGCCCAATCCTTCTGGGCGGCGGCATCCTTACCCTTGACCACGCCACCGAGCATCATCTGGCGGTAGGGCTCGAGCTTCGTCGCATCGGCGCCGCGTTCGGAGACCATCTGATTGAAGAATTCATTCACATCCGTTTCAGTGACCTCGGTGCGGCGGGCGAAGACCACGAGATGGGAGGCGTCGGTGACCTGCGACTGGTTCCACGAGACCGGACGGAGCTTGGCGCGGAGGGCCGGGTCGTTGACCACGATGAACTTCCACGGCTGGAGACCGTAAGAGGACGGCGCCAGACGGAGCGACTCCTCGAGCGCGGCCCAAGTGGCGTCCGGCAGCTTACGGGTGTCGAAGGCCTTGGTGGCGTAGCGCCATTCAAGGGAAGCGAGGAGCTGGGCGGGCGTGAGGGCGGCGTTCATGAGAACGTCAGACAACCACTGCCCCGCCGCATTGTCAAATCAGGCGGGGGAAAGCACGCCGCCCGAGAGGACCAGCCGGCGGCCGGCACGTTCGGCGAACTCGCGGCTGTGCGTGACCAGGACCAAGGCCGCGCCGCGGTCGGCCACGACGCCAAGGAGGAGATCCATGATCTCGACGCCCGTACGTTCGTCGAGATTACCGGTCGGTTCGTCGGCCAGGATGACCGAAGGACGGTTGACCAGGGCGCGGGCGATGGCGACGCGCTGGCATTCGCCACCGGAAAGCTTCGCCGGCAGGTGTTCGAGGCGGGCGCCGAGACCGACCTGCGTGAGCAGAGCGCGGGCGGCCGCGGTCGCGGAAAGCGCCGGCATGCCGGCGATGCGCGCGGCCAACGCGACGTTCTCGAGCGCGGTGAGCTCAGGCATCAGCTGGTAGTTCTGGAAGACGAAGCCCACGCCGCGGCCGAGCGAGGTGCGCGGGGCGACGAGACCGACGTCGGGGGCGAGGATACGGACCACGCCGGCATCAGGCTCATCGAGTCCGCCGAGCTGCTGGAGCAGCGTCGTCTTGCCCGAGCCGGAAGAACCCCGGATCGAGACCGACTCGCCGGCGAAGACCTCGAGCGAGACATCCGTCAGCACCGGCAAGGGACCGGCCGGCGAGGCGAAGCTCTTCGCGAGACCGCGGGCTTGGAGGACGAGTTCAGGCATCGCGCATGGCCTCCGAGGGTTTGCGACCAGCGGCCCAGAGCGCGGGCACCAGGCCGGCGATGGCCGTGGTCAGGAGCGTGAAGGCCGCGGCGATGACGAAATCGGACGCGTCGTAATGCAGCGGCACCTTCGAGAACTGGTAGATGTTGGCCATCATGTCGCCATCGCCGAAGCAGGCGTTGATGCCGCGCAAGATGCCGTCGCGGAAGGCGAGGATCGTCCACGTCAGCACGAAGCCCAGGAACGTGCCCAGCGCGCCGATGAGCAGGCCCTGCAGGCCGAAGAGCGCGACCACCTGCCAGCGCGCGGCGCCGAGCGAGGCGAGCACGCCGACCTCGCGGGAGCGGCGGATGACGGCCGAGAAGAGCGTGCTGCCGATGGAGAACGAAGCGACGAGCGTGATGATGAACATCAGGAAGAAGAGCATCGTCTTCTCGAAGCGGATCGCCTCAAGGAAGTCCTTCTTGAAATCCTGCCACGGACGGAAGCGCAGGCCGGGCTGGCTGGCGGCGAGGCGTCCGGCGGTCTCCACGGCGCGCGCCGGCTCCTTGAGGCGGAGCGTGAGGCCGTGGGCGCGCGGGCCGAGATTCCAGAGTTCGCGGAAGCGGCGGAGCGGGATGAGGGCGGCGGCGTTGTCGACTTCGGCGAAGCCCGTGAGGATCACCGCGCTGACCTCGAATTCGGCCGGCAGCGGGGCCTTGCCCTTCTCGGCGCGCTCGGCCATCGCAGGCGACCAGATCTCGATGCGATCGCCGAGGCGGACGCGGAGGGCGCGGGCGAGGCCGACGCCTAAGATGATGCGGCCGTCGTCGAGGTCGTCGAAGGTGCCGCCGTGCACATACTTGCGGGCCGGCTGATTGGGATCGGTGGGATCGATGCCGCGGACCTGGGCGATGCCCGAGAAGTCACCCTGGCGCGCGAGCGCGGGCCCTTCGGCGTAGAGCGCGACGGAGGCCACCTCCGGACGGGCGGAGAGTTGCTTCGCCAGCGCCTCGGGACTCTCGAGGGTCGCCGCGCCCGTGACCTGGCAGTCGCCGAAGGATTCGCGGATGCGGAGGCGGTGCTCCTCGCCGAAGCCGTTCATCACCGTCTGCACGACGAGCAACGAGGCCACGCCGAGGCCCACGCCGAGGATCGAGACCGTCGCGAACGCCGGAAAGCGCTTACCGGGCGGGAAGAGCTGGCGGAGGGCGAGATGGAGGAACCAGGGCAAGGGAAAGGACTCAGGCCTGCGCTTCGGGCGCGAGCGTCGGGAACAGGATGACGTCGCGGATGTTGGCCGCGCCGGTCAGCAGGATCACCAGGCGATCGATGCCGATGCCGAGGCCGCCCGCGGGGGGCATGCCGTGCTCGAGCGCGAGGAGGAAGTCTTCGTCGATCTTCTGGGTCTCGGCGCCGGCCTGGATCTCCAGCATCTTACGCTGCACGCCCGGATCGTTCTGCTCGGAGTAGGCCGGAGCGATCTCCTGGCCGTTGATGCAGAGCTCGAAGACATCGATGGTCGAGTCGTCGCCGATGGTGACCTTGGCGAGCGGGCAGAGCTCCTTCGGGATGTGCGTGACGAAGGTCGGCTGGATGAGGCCCGGCTCGATGAGTTTGCCGAAGACCTCGTTGGTGACCTCGAAATCTTCCCAGTCGGTGCGCGGTTCATGGAGGCCGAGGGCCTTGCACGCGGCGATCTTCTCTTCCTTCGTGCGCGAGAACCACTGCGGGTCGCCCGTGCGCTCGAGGATGAGGTCCTTATACTTCGCTTCGCGCCATTCGCCGCCGAGTTCGATGGCGACGCCGTCCGGGCGGACGACGCTGGTCGTGCCGAGGACTTCCGCGCAGACCTTCTGGATCATCGAGCGGACGAGTTCCATCATGCCGCGGTAATCGGTATAGGCCTGGTAGGCCTCGAGCATCGTGAACTCAGGGCTGTGCTTCACCGAGACGCCTTCGTTGCGGAAGACGCGGCCGATCTCGAAGACGCGGTCCATGCCGCCGACGAGGCAGCGCTTGAGGTGCAGCTCGAGGGCGATGCGCAGGTAGAAGTCGCAGTCGAGGGCGTTGGAATGCGTCTCGAACGGACGGGCCGCGGCGCCGCCGGCGATGGCGTGCAGGGCCGGGGTCTCGACTTCGGTGAACTGACGGCTCCAGAGGAAGCGGCGGATCGATTCGACGACGCGGCTACGGATGAAGAGACGGCGACGGGACTCCTCGTTGACGACGAGGTCGAGGTAGCGCTGACGGTAGATCTTCTCGGCGTCGGTCAGGCCGGCCCACTTCTCGGGCAGCGGACGGAGGGACTTCGAGACCAGCTTGTATTCGGCCACGCGGACGGTGACTTCGCCCGTCTTCGTACGGAAGAGCTTGCCGCGGACGCCGACGAAGTCGCCGGAATCGACCATCTTCTTGAAGTGGGTGTCGTACGCGTCGCCCAAGGCGTCGCGGGTGAAGTAGGTCTGGATGATGCCGCCGCGGTCGAGCAGCTTGACGAAGCTGGCCTTGCCCATGACGCGCAGGGCGACGATGCGGCCGGCGACGGAGACCTCGGGACCTTCCTCGACGCCTTCGGGGAGGAGGGCCGGGCATTCGTTCGAGACATGGGTCTGGTCCCACTCGGCGCGGAACGGGTCTTCGCCCGCGGCGCGGAGCAGGGCGAGCTTCTCTTTCCGGACCGCGTGGAGGTCGTGGGAGATCGCGTTGAGGTCGGGCTTTTCGCTCATGTGGGCTACCCGCAAGGGGTGTCTCCGGGAAGGCGGGGAGGCAAGGGCGAAAGGTTCGGCTTTCCGTGTTGCGGCGGGGGCTTTCCGGAGAATAACCGAGACCCATGAAGGCCTACCTCGACCTGCTTCGCCACGTCCGGCAGCACGGAGAAATCCGGGGCGACCGCACCGGCACGGGCACGATCGGCATCTTCGGGGCGCAGCTCCGCTTCGACCTCGCCGAAGGCTTCCCGCTGGTGACGACCAAGAAGGTCCACCTCAAGTCGATCACGCACGAGCTGCTGTGGTTCCTCTCCGGCAGCACCCAGAACGCCTGGCTCACCGAGCGCGGCGTCAGCATCTGGAACGAGTGGGCCACCGAAGAGCAGTGCGCCAAGTTCGGCCGCTCCGCCGGCGACCTCGGGCCCGTCTACGGCCATCAATGGCGTAATTTCGGGGCGACGAAGAAGCCGGACGGCACCTTCGCGAACGACGGCGTCGACCAGGTCCGTCGCGTGGTCGAAGAGATCAAGCGCAACCCTTCGAGCCGCCGCCTGATCGTCTCCGGCTGGAATCCCGAGGAGGCCGACCAGGTCGCCCTGCCGCCCTGCCACACGCTCTTCCAGTTCTACGTCTCGACCGACGGACGCCTCAGCTGCCAGCTGTATCAGCGCAGCGCGGACCTCTTCCTCGGCGTGCCGTTCAACATCGCCAGCTACGCGCTGCTCACGCACATGATCGCGCAGGTCACGGGCCTGAAACCGGGCCATTTCGTGCATACCTTCGGCGACGCGCACATCTATTCCAACCATGTGGAGCAGGTCGATCTGCAGCTCTCGCGCGAGACGCGCGCCCTGCCCCGCCTGGTGCTGAACCCCGACGTGAAGGACCTCTTCGCGTTCAAGTTCGAAGACATCTCCGTCGAAGGCTACGACCCGCATCCGGCGATCAAGGCGCCGGTGGCCATCTGAAGTCGTGGACCTCGGCCGACCGCTCATCGCCATCGCGGCCGTCGCGCGCAATCGCGGCATCGGCCTGCACAACAAGCTGCCGTGGCGCATCCCGGAGGACTTCGCGTTCTTCAAGGCGACCACCATGGGCCAGGTGCTGCTCATGGGACGGAAGACGTATGAGTCCATCGGCCGGCCGTTGCCTGGGCGAACCACCGTCGTGCTCAGCCGCTCCGGTTTCAGCGCGCCCGGCGTGATCGTCGCCAAGGACTGGCAGGAGGCCGCCCTGGTCGAACCGTCCAAGACCCTTTTTCTCGCCGGCGGGGCCGCCCTTTATGCGGAAGCCCTGCCCTGGTGCGCCGAGCTGATCCTCACCCACGTGGCCATGGAGCCCGAGGCGGACGCCTTTTTCCCGGACTGGACGGGGCGGTTCGACGCCGGGGAGGTCATTGCCCAGCACCCCACCTGCGAGATGCGCCGGCACCGGCCCCTCTAAGGTATTGACTGATTTCGGTCATAATTGAGGGATCGGGGGCGGCCGGGGGCTTATGACCCCCATAAAGTGGCAAAAAAGGGCGTTTAGGGGCGTTTTCTCCTTTCCAATGCCCACCCCCACCCTACCTTCCGCCACATGCCGGACGGCCTGTTTATTTTCTTCGCTGCCCTGACCCTCGGGGCGGCTCTTCTCTTGGTCCTCAGCCGCAACGCGGTGACCTCCGCCATGGGGATGATCCTGGCCCTGGTCGGGGTGGCCGCGGACTTCTTCCTCCTCGACGCCTACTTCCTCGGCGTCCTGCAGGTCCTCGTCTACGCCGGCGCCGTCATGGTGCTGTTCCTCTTCATCATCATGCTGCTGGATACCGAGGACGCGCAGGGTGCGTATCCTTGGAAGACCGCCGCGCTCGGCCTGGCCGTCTTCTTCCTCCTCGCCGCCTCCGTCGTCTGGCTCTTCCACTGGTCGGGCGCCGTCTCGACCGTCAAGGCCGGCGCCACGCCGCCCGAGCTGTCGACGAACCCCGCCGAATTCGTCACCGCCGCCAAGGCGTTCGGCCGACTCCTCTACTCCAAGTATCTCCTGCCGCTGGAAATCGCCGGCTTCCTGCTCCTCGTCGCCCTCGTCGGCGTCGTGTCACTGAGCAAGGACAACCCCGAGAACCAAGCCTGAGCACGCCGCCATGGAAAACACCGCCCTCGCGCATCACCTTCTCCTGGCCGGACTCCTGTTCGTGCTCGGCCTCACCGGCGTCCTCGTGCGCCGCAACCTGCTCGTCGTCTACATGTGCCTCGAGCTCATGCTCGCCGCCGCCACGCTCGCGCTCGTCGCCTTCTCGCGTTTCAACCGCACCATGGACGGCGCCGTCCTCGTCTTCTTCGTCATCACCGTCGCGGCCGCCGAGGTCGCCGTCGGCCTGGCGCTGATCGTGGCCCTGTTCCGCAAGCGCGGCACCGTGCAGTCCGACGCGCTCACCACCCTCCGCGACTAAGCCTTTTCCGATGTCCCCCGACTTTTCGTCCCTGGTCCACTGGATCCTGTTCCTGCCGCTGGGAGCCGCCGCGTTCTCCGCGCTGTTCCTGCGCCGCGCGGGCGGTTTCGCCGCCTGGTTCTCCACCGCCGCGGCCTTCGGCATCGCCGGCCTCTCGCTGTATCTCCTCGCCCAGGGCGCCGACGTCCGCTGGCACGTCGAACTCGCCAAGTTCGGCGGCGTGAGCCTCGGCTTCGGCTACCTCCTCGACGCCAACGCGCGCCTGATGCTCTTCGTGGTCTCGTTCGTCGCCGCGTGGATCCACCTCTTCTCCGTCGGATACATGCAGGAAGACGGGGCCCGCGGCCGTTTCTTCGCCGGTCTCTCGATCTTCATGTTCTCCATCCTGGGCATCGTCGTCGCCGACAACCTGCTCATGACGTTCATCTTCTGGGAACTCGTGGGCTTCAGCTCCTACATGCTGATCGCGCATTACTTCGACAAGGACTTCGCCGCCGCCGCCTCGAAGAAGGCGTTCATCGTCAACCGCGTCGGCGACCTCGGCTTCATCCTCGGCATCGCCATGTGCCTCTCGCTCTACGGCACGCTGGACTTCGCCGCGCTCAAGGACCACGCCGCCGCCGCCAAGACCATCCCCGTCGCCGTCGGCGCCCTGCTCATGTGCGGCTTCCTCGGCAAGTCCGCCCAGTTCCCGCTCCACGTCTGGCTCACCGACGCCATGGCCGGCCCGACGCCGGTCTCCGCGCTCATCCACGCCGCGACGATGGTCGCCGCCGGCGTCTACTTCATGGCCCGCGTGAGCTTCCTGCTCGCGCCGGAAGTCCTGGAGTTCATCGCGATCTCCGGCGCCGGCATGGCCGCGCTCGCCGGCCTCTGCGCCCTCGCCCAGACGGACATCAAGAAGTCCCTCGCCTACTCCACCCTCGCGCACCTCGGCATCATGGGCTGCGCCCTCGGCCTCGGCCACCCGGAGCTCGCGCTCATGCACATGGCCATGCACGCGTTCTTCAAGGCCACGCTGTTCCTCGGCGCCGGCTCGGTCATCCACGGCTGCCACCACGAGCAGGACATGCTCAAGATGGGCGGCCTGCTGAAGAAGATGCCGCTCACCGCCGCGACGTTCATCGCCGCGACGCTTTCGAACTGCGCCGTGCCCTTCCTCGCCGGCTGGTATTCCAAGGACGCCATCATCGAGGCCGCCTGGCACGACGGACACTTCGCGATCTTCGCCTTCCTGTCCCTCGCCGCGCTCGCGACCTGCCTCTACAGCGGCCGCATGCTCCGCCTCGTCTTCCTCGGCGAAGCCAACTCCGAAGAAGCGTCCCACGCGCATGAGTCGCCTTGGACGATGACCCTGCCGCTCGTGGTGCTCGGCCTCGTCTATTCCGTCGCCGGCGGTTTCCTCGCCTCGACCCTCCTGCCCGCCGGTTCGCTGCAGCCGATCAAGCCCGCCCTCGACGCGATCGCCTTCCACCTCACCGCCCCCTCGACGATCGTCGGCCTCGTCTCGCTCGTCGTCGGCCTCCTCGGCGCCCTGAAGTTCTACGGCTCCGTCCGCGGCGCCGACGCCCTCCAGGTCGTCTCGCCCCGCACGTATCATCTCCTCGAACACCGCTGGATGGACGGACTGTACCGCTGGTATGTCGACGCCGTGCAGCGTCGCGTCGCCGAGTTCATCGCCTTCCTCGACCTCCTCCTGATCAACGGCGTCGCCGTGCGCTGGATCGGCGGCGGCGTCCCCGCGGTGCTGGGCTACCTCACCGGCCGTTCCTTCCACCGCGGCCAGACGCGCGCCTACGCGCTCTGGATCGTCGTCGGTTCCCTCTTCCTGGCCTGGTTCCTCATCGCCCGCTGATTTCATGGACACTTTTCCTGCCACGCTCCTCGCGCTCGCCATCACGGCCCCGATCCTCGTCGGCCTGATCCTGCTCGCCGGCCGCGACCTTCCTCGCAGCTTCACCTCGGGCTTCGCCTTCGGCGGCTTCGCCATCCCGGCCGTGCTCGGTCCTTGGCTGCTCGTCCTCTGGAGCGATCCGGCCACCGCCCCGCAGCAATTCGAGTCCGTCGGCTTCTGGGGCTTCGGCTTCGCGCTCAACGGCCT
>CANKZO010000036.1 GCA_947488485.1 Opitutia bacterium | reverse complement strand
GGACCGCGGACGGCGTGCGCTTGCCGGCCATGCGCCGCTGCAGCGAGATTTTCGCTTCCCTCTTCGAAGAGCCCAAGGGCGGCAAGACCGCCCAGCGTCGTGAACTCCGCCGCAAGGGCAGCGTCCTCGACGCCAACCTCGAAGAAGTCCGTCAGCTCGAGAAGAAGATGGGCGCCGAGGACAAGGGCCGCATGGACCAATACCTGACCTCGGTCCGCGAAGCCGAGATCCGCACCCGCCGCGCCGACGTCTGGCTCGACACGCCGCTCCCCACGATTTCCGCGTCCGATCGCCAGCGAACCAACCGCGACGTCCCCGCCACCAAGGCCGGCGACTACTTCCGCACCGTCTATGACCTGATGGTGCTGGCCTTCCAGACGGACACCACCCGCGTCGCCACCTTCAGCCTCGGCGGCGAAGGCGACGCTTTCGCCATCCCCGAGATCGGCATCACCGAATCCCGCCACCAGCTCAGCCACCACGGAGGCGACCCCGGCTACATGGAGAAACTGACGAACTACGATACCTTCGCCATCGAGCAGTTCAGCTACTTCCTCAGCCGCCTCGAGGAGACCAAGGACTTCAACGGCAAGCCCCTCCTGGCCTCGACGATGTCGCTCTTCGGCAGCGGGATGTCCTATGGCCATAGCCACGGCAACGCGAACCTTCCCCTCGTGCTCGCCGGCGGCTCGGACCTCGGCCTGAAGCACGGCAACCACAAGGACTTCAACCGGGCGACGCCCAACTTCCCGGGCTATACGTTCGGTCAGGACGGCACGCTCACCACCGCGCACTACCAGGTGTGCAGTCGTCCGGTCAATTCGGACGCCCATATGAGCAATCTTCTCCTCCTCATGGCCCAGCGCATGGGCGTGGAGATCGATCGCTTCGCCGACAGCAATAAGGTCGTGACGCTATGAAAATGCTCTTTGTTCGTTGTTCTTCGTTCGTCGTTCTTGGTTTGCTGGGAGTTTGCGCTTTTGCGGCCAACGAAGCATCAGCAACAAAGAACCAAGAACAGGCATCGGGTCCCTACCGCCCGGAAGCCGGCAAATTCCCAGAGCTCGCCAAAGCTCACACCTATCGAGGAGAGCTCGTGTTCGTCGACCACGTCAACCGGCGCGGAAGCGTCCGCGTGCTCGGCGTCGGCGTCTTCCGTCGTAACGACCCGCATCCCTTCGCCCTGCTCCCCTACGGGATGGTGCGTTACCATGGCGCGCCGGCCGAACTCCGCGATATCCCGCTCGGCACTATCCTGCACATCACCGCCTACCTGCCGCCTGACCCGAAGCTTTCCTCGGTGCCCGTGCTGCCGGTCGACAACAAGGATCGCGATGCCAACCACTACCGCGGCATCGGCGTCTTCCCGGCCGAGAACCACGTGCTGCTGCTCGAGGACGAGCCCAGCTACTGCCAGCGCATGGGCTTGGCCTGGAAACTCAAGGGCGTCGACCTCGAGAAGCCCGCCGCACCCATCATCGCCACGCTCGAGCCCAAGCAGGGCGGCGATGGCAAGGCCACCGAACAGAAACTGACCTTCGACGCCGCCACCCGCATCTGGCGTGGCCGCGAAGCCTTGTCGGTCGCCGACCTCATCGCCGAAGGCAAAAAGTCGCTCGAAGGTCAGCAGGTCCAGCTCGGACTCACCTGGAAACCTTGCCCGGACGGCATCTTCCTTCGCCTGCATATCTCAGATATCTGGTTGGACGACGCATCGCTGCAGCGTGCCGCCAAGAATCAGACCGAAACGCATAAGGCCTTCATCCGCAGCCGATGGATGCCCGCCCACGTGGAACGCGTCGAGTATGGCAAGTTCGGCCGAGCCAAGGTCACCGTGACGCTCTTCGGCGGCATGGACCCGTCGCTCTACGCCGACTTCGAGAAGGGCAAACCAGCCCTGATCAACGCCGCGGAAAACACCTTGAAGCACGCCGGCGGCCACTACGGTCCCGCGCACATGGCCTCCAAAGGCCCCATCGCCGAAGTGACCAAACTTCCCGGCGAAGTCCCGACGGGCAGCAGCGGCATCCAAGTCACGATGGAGACCGACCTGATCATCGAAGGCATCCGCCCCGGCAAAGTCGTCCGTATCCGCGCCGCAGTCTGGCCGGCCGTCGACCTTCCGCGCGAAGAATACCTCGGCGACGGTGAATTCCGCGTCGAAGACCGCTTCCCCACTCCGGCCATCTTTCCGAAGTACTAGTAACAAATGTTCTTAGTGCTTTGTTCGTCGTTCATGGCACGTAGTTCTTCGTTCATCGTTCTTTGTTCATGGTTGTTGGTGGTTTGCGCCTATGCCGCCAACGAAGCACCGGGAACAAAGAACCAAGAACAAGAAGTTTTCCGCCCGGAGGCGGGCGTCTTTCCGCCCATCGAGAAGGCCCATACCTACCAAGGCGAACTGGCCTTCATCGACCACGCCAACCGTCGTGGCAGCCTACGCGTCCAAGGGCCGGGCATCTTTCGCAGCACCGAGCCCAATCCGTTCGCGATGCTGCCTTACGGCATGGTCCGCTACCACGGCGCCCCCGCCGACCTCCGCGACCTGCCGCTTGGCACGTTCCTCCACGTGACGGCCTTCCTGCCACCCGACCCGAAACTCTCATCGGTGCCCGTGCTGCCGGTAGATAACCGGAACCGCGACGCCAACCATCGACGCGGAGTCGGCGTCTTCCCGGCCGAGAACCATGTGATGCTGCTGGAAGATGAGCCGAGTTACTGCCGGCGCATCGGCAAGTCTTGGAAACTGAGGCAGGTCGACCTGCGGCAAGGCTCCGGCATGATCGTCGCGACACTCGAGCCGAAAGCAGGCGACCCCAAGGCCGCCGAGCAGAAATTCACTATCGATGCCGCCACGCGTGTCTGGCGTGGGCGGGAGCTCCTGAGCATCGACGACCTGCTCGCTGATGTCTCGCGGCCTACCGAGAGCGACAAAGCTCTCGCCGGACAGTCGGTGCTGCTCGGCCTGACCTGGAAGCCCTGCCCCGATGGCATCTTCCAACGCCTGCACATCTCCGACCTCTGGCTGGACGACCTCTCGATGCAGCGTGCGTCCGCCATCCAGACCGAAAAGCATAAGGCCTTCGTCAGGAGCCGCTGGATGCCGGCCTGGGTGGATCGCGTGGAATACGGCAAGTTCGGACGCGCCAAGGTGACCGTGACGCTCTTCGGCGGCATGGACCCTTCCCTCTACGCCGACTTCCAGCCAGGCGGCCAGGCCTTCATGAACGGGGCTGAGAACACGCTCAAGCACACCGAAGCGGGCTCGGCCGGCCCATCACAGATGGCCGCCCGCGGCCCGATGATCGCAGTGACCCGCCTGCCAGGCGAAGCCCCTACCGGCAGCAGCGGCATCCAAGTCACCATGGAGATCGACCTCATCACCGAAGGCCTCCGGCCCAAACGCATCGTCCGACTTCGGCCGGCGCTCTGGCCGGACGTCCACCTTCCGCGTGAAGAATACATCGACGGCAACGCCAGTATCACCGAAGAGCGCTTCCCCACCCCGGCCATCTTTCCCAAATACTAAGGAATGAATATTTTGGGTTCTTTGTTCCTCGTTGTTCGTCAGGCACAGATAACAAAGAACTAAGAACGCCTTTAACTAGGAACGAATGACCATGATTTTCCGAACCCTCCCCACCTTAGCCCTCTCCCTATTTCTTGCCGTTTCAGCCTACGCCCTCGATCCGCATGCCGAAGCGGTCGTGCGCATCGTCACCGCCGCCAAAGGCAAGGTCGAGCTGACCGCCGATGGCCATGGCGTGAAACTCATCGACCTCGCCGTACCGGGCGCCGGCCCGCACGACCATCGTAAGGACGACCCTTATGACGCGGCGTTCTTCGAACATATCGGCCACCTCTCGACGCTCGAGTCGCTCAACATCATCTCGACGAAGTTCAATGACGACTGGATGCCGCCCCTCGCGAAGCTCACGAACCTCAAGGTCCTACGCTTCACCAATAATGGCAGACTCACCGATGCCGGGATGGCTCAGCTCGCCGGCCTGAAGCGCCTCGAGAACTTCTCGTTCGTCGGCACCCAGATGACGGGCAAGGCCTACGCCCGGTTCGAAGGCTTCACGAAGCTCACCCGGGTCAGTCACCGCGGCAGCCTGATCGACGACGAGGGGCTCCGCCAGCTGTGCGAGCACCTGCCTAACCTTGAGAGCCTCAGCCTCGCGCACGCCAAGTTCACCGACGTCGGCGCTCCGCATCTCGCCAAGCTCACGAAACTCAAAGGCCTCGAGCTCGGAACCTCCAAGGCGACCCCTCAGGCGCTGACACATATCGCCAAACTACCGCTCGAGTACCTCCAACTCGGCGAAGGCTTCGAATCGGGAACCTGCGTAGCCCACCTCAAAGGCCTCGCCCCCTTGCGCCGCCTCACGCTTACCAACGCTCAGGCCCTAACCGATGGAGATCTGTTAGCCCTCGCCGGCCTCACGCAGCTCACCCACCTCGAGATCGGCAAGATGCCGCTGCCCGATGAACGCATCCGCGCCCTCAAGCCGTTCGCCTTCCTGAAATCCATGCGCCTCGTCCCCGCCAAGGCCCCTTTCACGCCCGAGCAACAGGCGAAGATCCAGGCCGTGCTTCCGCAGACCAAGATCGAATTCAAGTAAACCCTCATGAAAAAACTCCTCGTCCTGCTCTTCGCTCTCACGCTGGGAAACGCCTCTCCGCTCTTCGGCGCCGAGACCTTCAAGGTCGATGGCCATAGGGCCGTGATTCACCCGGCGGCCAAGCCGGCGGAAGGAAATCCCTGGCTCTGGTATGCGCCCGCGCTCAATGGCGGAGTCTCGATCGTCCAGCACAAGCTCTACGCCGACGCCTGCCAGCAGGCCGGTATGGCCATCGCCGGCTACGACCTCGGCGAAGTCCGCGGCGCCCCGAAGAGCGCGGCCCAGTTCACGAAATTCTACGACGAGATGGTCAAGCGCGGCTATTCGCCCAAGCCGATCCTGCTCGGCCAGAGCCGCGGCGGGATGATGACGCTCACCTGGGCTTTCCGGAATCCGGATAAGGTGAAGGCGTGGATCGGCATCTACCCAGTCTGCAACCTCTCCAGCTGGCCGCTGAAGAACTCGAAGGCCCAGACGCTCGCCGACTTCGGCCTGACCGAAGCCGAACTCACGACCCGCCTCAAGGAGTTCAATCCGCCTGACAACCTGGCCGGCCTCGCCGCCGCCAAGGTCCCGATGTTCGCCGTCCATGGCGATAACGACGTGGTCGTCCCGCACAAAGACAACACCCTGCTCCTCAAGGAACGCTACGAGTCCCTGGGCGGAAAGTTCACGGTCAAGATCGTCCCTGGCGAAGGCCACAAGGTCGGCCCGTCCTTCTTCGCCTGCCCGGAGCTGGTCGAGTTCCTGCTAAACGATTGTAAATAAGCGCCTCCGACCAAGGGAAAAGGTGGAACTCCGGGGGCGGGCGGGTTACCCAAAGATACCCCATGTTCCGCCGCCTCCCCATAGGCCTGGCCCTGCTCCTGCACGGGCTGGTCTTCGCCGCCGAAACCCGCGACCTGATCCTGATCGCCGGGCAGTCCAACGCGGTCGGTTACGACGCCTATGCGGAAGAGCTGCCGGCTGACCCGAAGGATGCCGCCACGATGTTCTGGTGGCGCGTGGGCGATCCGCCTCCCGATGAATTCGACGGCACGAGCGCCCGCCAGTGGACGACTTTGCAATTCCAACCGCGCACGCCCGCCAAGCCCGCCGTCGACGGCAAGAAGCTCGCCCGCCAATACGGTAACTTCAACCTGAAGACCAAGGGCGGGTTCGGACCCGAGATCGGGATGGTCCGCACTCTGACGACGAAAGAGTCACGCCCGCTCGCGGTCATTAAGACGGCCTTCAGCGGCACGTCCGTCGCCGCTGATTGGAACGTCGGACTGCCCGGCAAGGCTGACGCCTGTTACCGTGCGATGATCGACGAAGCCAAGGCCGCTATCGCCGCCGCGAAGTCGAAGGACGTCACCCTACGTCCGCGAGCGTTCGTCTGGGTTCAAGGCGAGAGCGACGCCAACGCGAAGGACGCCGCCGCCTATGTAGCCAATCTCTCGGCGATGCTGAAAAGCCTCCGCATCGAACTCGACGCGCCGGACCTGATACTACTTCTCGGCGTCAACACCCGCTTCGGCAACGGCAAGAACGCCTTCATGCCCAAGGTCATCGCCGCCCAGCAGGAAGTCGCCGCCGCCCTGCCCCGCGCCCGCTACGTCGACACCGCCGGCGCCGAGACGCTCCCGCCTTCGCACACCCACTTCACCGCCGCCGGCACGCTCGAGATCGGGCGTCGCTACGCCGAAGCCCTCCTTTCCTTCGAATCCGCCAAGTAGACCATGCGCCCGCCCCTCCTGCTCCTGACCTTTGCCGCCCTCGCCGCCGAGGCCGCCCCGAAGCTCGACTTCAACCGGGACATCCGCCCGATCCTGTCCGACAACTGTTTCGCCTGCCACGGCTTCGACGCCAAGAAGCGCAAGGCCGACCTCCGCCTCGACACCGCGGAAGGCGCCACCGCGATCAACGACGGCGTGCAGGCGATCAAGCCGGGCGACCCCGATGGCAGCGAACTGATCAAGCGCCTCCTCACGAAAGACCCCGAGGAAGTGATGCCGCCGCCGGAATCACATAAGAAACTTACCCAGGCCCAGATCGACACCCTACGCCGCTGGATCGCCGAAGGCGCGCCCTACCGTAAGCACTGGAGTTTCGAGCCCCCGGTGCGTCCTCCGGTGCCCGCGGCCGCGGCCGGCACCTCGCCGATCGACGCGTTCCTGCACGCCGAGCTTTCCGTCCAAGGCCTGCAGCCCGCGCCTGAAGCCGACAAAGCCCGCCTACTCCGCCGCGTGACGCTCGACCTGACCGGCCTCCCGCCGACGCCCGCAGAGGTCGACGCCTTCCTCGCCGACGCCTCTCCGCAGGCCTATGATAAGGTCGTCGAACGCCTCCTGGCCTCTTCGCGCTATGGCGAACACATGGCCCGCGGCTGGCTCGACGCCGCGCGCTATGCCGACACGCACGGCCTGCACCTCGACAACGAGCGCAGCATGTGGCCCTACCGCGATTGGGTCGTGAAGGCCTTCAACGACAACCTGCCCTTCGACGTCTTCACCACCTGGCAGCTCGCCGGCGACCTCCAGCCGAACGCTACCCGCGAGCAGCGCGTCGCCAGCGGTTTCAACCGTTGCAACGTCACCACCAGCGAAGGCGGTTCGATCAACGACGAACTCCTCTTCCGCTACGCGGTGGATCGCACCGATACCACCATGGGCGTGTGGATGGGCCTGACGGCCGGCTGCGCGGTCTGCCACGACCACAAGTTCGACCCGGTGACGACCAAGGAGTTCTACTCGCTCTACTCGTTCTTCTACAGCGCGGCCGACCCCGGCTTCGACGGCAACATCCTGCTGACGCCACCGGTCCTCCAGCTCTCCACACCGGAGCAGGAGAAGAGCATGGCCGAAATCGATCGCCTGATCGCCGCCAAGCAGAAGGCCATCCGCGAGGCCATCGCTTCCTTCAAATATGTCGATCCTGCGACCCTCACCCCGCCGCCGCCTGTGCGCACCGGTGAGACCATCTGGTTCGAAGATGCCTTCCCGGCGAAGGCCAAGGTCGAAGCCTCTGGCAACACGACGACCTTCGTCGAAGCCGGCCAGGGGCCGGTGCATAGCGGTAAGCGTTCATTGAAGCGCACGGCCAAGGGCGTCGCCCAGGACTTCTTCGCCAACGGGGCCTCCTTCGAAATCCCGGCCAACGGGGTCATCTCCGTCTGGACCTACCTCGATCCGGCGAACCTACCCAAGTCGATCATGCTCCAGTTCCACGTCGGCGGCTGGAATCACCGCGCCTTCTGGGGCGAGGAAGGCGCCATCCCCTTCGGTAAGGTGCGCACGCCGGAGAAAGTGAACATGGGCAAGCTGCCCGAGGCCGGCAAATGGACCCAGCTCAAGGTCGACATCGCCAAGCTCGGCCTGAAGCCGGGTATGAAGGTCGACGGCTTCGCCTTCACGCAGTTCGACGGCACTGTTTACTGGGATCGCCTGGCCATCAGCCACCGCATCGAAGAGGCCAAGGATATCCAGTGGTCCTTCAAGGTCTGGTCTGAGAAGAAGCAAGGATCGCGCGTAGCCGAACTGCCCGGCGACCTCCAGAACCTCGTGCGCGGCAAGAAAGCCGCCCTGTGGACCGACGCTGAACGCAAGCGTCTGCTCGACTGGTGGCTCGAGAACGAATTCCAAGGCGGTCGGGAGAAACTCGACGGTATGCGCGCCGAGAAGCTCGCCGAGGAGTCCCGTAAGAAGACCCTGAACGACCAGATCCCCGCCACGCTCGTCATGGCCGACCTGCCTCAACCGCGTCAGGCGCACGTGATGATCCGCGGCCAATACGACAAGCCGGGTGAAGCGGTCTCCCGCGGCGTACCTGCGGCCTTCCATCCTCTGCCGAAGAAGGACACCTACGACCGCCGCGACCTCGCGGCCTGGCTCCTCTCCCCCGCTAACCCGCTGACGACCCGCGTGACGGTCAATCGCTACTGGCAGCAGTTCTTCGGCTACGGTCTGGTCAAGACCAGCGGCGACTTCGGCTCGCAGGGCGATTCGCCCAGCCACCCGGAGCTCCTCGACTGGCTCGCGGTGGAATTCCGCGAGAACGGTTGGGATGTGAAGCGCCTCGTCCGCCTACTCGTCTCCAGCGCCGCTTACCGTCGCTCCGCCGCCGCCTCGCCGGAACTCCTGACCAAGGACCCCGAGAACCGTCTCCTCGCCCGTGGCCCGCGCCATCGCCTCGACGCCGAGGTCATCCGCGACCAGGCCCTGTTCGTCTCCGGCCTGCTCAGCCCGCGCATCGGCGGCAAGGGCGTGCGCCCCTACCAGCCAGATGGTGTCTGGGAACCGGTCGGCTTCACCGGCAGCAACACCGCCCGCTACACGCGCGACACCGGTGAGGCGCTCTACCGTCGCTCGCTCTATACGTTCTGGAAGCGCACCGCACCGCCGCCCTCGATGATCGCCTTCGACGCACCGGCCCGCGAAGCCAGCTGCGTCCGCCGCGAGCTCAGCAACACGCCGCTCCAAGCCCTCGCGCTGCTCAACGACGTCCAACACGTCGAAGCCGCCCGCGCGTTCGCCCAGCGCATCCTCAAGGAAGGCGGGTCAACCGATGAAGCCCAGGTCGCGTTCGCGTGGCTGACGGCCGTCGGACGTCGTCCCGTCGCGAGCGAAACGCAGGTCACGCTCGACGCCCTGCGCGCGCACCGCGCGCGCTATGCCGCCCAGCCGGCCGACGCGACCAAGCTGATCACCTTCGGCGAATCGAAGCCCGACGCTTCCCTGCCCGCGCCCGAAGTCGCGGCGTGGACCCTCACCGCCAGCCTCCTCCTCAACCTCGACGAGACCCTCAACCGATGAACGACCCGATCCAAGACCACCTGCGCCTCCTGAACCGCCGAAGCTTCCTGAGCACCGCCGGACTCGGCGTCGGCGGCGTCGCCCTCGCCGGCCTGCTCTCCCGCGAGGCCCAGGCCGCGAACACCGTGCACAAGCCGCTCGCCGGCTACCCGCACTTCGCCCCCAAGGCCAAGCGCATCATCTACCTGCACATGAACGGCGCCCCGTCCCAGCTCGACCTCTGGGACTATAAGCCGCAACTGGAGGCCCACTTCGACAAGGACCTGCCGGAGAGCATCCGCAACGGCCAGCGCATCACCACGATGACTTCCGGCCAGGCGCGCTTCCCCGTCGCCCCGAGCCAGTTCAAGTTCGCGCAGCACGGTAAGTCCGGACGCTGGATCAGCGAACTCCTCCCGCATACTGCCAAGGTGGTCGATATGCTCGCGGTGATGAAGTCCGTCAGCACGACCGCGATCAATCACGACCCGGCCTGCACCTTCGCGATGACGGGCAATGAGATCCCCGGTAAGCCGAGCATCGGTTCCTGGATCAGCTACGGACTCGGCAGCGAGAGCGATGACCTCCCCTCGTTCGTGGTGCTCACGCCCAAGAGCGTCGGCGGCCAGGCGCTTTTCACGCGCATGTGGAGCAGCGGTTTCCTCCCGACACGCCACACGGGCGTGGCCCTCCGCTCCGGCGGCGATCCGGTGCTCTACGTCCAGAACCCGCCCGGGGTCCAGCCCGGCGACCGCCGCATCACGCTCGACGCCCTCGCCCAGCTCAACGCCGCCGGCCACCGCGAGCTCGGTGACCCCGAGACGCTCACCCGCACGGCCCAGTATGAGATGGCTTTCCGCATGCAGGCCAGCGTGCCCGACCTGACCGACCTCTCCAAGGAGACCCCGGCGACCCTCGACCTCTACGGACCCGAGGTGAAGGAATCCGGTACGTTCGCCCACAGCGCCTTGCTCGCCCGCCGCATGGTCGAACGCGGCGTCCGCGTGGTGCAGATCCTTCACCGCGGCTGGGATCAGCACGGCAACCTGCCCAAGGACATCGCCCGCCAGTGCCAGCAGACCGACCAGGCCTGCGCCGGCCTGCTGCTCGACCTCCAATCACGCGGCATGCTCGAAGACACCCTCGTGGTCTGGGGCGGCGAATTCGGCCGCACGGTCTACTCGCAAGGCACGCTCACCAAGACGAACTACGGCCGCGACCACCACCCGCGTTGCTTCACCATGTGGATGGCCGGCGCGGGCGTGAAGCCTGGCATCTCGTACGGCGAGACCGATGACTTCAGCTACAACGTGACCAAGGACCCGGTCCACCTCAGCGAGCTCAACGCCACGATCCTCCACCTCATGGGAGTCGACCACCGTCGCTTGACCTATAAGTTCCAAGGCCTCGACCAACGCCTCACCGGCGTCGAAGAGCGCCACGTCATCAAGGGTATCCTCGCCTGAGCATGAGCCGCCTTCTCCTGCTCCTAGCATCGCTCGTCGGCGCGCTCGCCGCCGACCGGCCGCCGAACGTGATCTTCATCCTGACCGACGACCAAGGCTGGGGTGACGCCAAGTTCGCTGGCCATCCGTATGTGAAGACACCGAACCTAGATCGCCTAGCCAAGGAGGGCACCTGGCTCCGCCAGTTCTACGTCGCCGCGACGGTCTGCTCGCCCAGCCGCGCCTCTTTCATGACCGGACAGGTCCCGGCCCGTTTCGGCATCCACGGCCATTTCGCCGACCATAGCCAGAACGCCGCTCGTTCGATGCCGGATTGGCTCGACCCCGAAGTCACCACCCTGCCCGACCTTCTGAAGCAGGCCGGCTACGCCACCGCGCACTTCGGTAAATGGCACCTCGGTCACGGCGCCGGCGCGCCCGCCCCCGAAGCCTATGGCATCGACGTCTCCAAGACCCAGAATTCTTCCGGCGCGCAACTTGGCGACGAAGGCAAGGAGCCCTACTTCCGCGCCCGTTCTACGGCGCTGATGGTCGACGAGACGATCAAGTTCGCCCAGGCCAACAAGGATAAGCCCTTCTACGTCAACCTCTGGACGCTCGTCCCGCACGCGGCGCTGAAGCCGACGCCGGAACAGCTCGCGGTCTACGCGGAACTCCAGCCCAAGGCCGACGATCCCGCCTTCGGCGAGTGGACCCGTAAGTATTACGCCAACGCCAAGGACCTCCGCTCGCAGATGCAGGTCTTCTGCGCCTCGCTCACCGACCTGGACACCCAGATCGGCCGTCTGCTGGACTCCCTCGACCAACTCGGCCTGACCAACGACACGCTCATCTTCCTCTCCAGCGACAACGGCCCCGAGGACTACCGCATCGGTAACGCTGCCAACGCCGGCGTCGGCAGCGCCGGTCCGCTCCGCGCCCGTAAGCGCAGTATGCACGAAGGCGGTATCCGCACCTTCGGCCTCGTCCGCTGGCCGGGCAAGGTCCCGGCCGGCCGCGTCGAAGAAAACGCGGTCGTCGGGGGCGTCGACTTCCTCCCCACCATCGCCGCCTTGGCTGGCGTCAAAGTCCCGGCCAACCTTGCGGCGGATGGTGAAGACCGTTCGGCCCTCTGGCTGGGCGGCGCCGCCACGCCCCGTCGGGCACCGCTGCACTGGGAATGGATCTCCGGCGTCCAAGGTGCGCAGGACGGCTATCAGCCTTCTCCCCTCTGCGTCCGCGACGGTGACTGGAAGCTCTTCGTCGACCATGCCGGCAAAAATGCCCAGCTCTTCGACATCCCCAAGGACCCAGGCGAACACCACGACGTCGCCGCGCAGCACCCAGAAGTCGTCAAGACTCTGACCGCGAAGGCCCTCGCTTGGAATAAGACCCTGCCCGCCAGCCCCGCCCGCGATAAGTTCATCGCCAACGGACAATCTAAGGGGACGCCTAAGTCAGCACCCGCCAAACCCAAGAAGACGCTCGACCGTCCGAAGATCTTCGACGGCTGGGATAAGGATAAGGACGGGTTCCTCGCGAAGGATGAATTCATCCCGCACATGGGCGATCAGGCCGACGCCCCGGCCCGCTTCATCCGCTTCGACCAAGACAAGGACGGACGCCTCTCGAAGGATGAGTTCGTCCGGGCCGGCAACTGAGACCTTAACCATGCGATTCCTCACCCTCCTCACCCTCCTCGCGGGCGCCACGCTCGGCGCCCAGGAAGCCCCTAAGACCAAAGCGCCGGCCAAGAAAGCCAAGGCCGCCGCCCCCAAGGCCGACGCCTATTCGGCTTCGCTGCCCAAGCCCACCCACGCCGGCGTGCGCTATGGTGAACACGAGCGCCAGGTCCTCGACTTCTGGAAGGCGGAATCCACGACGCCGACGCCCCTCGTCTTCATCATCCACGGCGGCGGCTGGGTCGGCGGCAGCAAGGAGCGCGCGGAGAAGTTCGCCGACGTCGGCGCCCTGCTCAAGGCCGGCGTCTCAGTCGTCTCCATCAACTACCGCCTCATCAAGCGCGACCCCGCGGTCGATACCTCGCCCGCCGTGAAGGCGCCCCTGCACGACGCCGCCCGCGCCCTGCAGTTCGTGCGCAGCAAGGCCACCGAGTGGAACCTCGACAAGAGCCGCGTCGGCGCCGCCGGCGGTTCAGCCGGGGCCTGCTCGAGCCTTTGGTTGGCCTTCCACGACGACCTCGCCGACCCTAAGTCGGCCGACCCGATCGCCCGCGAGTCCACGCGCCTGACCTGCGCGGCCGTGACCGGCCCGCAGACGACCCTCGATCCGGCCCAGATGAAGGAGTGGACGCCCAACAGCAACTACGGTGGCCACGCTTTCGGCTTCAAAACGTTCGAGGAATTCCTCGCCGGACGGGAATCTATCCTGCCCCTCATCGCGGAGTATTCGCCGTATGCGCTGGTATCGTCCGACGACCCCGCGGTGTACATGACCTTCGGCGGCCCGCCGGCCATCGGCCAGAACGAGAAAGACCCGACGCACACCGCGAACTTCGGCCTCAAGCTCGCCGCGCACTGCGCGACCAAGGGCGTGTCCGCCGAGTTGCATTACCGCGGGCTCGCCAACCCTAAGCACGCGACGCCCACGGACTTCCTGCTCGCGAAGTTGAAAGCCGTCAAATGAAGGCCGCGGCGCTCCTTTCCGTCCTGCTGCTGACCGGTTGCGCCACGCCGAAGACGTTCTCGGTCCGCGAGGACTTCGGGACCGGCTTTGACGCGAAGAAGTTCCTGACGCCGCTCCCCAACAAGAACACGTCCATCCGCGACGGCGTGATGTGGACGCGCGGTTCGAGCGGGGGCAAGTATCCGCCGATGGTCTACCTGGCGCTCGCCGGCAAGGACCTGACGATATCCTTCCGATACCGTCACCTCGAGAAAGGCGGTATGCTCTGGCTCTTCGTCGACGGCGACGACGGCTACGGCTCGGTCGACCACATGCTCCGTGTCCGCCTCAACCGCGATAGCATCGTGCTCGAAGTCGACGCCCACACCCTCGACCCGAAGCATCCGCTCCGCCAGAACACCCGCGAGCCGGATCCGGTCAGCAAGGCCTACCGCACCAACGAGCACTTCCCGGCCGAGAAGGTCGACCTCTCGACGAACGAGTGGCGCACGGTGAAGCTCGTCTTCAAGGGCGACACGGTGGACATGTCCGTCGACGGCAAGTGGACCCGCACGCTCAAGCGCCCGAACTTCGACGCCACCAAGCGTAAGCTCCTCTGGATGCAGAACGGCGGCGCCGCCGGCATCGAGATTGACGACGTGCTCGTGACCCCGACCCCTTGAGCCAAACCGCGGACGCATGCGCCACCTCTTCCGTCTCCTCCTCATCACCCTCTACGCAGGTTGCTGCGCGCAGGCTCAGACCACTGACCCCAAGCCTCTCGTCGAGAAAGCCCTGCTGGCGGCGGGCGGAAAGGAAAAACTGCTCAAGGTGTTCCGCATCCAGGAGACGTTCCATTTCGGCGCCACCCCTGAACCAGACGCCGGCAAGAAACGGAGTAACCGCGACTCGATCCTCTCCCAGCCCGACAAGTGGTGGATCAACAAGAAGGAGCGCGGGCCGGATCCCGCGAAAGACGACGCGCGCGCCTGGTCGCTCGATCTCCTGGTCGACGAGAAGTCGCGTTTTGAAATCATCCCGGACTTGACCGATGAAGGCAGGCCCTGCGCCGGCCTGCGGATCAGCGGGTCCGTGACCCCGGCGATGAACCTCTATTTCGACCGGGAAACCATGCTACTCCGCCGACTGGAATGGCGGAGCGACTTCTACCGTTTCAGCGAATGGAAGGAACTGGACGGACTGCGTTACGCCAGCCGGACGGTCATCTTCAAAATTAAATCCGGCAAGGCATGGTTTTTTCATGACATCAACTCGCTGGAACGACTTAAAGAACTCCCTGCAGGACTGAACCAACCAGACCGCACCAAGTAATCCTACCTCCCCTCTTCATGACACGACTCCTCTCACTGCTCGCCACGAGCTTGCTCCTCGTCGGCTGCGCCTCCGGCCCTCTCCTCGTCGAAGCCGAACCGCCCGTGATCGTCGCGCCCGACCTCACGGCGGCCTTCGCCGAACCATGGAAGATTCCGCATGGCGAATGGAAGCCCGATGGCGGCGTCCTGCGCATGACCGAAATCCCTGCGCGCAAGCATGTACCGGTGCTCCAACACTGGGTGGGCCTGAAGACGGCCGTCATCGAACTCGATTTCCGTCAGGACGTCCCGACGACCTTCTATATCGGCTGCGATGCCGACAAGCACGTCGGCCGCGTGGTGATCACGCCCAAGGAGGTCCATATCGCTGAAGATTCCGTGAAGCCCTCGCACATCCTCGCACGCATGCCCCTTGAAACCGTCAAGGGCCAGTGGCGCCATGTCCGCGTCGAATGGACCGGCGATCGGATGGCAGTTCGTATCGACGGGCAGGAGCTGAGCGCCCAACACCCCTTCCTGGCCACGCCCAAGACCCGCAGTTGGATCGCGGGTTCCAAGTCCGCCGAAGTCCGCAATCTCGTCATCAAAGGCGTAGCGCAGTGAAGACCCTCCTGACCCTCCTGCTGGCTTCGCTCGCGGCGCACGCGGCGGATAAGCCGAACATCATCCTGATCTACTCAGACGACCACGGCTGGGCGGATCTCGGCATCCAAGGCTCGGACCAGGACATCCGCACACCGCACCTCGACGCGATGGCCCGCGACGGCGTCCGCTTCACCCGCGGCTACGTCACCGCGCCCCAATGCGTCCCCTCGCGCGCCGGCGTGCTCACCGGCCGCTACCAGCAGCGCTTCGGCGTGGAGGACAACAATAAGGGCCCGTTACCGCTCACTGAACTGACCATCGCCGAACGCCTCAAGGCTGCCGGTTACGTCACCGGCCAGGTCGGCAAATGGCACCTCGACCTCGTCGGCGGTAAGAAGGGCGACAAGCTCCTGCGCTTGTCCAAGGAATTCATGCCCCACGCCCAGGGCTTCGATGAATACTTCCGCGGCGAACTCCGCCAGTATCTGGCCTCGCATGATCTATCGGGGAAGCCTTTCGCCGACGCTCCGCACCTCGTGGCCGACAATCGTTTCCGCGTGGTCGTGCAGACCGAAGCCGCCCTGTCCTTCCTGGACCGCCGCGCTGCGAAGCCGGAGCAGCCTTTCTTCCTCTACCTGGCTTACTACGCCCCGCACGTCCCGCTCGAGTCCCCGGAACCGTGGTTCTCCAAGACGCCGGCCCATCTGCCCAAGGAACGTCGCCAGGCATTGGCGATGATGGCGGCCATGGACGAAGGCATCGGCCAGCTACGCGCGAAGCTCAAGGCGACCGGACAGGATCAGAATACGCTCATCGTCTTCATCGGCGACAACGGCGCACCCCTCGGTAAATCCTGGGATGGATCGCTCAACACGCCACTCATCGGCCAGAAAGGCATGCTGAGCGAAGGCGGTATCCGTACGCCGTTCGTGGCCACCTGGCCCGCTCGCCTCCCCGCCGGCAAAGTCTACGATCAGCCCGTCAGCAGCCTAGACGTCGCGGCCACGGCCGTAGCCGCCGCAGGCCTGCCGAAAGCCCCGGAACTCGACGGCGCGGATCTCGCTCCCTTCGCCGCCG
>CANKZO010000035.1 GCA_947488485.1 Opitutia bacterium | reverse complement strand
CAGCCGCAATCCCCCGCGCAGCCGCCTTCCTTGCGACGGCGGGCCGCGGCGAGCCAGCGACGAATCAGCCAACCAGCGGCCACGCCGACGACCGCACCGACGATGACGGCTTCGAGGTTCATGTGAGGCGGATGACGAACTGATAGACGAGGGCCGAGACGACCCAGGCGAGCGCGGTCATGTACCCGAAGGATAAGGCCGCCCAGCGCCAGCCTCCGGTCTCCTGCGCGAGCGTGGCGATCGTCGGTCCGCACTGGGAGCAGAGGGCGAAGAAGACCATCAGGGCGAGCACCGCGGCCAACGAGAAGATCGGGCTGCCGGCACGCGGGCCATCGGACCACTTGGCGTCCTGCATCGCCTTACGGAGCTGACGGCTGTCGGCTTCCGCGCCTTCGCCGACCGAGTAGGTCACGCCGAGGGTCGAGACGATGACTTCGCGGGCCGGGAAGCTGGCGAGCACGCCGACGGTGATCTTCCAATCGAACCCGAGCGGGTCGAAGACCGGCTGCACCGCCTTGCCGAAGCGACCCATGTACGACTGCTCGACATAGGCGGCCTGGACGCGGGCCTTCACCTTCTCGGCCGACTCGGTCGGATGAGCGGCCCGGACGCGTTCGGCCACGGAGGCGTCGCGCGGGAAATAAGAAAGCGCCCAGACGACGATGGTGATGGCGAAGATCACCGTGCCGGCCTTGGAGACGAACTCGGCGGCGTTCTGCCACATGCGCCAGATGACGTCGCGCGGCTTGGGCAACTGGTAGCGCGGCAGCTCGAGGACAAAGGGCTGCGGCTTCACCTTGAGGACCAGGCGCGTGAGCACGAAGGCCGTGGGCACGGCGAAGAGCAGGCCGACGCAATGCATGCCGACCATCACGACGGATTCCCAGCCGGGTCCGTAGAGAGGTCCGATGAACGCCCCGCACATGAGCGCGTAGACCGGGAAACGGGCCGAGCAGGACATGAACGGCACGACGAACGCGGTCGCGAGGCGGGCCTTCGGGTCTTCGATCGTACGGGTGGAAAGCAGGCTCGGGATCGCGCAGGCGAAGCCGGAGAGCATCGGCACGAAGCTCTTGCCGTTCAGGCCGCACCAGCTGAACAAGCGGTCCATGATGAACGCCGCGCGCGACATGTAGCCACTGTCCTCGAGCACGCCGAGGAACAGGAAGAGGATGAGGATCTGCGGCAGGAAGGCCAGGAACGCGCCGACGCCGCCGATCACGCCGTCGGCGAGGAGGCTCTGCAGCATGGGATACGGCTCGAGCGGCGGGGCGACGAAGAGCTTGAGCGCGTCGACGCCGGACTGGATCCAACCCATCGGGAACTTCGCGAGCCAGAAGACCGACGCGAAGAAGCCGAGCATGATGCCGACGAAGAGGATCGGCCCGAGCACGCGGTGCAGGAGCAGGCGGTCGACGGCGGCGGTGCGGCCGGCTTTGCCGAGACCCTCGGTCACGACGCCTTCCAGCGCCACGCGCAGGTGCGCGTAATGGACGAGCGGTTCGGCCGCCATCGGGTTATAGCCGGAATTGCGGACGCGCTCGCGCGCGGAGCGGAGCGGCTTCTCGCGACGCTCGAGCGTCCAACCGAGCCGGTCAGCGGTGGAAGGATTGGTGTCGAAGAGCAGGCGTTGGGCGTCGGCCGCGGAGATCGCCTTACCCGTGTCGCCGGAGGCGGCCTGCGCCACGTCGGCGAGCGCGCCGGCGATATCGGCCGGCCAGACGACGCGCTTCAGCGGCGTCCGGCGCGAAAGTGCTTCGACGAGTCCGTGGCGGACGTCGGGGAGGCCGTCGCCCTTCCAGGCGGAAGTCAGGACGACCGGCACGCCGCCGAGGCGACGGGAGAGCAGTTCGGTGTCGATGCGCAGGCCTTGTTCTTTGGCGACGTCGGCTTGGTTGAGCACGAGGACGACGGGCAGGCCGAGTTCCGCGACCTGCGAGGCGAGGAAGAGGTTGCGGAGGAGGTTGGTCGCATCGACGACGAGTACCACGGCGTCTGGTCGACGGTCGCCGGCGATGTTGCCCGAGAGCGCGTCGATGACGACCTGCTCGTCCGGCGAAGCCGCCGCGAGGGAGTAGAGTCCCGGCAGGTCCACGAGCTCGACCTTCTGTCCGTCGCCGAGTTCGCAGGTGCCTGACTTGCGGGCGACCGTCACGCCGGGGTAGTTGCCGACGCGCTGACGCAGTCCGGTCAGGGCGTTGAAGAGGGTCGACTTGCCGGTATTGGGGTTCCCGACGAGCGCGACCAGGAGGCCTGCTTCGGAAGAGCTCACGGCTGACGCGGTCGCTGGATGGGACAATCGGCGGAGACGTCGACGATCAGGTTCTCGGCCTCGGCGAGGCGGAGGCTCACGACCTGCCCGCCGAACTCGATGGCCAACGGGTCACCCAGCGGAGCCTTCCGGATGAGTTTCAAGACCATCCCGGGGAGCAGACCCAAGGCCATCAGACGCTGATCCACCCCGCGCTCGGGATTGAGCGAGGCCAGCTTCCCGAATTGACCGGGTAGAAGTTGGGATAGCGGGGTCACGCTAATTGAGATTGAGTCTCAAAAGTAGGCCTCCGACCCCCTTTGTCAACGCGGACCCTTACTCTCCCAGGGAATGTATTCCCGACTCCCCCTCCCCCGCTAACCTCCTTATAACCCCTCCGATGCACGAGCTGACCCCTGACGCCGAATCCCCGGCCAAGCATACCGAACGGGATCACGGGGGCATCGGGGGCCACCCCCGGGGGTTGAGCATGCTGTTCTATGCCGAGATGTGGGAGCGGTTCTCCTACTACGGCATGCGGGCGCTGCTGCTCCTGTTCATGATCACCCCGTTGGCGATGGGCGGACTGGGCTTCGATCAGAAGTATGCGGCGCAGGTCTACGGCAACTATACCATGGCCAGTTACATGGTGTGCATCCTCGGGGGCTACCTCGCGGACAATTTCATCGGCGCGCGCCGGGCCGTCCTCGTCGGCGGCCTGATCATCACCGCGGGTCACTACGCCCTGGCGTTCGATTCCGTGCCGACTTTCTACACGGGGCTGATCCTGATCGCGCTCGGCACCGGTCTCCTCAAGCCGAGCATCAGCACGCTGGTCGGCGGACTCTATTCGCACGGCGACACGCGGCGCGACGCCGGCTTCTCGCTCTTCTACATGGGCATCAATCTCGGCGCGTTCGCCGCGCCGCTGGTCGTCGGGTGGCTCGCCCAGAGCGAGACGTTCCGGGTGATGCTCAGCGGATGGGGTCTCGACCCGACGCATAGCTGGCATTGGGGTTTCGGCGCGGCAGGCATCGGCATGACCTTCGGCATGATCGTCTACTTACGCCGTCTGCACTGGCTAGCGCACGTCGGCCAGGCGCCGGAAGCGGACGCTCCCCGTCCATGGGTCGGGCTCACGCTGGTGACACTCGGCACGGCGGCGCTGCTCGCGGTGATGATCGCGTCGGACTACTACGCCTGGATCAATCCCATCGTCTACGCGCTCCCTGTCGTCGGCATCATCTGGTTCGGGGTCGTGCAGAAGGACGAAGACAGCCGGCGCATCGCGGCGATCCTCGTCTTCTTCGTCTGCGCCATCTTGTTCTGGGCGGTCTTCGAGCAAGCCGGTTCCTCGCTGACCTTGTTCGCCGAGGAACTCACCCGCAACGAACTGTTCGGACGGGCCTTCCCTTCGTCGTGGTTCCAGTCCGTGAATTCGCTCTTCATCCTCGCGCTCGCCCCGCTGTTCGCGTGGCTCTGGGTGCGACTCCGCGAGCAGCAGCCCTCGATGCCCATGAAGTTCGTCTGGGGCCTCGTCTTCCTGGGGCTTTCCTTCGCCCTGCTCGTCCCCGCGGCGAAGCTCACCGCCGAGGGCAAGGTCAGCCCGTGGTGGCTCATCGCGGTCTACTTCCTGCAGACCGTCGGTGAACTCTGTCTCAGCCCCGTGGGACTCAGCGCCATGACGAAACTCGCGCCAGCCAAGCTCGCCGGACTCGTCATGGGCATCTGGTTCCTCGGCACGGCGCTGGGCAATAAGCTCGCCGGCGTGGTCGCGGCCGAGTTCAACGCCAAGGACCCGCAGGCCCTCGCGCACTTCTTCTGGCAGCAGGCCCTGCTCGTCGGCGGACTGACCGTCCTCCTGCTGGTGCTGGTGCCGTGGGTACGCCGCCTGACCGGCGAGACGGCCCGCTGATCAGAGCTCGGCCTGCACGCGCACGGAAACCGGACAGTGATCCGAGCCGGTGACCTTATCGTGGATGTCGGGCTGCGCATACTTCAGGCCGTCGGAGGTCAGGCAGTAATCCAGACGCCAGCCGATATTGCGGGCGCGGATACCGGGGCGGTACGACCACCAGCTGTAGCGCTGCGCGAGGGACGGATGCTGGGCGCGGAACGTGTCCGTGAAGCCATGCTGATCGAGTAACTGGCCGAAAGACTCGCGCTCCTCGTCGGTGAAACCCGCGTTGCGGCGGTTCGTGGACGGATTGGCCAGATCGATCTCGGCGTGGGCGACGTTGAGATCGCCGCAGACGACGACCGGCTTCTTCTTCGCGAGACGCGCGAGGTATTTCCGGAAATCGGCGTCCCACTGCAGACGATAGTCGAGGCGCTCGAGTTCGCGCTGGGAATTAGGGACGTAGGCGCTGACGACGAAGAGTCCGTTGAACTCCGCCGTCACCACGCGGCCTTCGGGCGGGTGGTCGCCCGGGAAGTCGGTCGCGACGGAAAGCGGCGCAGTCTTCGAAAGCACCGCGGTGCCGGAGTAGCCTTTCTTCTCCGCTTCGTGCCAGAACTGATGCGGGAAAGCCAGGCCGAGCGTCGAGGCGACGGCCGTCTCGCACTTGGTTTCCTGTAGGCAGAGCACATCCGCATCGGCGGACGCGATGAACTCGCCCAAGCCCTTGCCGAGCGCGGAGCGGACGCCGTTGACGTTCCAGGAAAAGATCTTCGCGTGACTCACGGACGAATCACTTGAAGAGCTGGTTCATCTTCCGGTCGAGGTCCTTGCCTTTTTCTTCGACCTTGGCCGCTTCGGGCGTCGCCGGCGTCGGGGCCGGCGCAACGACCGCGGCAGGCGGGACGACCGGGGCGGCGGGAGCGACGGCGGCCGGAGCGGCGGCTGAAGCCGCCGGGGCGGCGGGGGTGCTGGCCGCAGGTGCCGCGGTCGGGGCGGATGCCGCCGGCGTCACCTCCGGCTCCGGAGGCTTCCGGCCGTAGAGCACGTCGATACGTTCGGCGAGAGTCGGGGGACGCTTAGGCGCGGCGACGACCGGAGCAGCGGCCGCGACCGTGGTGGCCGCAGGAGCGGTCGAAACCGGGGCGGGGGCCGAAGCCGTGGCCGCCGGGTACGGTGAATCGAACTTCGTGCCCTTGGCCACGAGTTCGGAGACGCGCTTGCCGAGTTCGGCGGTGAAATCCGTGGAGCTGCTCTTGATCTCGAACTTCGCGCCCTTGGCGCGGACCTCGAGCTGACCGGTCGGCAGCACGCGGGTGAGCTGCAACACCGCGCCGGCATCGAGAGCCAGGTCCTGCGGCTTCTGACCTTCGACGTTCACGACCACCGTCGTCGGCGTCTTCACCGTGACGGCAGTCGGCCAAAGGATGAGGTGTCGGGAGATCGCGGCGAAATCGAGCGCCGGTTCGGTGGCGGCGGGAGTCGTGGACACCGCCGGGGCGGTCGGGGCGGCGGGGGCGACCGGCTTGACGGCGACGACTGTCGGCGCGGCGGTCTTGGTCGGGGCCGGGGTGACGACGGCCGGACGGGCGGTCGGCTGAGCGACCCGCGTGCCGAGATCGAGCGGCTTGATCGCGGTGTCGCCGCGACGGATGTCGACCTGGAAGCTCGGCGTCAGGAACAGGATGCCCGCGGCGCCGGCGAGCGCGCCAAAGAGGAAGAGGAGGAGGCCTCGGAAGAAAGCAGCCATGGAAATTAGGAGCCGGCCTTGATCTCGATCACGTCGTGCGGCGCGGCTTCGCGCTGGCCGGCGGGCGTGACGCGGATGTAGCGCGCGCGCTGGCGGTGCTCGGCGAGATTGGCGGCGCCGAGATAGCCGAGGCCGCTCTGGATGCCGCCGGCGAGGGTGCCGAGGACCTGGTCGACCGTACCGGAGACTTCCTTGAGCGCTTCGATGCCTTCGGCGGCGACCTTGCTGAACTTGCCGTTGGCGGAGTGGCCGTAACGGGCGGCCGAACCCTTGCGCATGGCTTCGTGCGAACCCATGCCACGGTATTCCTTATAAGTCTTGCCGTTGATCTCCATCAGCTTGCCGGGGGCTTCGCGCGAACCGGCGAGGAGGCCGCCGAGGATGACCGCGTCGGCGAGCGTGAGCGCCTTGACGATGTCGCCGCTCTTGGTGATGCCGCCGTCGGCGAGGATGCGCACGCCCTTCTTGGCGGCGGCGCGGGAAGCGACGTAGAGCGCGGTGAGCTGCGGGATGCCGACGCCCGCGACGATGCGGGTCGTGCAGATGGAGCCCGGCCCCTGGCCGATCTTGACCGTGTCGGCGCCGGCCGCGGCGAGGAATTCGACGCCTTCGCCACTGGTGACGTTACCGGCGATGAGCGTGATGTGCTTGTGAGACTTGCGGAGGAGGCGGAGAGCGTCGCCGACGCCCTTGGTGTGACCGTGGGCAGTGGAGATCGCGAGGGCATCGGCGCCTTCGGCGATGAGCGCGCTGACGTGGCCGAGCAGGCGGGTGCGGTCGATTTCACCGTCGGCCGTGCGGGGCACCGAGATGGCGACGCCGACGCGGAGGCGGAAGTCCGCGTCGCGGGTCGGGCGCACGTGGGCGCGGGATTCTTCGGAGATGCGCTCGATGTCGCTGAGGGTGAAGAGGCCGCGGAGGCGGTTCTTGGCGTCGACGACCAGCAGCTTGTTCTGGCCGACATGATCGGAGAACTTGCGGTCGGCGGTGGCGATCGGGTCCTTGCCGAGGTCCTTCTCGGCGACCGTGAAGACCTTGTCGCGGGGGATCATGACGGCGACGACCTTGCGCTGGCCGTGGCGCTCCTTGACGGCGCTGCCGGGCAGGAGGCCGAGGAGCGTGCCGTCGGCGGAGGTGACCGGGAAGGTGCTGAAGGCCAGGCCGTCGCGTTCGATGCGCGCGAGGACTTCGGAGATGGTGTCATCGGCCGAGACGACGGCGGGGTCGCCGATCATGCCGTGGATGTGGTTCTTGACCCGGCGCACTTCGGCGACCTGGTCGGCTTCCGACATATTATAGTGCAGGAGACCGAGGCCGCCATTGAGGGCCATCGCGATGGCCATGCGGTGCTCGGTGACCGTATCCATGTCGGAGGACACGATCGGCAGGGACAGCGGGAGGGCGTCGGACAGGGAGGAGTCGAGGCGGGTCATCCGGGGTAGGACCTCGGAGTAGCGGGTGGCCAGGGAGACGTCGTCGTACGTCAGGCCGAGGCCGGCGTTCGCGAGGAAGAAGCCGTCCGCGGACAGGTAAAAGCGTTCGTCGAGGGAAACGCGGCCCTTGGATTTCGAGGAGGCCATGAGTGGTCGGTTTCCCCAAAGGGTGTTAGGCACCCCCCCGAGGGGTGGCAAATTGATTTTGCGGGTTTGTCCGGATTGCCGTCTATTGGTCCCATGACCGGCGGCTTTTTCGACTTCAAACGTGTCCGTCGCCGACTGCGCTCCGCGGTCGTGACGGGCGCCGGCGCCGTGGACAGCGTGGACCGCATCCTGCTGCGGACGCAGTCCGACCAAGGCACGGGTTACGGTGAGATCGCCCCGTGGCCGGGCTTCCCGACCGAGACGATCGAGCAATCATTGGATTTCCTGCGTTCAGCCCAAGGCAACCTGCCGCATCTGCTCGCCGCCGTGGCCGCCTCCCCGTCGCCGCTTCCCTGCCTTTCGGCGGCCCTCTCCAGTTGTCGGCATTGGGAGCAGATCGCCGTTTACGGCGGCAGCCTGCCCTGCGCCGGCCTCCTGACGCTTTCGGTCCTCGAGACTGATGCCAAGGTCGCCGCGGGATTCCGCACCCTGAAGCTCAAGATCTCGCCGGAGACGTCGGAAGAAGCGATCCACGCGGCGGCGGCGCGCTTCCCTGGCAAGCTGCGCCTCGACGCGAATGGCTCGCTGGACTTGCAGTCGGCGCGACGCTGGGCGGAGTTCGCGCGCGCCCACGAGCAGATCGAATTCGTCGAACAACCGCTGCCGGTCGGACATCCGGGCTACGCCTCGCTCGGCCCTGACAAGGTCGCCCTCGATGAATCGTTCCTCACGCCGGGCGGTGTCGACTGGGCCGGGACCGTCGTCGTGAAGCCGCTGCTCGCCGGCGACTGGGATGAACTCCTTGCCTGGCGCGGAGCGCACGCGGGCGCGGTCGTCTATTCCTCCTGCTTCGAGACCGCGATCGGCCGCCAAGGCGCGCTCTGGCTCGCGGCGCAGGATCCGCAGGCCGGCACCGTCGGCTTCGATACGCTCGGTCGCTTTGAGAACGACGGACGCGACCGCCATCCGGCCGGCGCGATGGCAACCGGACTCCCGGGCTACGACTGGGCGGGCTTCTGGCAGGAACTGACATGAGCGCCGTCGCGGTCTTCCACGCGAACCACGCAGAGCATCTGCGCGAGGCGCTGCGCGCGCACGACGCCGGCCTTCCCGTCTTCCTGGGCAACCCGCACTGGGCCGGCGCCGAGCACGAAGAAGCCGCGCGCCAAATTCCGCGCGGGACGACGATCCTCGGCGCAACCTTGGAGCCGCGCGGACTGGGCACCTGTGATTTTCCGCTGAACTGGCGTGGGCGCGTGATGATCCCGACCGGCGGCACCGGCGGGAAGGTGAAGTTCATCATCCATTCCGGCGAGACGCTCCGCGCCGCGGCGCTCAGCCTGCGCGACGCGCTCGTCGCCCGCGGACTTTCACCCGTGCTCCATGGCGTGACGTGCACGCCGCCTTGGCATGTCAGCGGCTTCATGCCCGCCCTCCGCGCGCGCGTGACGGGCGGACGTCATCAGGTGATCGACGGACGCTTCCCCGAAGGCGCCACCCTGCCCTCCATTGATCTGCCAGCTGGCGGCACCAAGGCTATCTCGCTCGTGCCGGCGCAACTCACTCGCCTGCTTGCGCACAACGAAGGAGAAGCGTGGCTCCGGAACTTCCAGGTCATCTTACTCGGCGGATCGGCCGTACCTGCGCCCTTGCTCGCCGAGATCCGCACGCGTCGGCTGTCGGTCTTCCTTACCTATGGGGCGACCGAGACCGCGGCCGCCTGTGCACTCTGTCCGCCCGAAAAGATCTGGGCGGGCGAACCTGTGCGCGGCGCTCCTCTACCCGGCGTCCGCTTCGCGGCGAACGCTGATGGGCTCGTCACCATCGCCAGCCCTGCGCTCGGACTCGGCGTCTGGCCCGACGGCCCGATGACGAATCCTTGGACGAGCGGCGACCAGGGCGACGTGGCGACCGATGGGAGCGTGCGGATCACCGGACGGGCCGACCGCGTGATTGTCACTGGCGGCGAGAAGGTCGACCCGGCCCGCGTCGAACAGACGCTGCTCGCGACCGGACTTGTCCGCGAAGCGCTCGTGCTCGGCATGGTCGACGCGACCTGGGGCGAGGTCGTGACGGCGTGCGTCGTCGGGGGATCCGAGACCGAAGACGCGCTCCGCCGGGCCTGCGAACAGCTCGAGCCCGCGGCGCGCCCGCGGCGCTACGTGTTCGTGCCGGTCATGCCGACGAACGCGAGCGGTAAGCCGGACCGAGCAGCGATCGCGAAGCTGACCGCTTAAGCGCGAACGGCTTTCCAGACGCGGAGGCAGGACTCCACGAGCGCCGGGAATTCCGCGAGCGGCACCTGCGAAGGGCCGTCCGAGATCGCCTTCTTCGGATCCGGATGCGTCTCCATGAAGAGACCATCGGCGCCGGCGGCGAGGGCCGCCTTGGCGAGGACCGGGACGTACTCGCGCTGACCGCCGGAGGAGCCGCCCGCGGCACCGGGGAGCTGCACCGCGTGGGTGGCGTCCATGATCGTCGGGTGACCGAAGCCGGCCATGATCGGGAAGGAGCGCATATCGACGACCAGGTTCTGGTAGCCGAAAGTCGTGCCGCGGTCGGTCTGCCAGATCTCGGCGGCCTTGGCGCCTTCGAGCTTATCGACCACGAAGCGCATCTCGAACGGCGAAAGGAACTGGCCCTTCTTCACGTTCACGACCTTACCGGTCTTGGCGGCGGCGACGAGGAGGTCCGTCTGACGGCACATGAACGCCGGGATCTGCAGGACATCGACGACCTTGCCGACGGCTGCGCACTGCTCGGGGCCGTGGATGTCGGTCAGGACGTTGAAGCCGTAGTCCTTCTTCACCATCGCGAGGAGGTCGAGGCCGGCCTGCATGCCGGGACCACGGTCGCCGCCGAGTGAGGTGCGGTTAGCTTTGTCGTAAGAACCCTTGAAGATGATGTTCAGTTCCGGGTGACGGGCGGCCAGGGCCTTGAGCTCCGTGGCGACGGTCCGGCAGTTGGCCTCGGATTCGAGGGAGCAAGGTCCGGCGATGAGGAGCAGACGGCGCTTATCGTGCAGCATGCGGCAGGATAGGACGGGCGGCGCCCGCAGGGCGAGCCGTAAGGAGCGCTCAGCGTCCCAGCCAGCGCAGCACTTCCGGGAGCGTCCGCGTATTGAGCACCTGCTCCGGCGTCAGCCAACCCTTGCGGGCGATGCGCACGCCATGGGCGGCGAAGGCCAGCTGGTCGGTGTCGTGGGCGTCGGGATTGATCGAGCAGAGCACGCCCTTCTCGGCGGCGCGGCGCCACCAACGCCAGTCGAGGTCGAGGCGCCACGGGTTGGCGTTCAGCTCGATGATGGTGTCGTTGGCCGCGGCGGCGTCGATGACCTTGGCGATATCGACGTCGTAGGGCTCGCGCTTATTGAGGAGGCGACCGGTGAGGTGGCCGACCATGTCGACGTGCTCGTTCTCGATGGCCTTGATGATGCGGGCGGTCTGCGCCTCGCGGTCCAGGGTGAAAAGGTTGTGCACCGAGGCCACGACGAAGTCCAGACGCGCGAGGACGTCGTCCGAGAAGTCGAGCGTGCCGTCCTTGAGGATATCGACCTCGCTGCCCGAGAGCACGCGCACGCGATACTTCTGCGAGGCGTTGAGCTTCGCGATATCCTCGAGCTGCTTTCCGAGGCGGGTCTCGTCGAGGCCGCCGGCCTGGAAGCTGGACTTCGAGTGATCGGAGATACCGAGGTATTCCCAGCCGTGGGCTTCAGCCGCGGCGGCCATCTGATCGAGCGTATGGTCGCCGTCGGATTCCGTGGTGTGATTATGGAAGACACCGCGCAGGTCGGCGAACTGGACGAGCTTCGGCAGTTTGCCCGCTTCGGCGGCGTCGATCTCGCCGTTGCCCTCGCGGAGCTCCGGCGGGATCCACGGCAGGCCGAGCGCGCGGAAGACTTCTTCTTCGCTGGCGGCGCCGGGCGCGGGGGTCTTCTCGTCGACGGACTTGAAGCCCCACTCGCTCATGCTGAGCCCGCGGCCGAGCGCGCGATGGCGCATGGCGACGTTATGCTCCTTGGAACCCGTAAAGTGATGGAGCGCGAAATAGAACTGCTCGGCCGGGACGACGCGGAGGTCGGCCTGGAGGCCGTTCTCGAAGCGCACGCTGGACTTCGTCTCGCCGTGGGCGGTGACTTCCTTCACGCCCGGGTAGGCGACGAACCAGTCCATGATCGGCTTGGGTTCCGACGAGGCCACGAGGAAGTCGAGGTCACCGACCGTCTCGCGGGCGCGGCGGAGCGAACCGGCGGATTCGGCGAGCGAGACCTGCGGGAGCGCGCGGAGGCCCGCGAGGATCGGTTCGGCGATGGCGGCCGCTTCGTACCAGCGGTGGCGCTTGCCGTAGGCGATGCGATTCTTGATGCCCTCGAGGATCTTCTCCTGCGTCTTCGCGCCGAAGCCCTTGAGCTCGGCGACCGCGCCGGATTCGCAGACCTCCTTCAGCTTCGCGAGGTCTTCGACCGCAAGCTGCGTCCAGAGCGCGCGGACCTTCTTCGGGCCGAGGCCAGGGATCTGCATCACCTCGAGGAGGCCGGCGGGGATCGAAGCCTTCAGCTTCTGGTGGAACGGCAGGACGCCGTCGCGGCGGAGCGTCGTGATCTTATCGACGAGCGCCTCGCCGAGACCAGGAATCTCGGCGAGCTTGCCGCCGTCGATCAGCTCACCGAGGTCCTCGGTCATGTTCTCGAGGATGCGGGCGCCGGCGGAGTAGGCGCGGATCTTGAACGGGTTCTCGCCCGTCAGTTCCATGAAGGTGGCGATCTCGTCGAGGACGGACGCGATGTCGTTCTTCTCCATCACGAGCGGCGGGCCTTCTCGGCGTGGTAGATGGCGAGCAAGGCGGTGAAATCGGCTTCGCGGGTGCCGCTCTCGATCACGTGCTGATAAGAACCGGCGTGGCGGAGCTCCTCTTCGGCGGCGGCGACGCGCCGGTCGATCTCATCGGCCGGGTCGGTGCCGCGGCCCGTGAGCCGGCGACGGAGTTCGGTGCGGTCGCTGACGCGGATGAAGACCGTGACGAGGGCGGCGGCGAGACGAGGGTCGGCGGCGCCCTTGGCGCGGATCGTGGCGGCGCCCTGCACGTCGACGTTCAGAAGCGCGTCGAAGCCCGCGCCGAGATGGGCGGCGACGTCGGCCGCACGCGGACCATAGAGATTGCCGTGGACGTGGGCGTGTTCGAGGAAGACGCCGGCGGCGACCTGCTGTTCGAAGCTTTCGCGCGTGAGGAAATGGTAGTCGACGCCGTCGACTTCGCCGGGACGCGGGGCGCGCGTGGTGCAAGTGATCACGCGACGGATACCCTGCGGGCAGGCGCCGGTCAGGCTGGAGCAAAGCGTGGTCTTACCGCTACCGGCAGGACCCGAGACGACGATGAGGAGCGCGCGGCTCACGGGAGGTTGAAGGACTGCGCCACGCAGGCGAGGCCGAGGAGCAGGCTCAGGCCGCCGACCACGTTACGACGACCGGAAGTGGCGAGGACCCAGTCGCATTGGCGGCAGAACACCGGCGGGGAACAGGCCCACCAGAAGCCGAAGAGGACGAGGACGCCGTAGCTGACCGAGGCATCCAACAGGCTGTGCGGAAGCTGGCGGTAGCCTCCGTCGAGCGTGGCGCGGGCGAGGAAAAGCATCAGCGCGCCCAGGGCACGCACGGACAGGAAGTCGGGCATGTATACGAAGGTCGCCAAACTGGCGCCGAGGAAGCCCGCGAGGACCCAGGTTCGGTTGATGCCGGCGAGATCCGCGTCGGGGATGTTCACGAGCCACCAGGCGAACCAAGCGATGGCGGCGAGGCCGAGCAGATAGGTCGCGCCCTTCGAACGACGGAAGGTGCGGAGCACGGCGGCGTCGGTGACGATCAGCCAGCCGGCCAGGAGCAGGAAGGCGGCGAGCGCGTAGTAAGCTTGAGCGAGAGTCACGGCTCCCATTAGGAGGCTCCCTCCGTCCGAGGCAACCCGTAGGTTCAACGGACGCGGAGACGGTCGACGGCCCAGGCGGCGTGCTCGGCGACCATCGGATCCGCGGAGGCGAGCTGCGCCTCGGCGGCGGGCAGGTCGGCCGACGTCCCGACATTGCCGAGGACGGTAAGCGCATTGCGCCGCCAGCGGGCGAGGCCGAGGCGTTCGACCGGCGTGCCTTTGAAATGCTCCAAGAACTGTGCGTCCGTCCAGGCCAGCGTCTCGCGGAGCGGCGGGTGCGGACGCGGGGCGAAGTGGGCTTCGCGGGTGGCGACGGCCCACTTGTTCCAAGGGCAGACGTCGAGGCAGTCATCGCAGCCGAAGACGCGGTCGCCGAGGGCTTCGCGATACTCGACCGGGATGGCGCCCTTGTGCTCGATGGTCAGGTAGGCGAGGCACTTGCGCGCATCCATCTGGTAAGGCGCGATGATCGCGGCGGTCGGGCACGCGTCGATGCAACGGGTGCAGGAGCCGCAGCGATCCGGCTCCTTGGCGGTGGTGGCTTCCAGTTCGAGGGTCGTCAGGATGACGCCGAGGAAGAGCCAGGTACCCGCGCCGCGGTGGATGAGGATCGTGCTCTTACCCTGCCAGCCGAGGCCGGCGGCGGCCGCGACGGGTTTTTCGAGCACCGGGCCGGTGTCGACGTAGGGCTTCTGTTCGCCCCCGAAGGATGCCATCACGACGCACAGCTGCTTCAGGCGTTCGAGGATCACGTCGTGGTAATCCCCGCCCAGCGCGTATTTCGCGATGCGGTAGCCCGCGGGCGGATGCGGCTGGTAATAGTTCAGGCCCACTACGACCAGGCTGCGGGCTTCGGGCAGCACTTTGCGGGCGTCGGTGCGACGGTCCGGATTACGCGCCAGCCAGGCCATGTCGCCGTGCATCCCGTCGGCGATCCACTTCTTGAAGTAGTCCGCGCGTACGTCGACCTCGACCGGCGCGACCCCGAAGGCGTCGAAGCCCAGCTCCTTCGCCGAAGCCGCGAGACGCTGGCGGAGGGCGCGGGAATCCATCGACTCAGCCCAGGATCGAAAGCACGCGGCTCACGATCTCTTCGACCGGCGCCAGCTTGCCGACGCCTTCATAGCCGCAGGCCAGCATGCCTTCGGCCGGCTCGACCACGGCGTGGCCGCGGGAGCGGAGGGTCTTCAGGTTAGCCTGCGTGGCCGGGTGTTCGTACATCTTGCCGTTCATCGCCGGGCAGAGGAGGACTGGGCCGCGGGTGGCGAGGTAGATGCTGGTCAGCAGATCAGGGGCGAGGCCGTGGGCGAACTCCGCGAGGACGTTGGCCGAGAGGGGCGCGACGAGGAGCAGGTCGGAGGAATCGGCGATCTCGATGTGTCCCGGGACGGAATTGGCGCCTTCGGCCCAGAGGTCGAACGCCACCGGCCGGCGGGAGAGCACCTGGAGGGTCATCGGGGTGATGAACTGGGTGGCGCCCTTGGTCATGACCACTTGGACCTCCGCGCCGTATTTGACGAGCTGCGAGGTCAGGTCCGCAGCCTTGTAGGCGGCGATGGAGCCGGTGACCCCGAGGGTGATGCGTTTGCCGACGAGCTGGGACATGACAGCGATGGACGATGAGAAGGCTGTCGGATGAGGCGAGGGGAAAGGCGGCTCGGTCGGGTCGAAAAGGGGTCCTTTTAGGCGAAACCGACCCTTTTCTTGTTTGCCATGCCTGCCGACGGGGGTTCGCATTGGCACCTCTTATGCAATCCGACATTGGTCTCATCGGTCTGGCCGTCATGGGTCAGAACCTCGCCCTCAACATCGCCGACCACGGCTTCGCGATCTCGGTCTATAACCGCACGACCGCCAAGACCGACGAGTTCGTGAAGGAAAACCCGAAGACTCCGGGCAAGCTGACCGGCTGCCCCACCATGAAGGACTTCGCCGCCTCCCTGAAGAAGCCCCGTAAGGCCGTCATCCTCGTCAAGGCCGGCGGACCGACCGACGCCGTGATCAACGAGCTCGCCGCGGTCTTCGAGCCGGGCGACATCATCATCGACGGCGGCAACGCCCTCTGGACGGACACCATCCGCCGCGAACGCGACCTCAAGGCCAAGGGCCTGCGCTTCATCGGCTCCGGCGTCTCCGGCGGCGAAGAAGGCGCCCGTTTCGGCCCGTCCCTCATGCCCGGTGGCGATGCCGCCGCCTGGGCCGAGCTCAAGCCCATCTGGGAAGCCGTCGCCTCGAAGGTCGATGCCGTCACCGGCGTCGAACTCACCGGCGCGACTCCCGGCAAGCCCATCAAAGGCGGCGTCCCCTGCGTGGCCCATATCGGCCCCGACGGCGCCGGCCACTACGTCAAGATGGTCCATAACGGCATCGAGTACGGCGACATGCAGATGATCTGCGAAGCCTACGACCTCATGCGCGGCCTCCTGGGCATGACCCCGGACGAGATCGGCTCCACCTTCGAAGAATGGAACAAGGGCGACCTGAACTCCTTCCTCATCGAGATCACCGCCAAGGTGCTCAAGCAGAAGGACCCCGAGACCGGCGTGCCGCTGGTCGACGTCATCCTCGACACCGCCGGCCAGAAGGGCACGGGCAAGTGGACGAGCGCCAACGCCCTCGACATGGGCGTCGCTGCTCCGACCATCGCCGAAGCCGTCTTCGCCCGCTGCCTCTCCGCCGTGAAGGACGAACGCGTCGCCGCCGCCAAGGCCCTGCGCGGCCCGAAGCGCGCGATGACCAATCCCGACAAGGCCAAGATCATCGAACAGATCCGCGACGCCCTCTACTGCTCCAAGATCTGCTCCTACTCCCAGGGCTTCCAGCTCATGCGCGAGGCGCAGAACGAATACAAGTGGAAGCTCAACTTCGGCGAGATCGCCCAGATCTGGCGCGGCGGTTGCATCATCCGCGCCCGCTTCCTCCAGAAGATCACCGAAGCCTTCGGCAAGAAGCCTCGCCTGGCCAACCTCCTCCTCGACCCGTACTTCAAGAAGACGGTCAAGAAGGCCCAGAAGAACTGGCGCAAGGTCATCGCCCTCGCGGTGAAGCACGGCATCCCCGTGCCGACCCTCGGTTCGGCGCTCTCGTACTTCGACTCATATCGCACCGAAGACCTCCCGCAGAACCTGCTTCAGGGTCAGCGCGACTTCTTCGGCGCCCACACCTACGAGCGCAAGGACAAGCCCCGCGGCGAGTTCTTCCACATCGACTGGCCGGATCCCAAGCGCCCGCAGATCAAGGCCTGAGGTCCTTGACCGGAAACAGGAAGGGCGTCCGCCAGGACGCCCTTCTTCTTTGTGCGCATAGGTCAGACCTCACGCCTCACCCTACCAAGGAAAGTCACTTGGCGG
>CANKZO010000034.1 GCA_947488485.1 Opitutia bacterium | reverse complement strand
AGGCGATACTTCGTGGTATCGTCGCCCAACGGAAAGGGATCCTGGTAATGGAAGGGAGAAGCCATCGCCGTCACCATACGGCAGGCCCTCCCGCCCGCAAACGGAAACAGGTCAGCGCGCGGGCATCCGCGCCGGCGCGCCAAGACGCACGCCGCTGACGATCGTCCCTTCGGCGAGGTCGACCGGCACCAAGGCCAATCCGGCGTTGCCGGCCGAGGAACGCACGGTGCCGGCGACCTTGCCTTCCGGGGTCTTCAGTTCGAGACCGACAGAGACTGGACCCTCGACGCGACGCAGGATACGACGCAAGGAGCCCATGGACTGGATGCGCGCCATGACCTCCTGGCCGAGGTAACAGCCCTTGGTATAACTGACCCAAGCGTCGAGGCCGCACTCCTGCGGAAACTCATTGGCGCCGCAATCAGCCGGCACCGACGGGACGCCGGCGGCGATGCGGGCGGCCTCCAGGTCAGCGAGGCTGCCGAGTTCGCCCGGCATGACGGAACCGACAGGCTTGAGCACATCCCAAGCGGCGACGCCGAAACGCCGTGTCGCGAAAACTTTGGCGGCGGCGAGCGCAGGCTCCACACCCCATGCGACATATCGACCCCAAGAGGCGGTTTCGTCCGTCGCGACGACATCATCCGCAATGACGTTGGCGGTCACGACCGCGATGAGGGCTTCCGCCGCGAGGTGCGGGCAGAGCAAGAGGAAAGAGCCATCGGCTTCCTTGGCGACGACCGTGTGCGCGAGCACCCGGCCTTTGCGATTAAGCCAGAGCGCGTCGGTCAGTGCGACGCTGCGCAGGTCAGCCGTGCACTGACCCTGCAGGAACGCCGCTGCGTCTTCGCCCGTGATACGGACGACCGCGGTATCAGCTGAGGCGAAGCGTACGGCCATCAGAGGATCGCCCATAGCCAGGCGATGCCATGTAAGGCGAGATTCGCATAGACCGCCGCCATCACGTCATCGAGCACGATGCCGAAGCCTCCGGGCAGCTTCTCGAGCGCCTTGATGCCGAAAGGCTTCGTGATGTCGAAAAGGCGGAACAGCAGGAAGCCGAGCAGGAGCAGCAGGAGCGAGGACTTGCCGCCGTAGACGTAAGGATTGAAGAGGAAGACCAACGGCATCGCGGCGAACTCGTCGAGGATGACCTCGGACGGATCCTTCTTGCCGATGAACGCGGCGGCGACCCCGCATAACAGGATCGCGGTCAGGACGACGAGCGCATCGAACGCCAGCTCATGCTCCCAGCCCTTGGCGTGCGCCAAGCGCACGACGAGCGCCCACCAAAGCAAACCCGCCGCGGAGCCCCACGTGCCCGGCGCCTTGAGGCGACCGAGCGGACCGAGCGTCGCGATCTGGACGATCATGAGGCCAGGCCCGGCAAGTGCCGGCGATGCCGGATGAGATAGCTGAGACCCGAATACACGGTCAGGAAGACGGACAGCCAGAACAAGGCCATGATGATGACCTCCCAGCGCTGATGCCATTCGGCCGAGAGCTTCCAATGGGACTCGTAGGCGCGCAGGCCGATGAGGTGGCCGATGGCCAGGATCTGCAGGAACGTCTTGATCTTGCCGAGGCCCTCGGCCTCGAGGACTTGGCCCGAAGCGGCGGCGACCAGCCGGAGACCGGTGATCAGGAATTCGCGGATGACGATGAGCATCACGCCGAAGGACGTATAGAGGACCGTCGAAGCGTCCGGTGACAGGGGCTCGCCGGCGTCGCTCCAGCGCGTGACCGGCAGGCAGTCGATCGCGGCGAGGCCGATGAGCAGTCCGAGGATGAAGATCTTGTCGACCAAGGCGTCCATCAGGCGGCCGAAGTCGGTGACCGCGTTGAGTTTGCGGGCGATCCAGCCGTCGAAGATGTCCGTCAGGGCCGCCAGGATGAATAAGGCGAGCGCGGCGCTGGCCCAAGGGCCGGCCCAGTAAGTCCAGACCGTGATCAGGAAGATGGCCGGCAGGCGGGCCGCGGTCAGGAGATTAGGGAGATGCCGAAGAAAACGCATGCGGGCTTGCGGAAAGGATGTTCCCGACCGAGAGTCAGCCGCAACAGGAAAACGATGTCCCGCCCCGCCCGCACCGCCGTCTATCCCGGCACCTTCGATCCGGTCACGCTGGGACATCTCGACGTCCTGCGCCGCGCCTCCCGGCTCTTCGATCACGTCATCGTCGCCGTCGCGCCGAGCGACAGCAAGAGCCCGTGGTTCTCGGTCGCAGAACGCCTCAGCATGGCGCGCGAGGCCTGCAAGGGCATCCGCAATGTCAAGGTGCTCGAACTCAAAGGCCTGACGGTCGAGTTCGCCCACCGCCATAAGGCCGCCGCGATCATCCGTGGCCTCCGTAAATTCAGCGATTTCGAGTTCGAATTCGACCTGGCCCACGCCAACCGCCTGATGGCCCCCGGGATCGAGACGGTCATCCTGATGCCCAGCCAGGACCAATTCGTGACCTCCTCGAGCTTCGTGAAGGACATCGCCCGGCATAAGCTCTCCCAGGCCGCGGCCTTCGTCCCCCGCTGCGTCCTGCCCCACCTGCGCAAAAGGCTGGCGGAAAAGGCCTGAAAAGGCCCGCCTCCGCTGTTGACCGTGGGGGGTAGTTCTATTTGCTCGGCCCTTCCCCCCGCGACGACCACCGACCGGGGGCCTCCCTCCCTTTATACATACCATGGACATCAAAATCCAAGAAACTAACCCGACCCGCCGCTCCGTCACCGTGACGGTCCCCGCCGCGACCGTCGCCGCCGCCGAGAAGGAAGTCGTCAAGGGCTTCTCCCGCGAGGCCGCCCTCCCCGGCTTCCGCCCGGGCAAGGCACCGGAAGCCGTCGTGCGTCAGAAGTACGCCAAGCAGATCGCCGACGAGGTCAGCCAGCGCCTCCTCTCCCAGGGTTACGAACGTATCCAGCAGGAGAAGTCCTTCACCATCTACACCGTCGCCGACGTCCAGAAGGAAGCCGGCTCCGGCACCGACGCGGTCTTCCGCTACGAAGTCGACGTCGTCCCTGACTTCAAGACCCCCGACTGGAAGGCCGTCAAGGTCCCGGTCGAAGAAGTGACCGTCGCCGAAGCCGACATCGACCAGCATCTCCAGAAGATCCTCGAGCAGCGCGCCCGCTACGAGAAGACCGAAGACGCCGCCGCCAAGGGCGACTACGTCCGCATCGGCTACGTCGGCACCGTCGACGGCAAGCCCGTCAGCGAGCTCGACGCCGAGGCCAAGTCCTACGGTAGCGCCGAATCCACTTGGGAAGAAGCCGGTGCCGAAGGCGCCGCCGTCGCCGTCCCCGCCATCGCCCAGGCCGTGATCGGCCTCAAGGCCAACGGCACCGCCCAGGCCGAATACGTCTTCCCCGCCACGCATGAGCGCGAAGCCCTCCGCGGCAAGAAGGTCAGCTACGCGATCACCGCCAGCGAAGTCCGCCGTAAGGAAATCCCGAAGGTCGACGAAGCCTTCTGCAAGGCCGTCGGCGTGAAGGACGAAGCCGATCTCCGCGACCAGCTCCGCAAGGGCATCGAAGGCTCCAAGAAGCAGGCCGCCGAGACCGCCCGCCGCGAAAAGGCCGTCGACGCCCTCCTCGCCGGCCAGGAATTCCCCCTGCCGGAATCCGCCGTCATGTCCGTCGCCCAGGGCCTCTTCTACCAGTATGCCGAGATGCGCCTGCGCAGCGGCACCAAGCCCGAAGAGCTCGAGACCCAGCGCGACGACATCCTGGCCGAAGCCAAGAAGGCCGCCGCCCTCCGCGTCCGCGCCCAGTTCGTCCTCTCCCGCATCGCCGAAGAGCTGAAGCTCGAGGTGTCCCGCGAAGAGCTCGGTTCCGCGATCATGCAGGCCGCCCAGGCCAGCCAGACCCAGCCCGAAAAGCTGGTCAAGGACCGCCAGCGCCTCGCCGAACTCCGCCGCGACGCCCTCCTCAACAAGGCCCTCGACGCCGTCCTCGCCGGCGGAGTCGCCGCCTGAGGTTGAGATTTCGCCCGATCCGGGCACAGTCCCTCTCGCACCACCATGTCCTACATCATTCCTAACGTCGTCGAACGCGACGCCCGCGGCGAGCGAGCCTGGGACATCTACAGCCGCCTGCTCAAGGACCGCATCATCTTCATCGGCTCGCCGATCTACGACGACGTGGCCAACGCGGTCATCGCCCAGCTGCTCTTCCTGCAGATGGAAGACCCGAAGAAGGACATCTCGATCTACATCAACTCCCCGGGCGGCTCCATCACCGCGGGCATGGCGATCTACGACACGATGAACTTCCTCACGTGCGAGGTGAACACCTACTGCATCGGCCTCTCGGCCAGCATGGCCACCGTCCTCCTCGCCGCCGGCACCAAGGGCAAGCGCCACGCGCTCCCGAACTGCCGCGTGATGATCCACCAGCCGAGCGGCGGCGCCGGCGGCCAGACGTCCGACATCTCGATCGCCGCGAAGGAGATCCTCCGCTGGCGCGACACGCTCAACCACGTCCTCGCCAAGCACAGCGGCAAGACGCCCGAGGACCTGATGCGCGACTCCGACCGCGACTTCTACATGACGGCCGAGCAGGCGAAGGCCTACGGCCTCGTCGACCACGTCGTGGCGCCGAAGGCGGCCCGCGCCTAAGCGTATGGCCGGCGATCGCGCCGAGAGCTGCTCCTTCTGCGGCAAGCCGGCCGCCCAGGCCGGTAAACTGATCGCCGGACCCGGCGGCGTGGGCATCTGCGACGCCTGCGTCAGCACCTGCGGCCGCCTCCTCGAACGCGAGAAGACCCGCGACGGCAAACCGGCCGCGTCCGCCCCCGGCGGTCCCGCGATGCAGGAAGCCCCGGCGAAGCTCCCGCTCGCGCCGATCAAACTGATCCCGCCCACGCAGCTGCGCCTCGAGCTCGACGCCCACGTCATCGGCCAGGCCCACGCGAAGAAGGTCCTCTCGGTCGCGGTCTTCAATCACTACAAGCGCCTCAACGACCGCCAGAAGCCGGCGACCGCCGACCAGGCCGGCGACCTCGTCGACGTCGAACTCGACAAGAGCAACGTGCTGCTGATCGGTCCGACGGGCACGGGCAAGACGCTCCTCGCCCGCTCCCTGGCGCGCATGCTCGACGTGCCGTTCGCCATCGCCGACGCCACGACGCTCACCGAAGCCGGCTACGTCGGCGACGACGTCGAGACGGTCATCCTTCGCCTCCTGCAGTCGGCCGACATGGACGTCGAACGCGCCCAGCGCGGCATCGTCTTCATCGACGAGATCGACAAGATCGGCCGCAAGTCCGACTCGGCCTCGATCACCCGCGATGTCTCGGGCGAAGGCGTCCAGCAGGCGCTCCTGAAGCTCCTCGAGGGCACGGTCTGCAACGTCCCGCCCGCCGGCGGCCGCAAGCACCCGGAGCAGCAGTGCATCCGCGTCGACACGGCGGACATCCTCTTCATCTGCGGCGGCGCCTTCGCGGGCCTCGACCGCATCATCGCCCGCCGCGGCGGCGCGAAGTCCCTCGGCTTCGTCCCTCCGCGTAACGACGCCCCTTCCCTCTCGGCCGAACAGATCGTCGCCGGTCTCCAGCCGGAAGACCTGTTCTCCTTCGGGATGATCCCGGAGTTCGTGGGCCGTCTGCCGGTCATCTCCGTCCTGGAGCCGCTCGACCGCGAGGCGCTCATCCGCATCCTGACCGAACCGCGTAACGCCGCGACGAAGCAGTATCGCAAGCTCTTCGCCCTCTCGGGCATGTCCCTTGAATTCACCCGCGAAGCGCTCGAGGCCGCCGCCGACAAGGCGCTGGCCCTCGGCACCGGCGCCCGCGGCCTCCGCTCCGTGCTCGAAGGCGTGCTGCTCGACACGATGTATGCGCTGCCCGAAGCCGCCGCCGGCTCGAAGTTCACGGTGACGCCCGAGGCCATCCGCGGCGAACAGCCCGTGACGGTCGCGGCGCCGAAGAAGAAAGCTTCCTGACCTCCATGCTCGCCTATCCGGCCATCGATATCCGCGGCGGTCGCTGCGTCCGCCTCAGCCAAGGCCGCGACGACGCCCGCACCGACTATTACAAGGACCCGGTCGAACCGGCCCTCGTCTTCGCCCAGGCCGGCGCGGCCTGGATCCACGTCGTCGACCTCGACGGCGCCTTCGGCGGCGCCCCGCTCAACCTTCCGATCCTGCAGCGCATCGCCGCGCTCGGTCCGAAGATCCAGTTCGGCGGCGGCATGCGCGACCGCGCGACGGCCGAAGCCGCCTACGCCGCCGGCGCGAGCCGCGTCGTGATCGGCACGCGCGCCGCGACCGACCCCGCTTTCCTCCGCGAGATGGCCAAGGCCCACGGCCCGCGCCTCGCGGTCGGCATCGACGCCAAGGACGGCCTCGTGGCCGTCAAAGGCTGGACGGCCGTCACGGCGCTCAAGGCCACGGAGTTCGCCAAGGAAGCCGGGGAGCTCGGCGTCTCGACGGTGATCTATACCGACATCGCCACGGACGGCATGCTCACGGGCCCGAATTGGAAATCCCTCGAAGCGGTGCTCAAGGCCTGCCCCTGCGGCGTGATCGCCTCCGGCGGCGTGTCCGGCACGGACGACGTCGCCCGCCTCGCGGAGATGGCCAAGGCCTACCCGAATCTCGTCGGCGCCATCGTCGGCAAAGCCTTGTATGAAGGCCGCTGCGACGTGGCGGGATTGCTCAAGGCTACGGGCGAACGCTGAGCTCATCGGGCGCGGCGGCGCCGCCCTTCCGATGCTTGCCAAGCAGGCACCCTCGCCCAACATCGCCCATCCATGGCCTTGTTCCGCCGATTCTCCGTGCTGCTGACGACGCTGCTGCTCGCCGCGACGGGCGGGCTTGCCGCCGACCAGCCGCTGAACCTGGAGACCGTCATCGCCAAGGCTCGCGGCGCCGCGGCCGTCGACCCCGCCGCCCTGACCAAGCTCCGCACCCTGCGGATGGAATTCACCTCGCTCGATGAGAAGGGGAAATCCCTGGGCCGGATGACGCTCACGCTCGCGGCCCCCGGCTACCGCCATCAGCTTTCGGTCACCGAAGAGCCGAAGGCCAATCTCGTCATCTGCGCCGGTCGCCTCGAGGGCTGGACCACCCGACAGACCGATCCGCTCGCCCCCAAGGTGATCCGCCCGGTCGCCTACGAGGAGTTCCGCAAACTGCAGGACATGGCCCGCGATGACCTGGCTTTCTTCGCGGTGCCCGCCGACGGGACGGCCGAATATAAAGGCCTGACGGAAGTCGACGGCCGCGCCACCCACGCCGTCCATTACGTCTACGCCAGCGGCTTCCGCATCACCCGCCATTTCGACGCGCGCACCTTCGCCCTCGTGGCCTCCGACCAGCTCACCCCCAACCGCGAACTGATCCGCCAGAAGGTCGAGTCCTTCGTCGAGGTCGCCGGCCTGCGCTTCGCCGCCAAGGAGTCCGTGACCATCGAAGGTCGCAATTCCGGCGAGGTGACCTACGGCCCGATTCAAGTGAACCCCGCCTTGACCCCGGGGCTTTTCGATTTCCCTTCCTTCTGAGCCCATGACCTTCCTCCGTCTCCGCGCCAAGGACTTCCGCGCCCAACTCGGCGCCTTCGTCGGTACGGGCGAAGCCTCCCCCGACGTCCGCGACGCGGTCGCCGGCATCATCGCCGACGTGAAACGCCGCGGTGACGCCGCGGTGCTCGCCTACACGGCGAAGTTCGACCGCGCCAAGCTCACCGCCGCGCGCCAACGCATCCCGCTCGCCGAACTCCGCCGCGCGGCCGCCGGTTTCGCCCCCGCGAAGAAGAAAGCGTTCGACGAAGCGGCGAAGTGCGTCACGGCCTTCCACGCGCGCACGCTGCCGAAAGGCTGGACGGCGCCGAACCCGCACGGCGCCACGGTGGGCGAACGCCACCACGCGATCCGCCGCTGCGGCCTCTACATCCCCGGCGGCCAGGTGCCGCTCGTCTCGACGGTGCTGATGACCGCGCTGCCCGCCAAGGTCGCCGGCGTCCCCGAACTCTGCGCCTGCACGCCGCCCGGACCGGACGGCAAGATCAACCCCGACATCCTCGCCGCGCTCTACCTCTGCGGCGTCCACGAAGTCTACGCGGTCGGCGGCGCCCAGGCGGTCGCGGCGATGGCCCTCGGCACGCGCACGATCGCGCCGGTCGACAAGATCTTCGGCCCGGGCAACACGTTCGTGACCGAAGCGAAGCGTCAGGTCTTTGGTCTCGTCGGCGTCGACCTCCTCCCGGGCCCGAGCGAAGTGATGATCATCGCCGACCGCACCGCTGACCCGGAGTGGGTCGCGGCCGACCTCTGCGCCCAGGCCGAACACGGCAGCGGCAAGGAGAAGCTCTACCTGGTCACGGAAAGCGAAGCGTTCGCGAAGCAGTGCCTCGCCGCCGCCCGCAGACAGTCCGCCACGCTCACGCACGGCGAGAAGATCCGCAAGGCGCTCGACGCCAAGGTCTGCGCCATCCTGGTCCCGAAGATCGAGGACGCGGCCGAAGCGGCCAACCTCGTCGCCCCGGAACACCTCGAACTGATGGTCGCCCCGGCCAAGCTGAAGGCGCTGTCCGCCCGCATCACCACCGCCGGCGCCATCCTCCTCGGCCACCACACGCCCACGGTGCTCGGCGACTTCACCGCGGGCCCGAGCCACACGCTTCCGACCGGTGGCACGGGTCGCTTCTTCAGCGGCCTGCGCGTGGCCGACTTCCTTCGCCGCACGAGCCTGGTGCATTACTCCCCGGCCTCGCTCAAGAAGGCGGCCGCGGTGGTCGACGCGTTCTCCCGCATGGAGAACCTCGACGCCCATGGTCGCTCGCTGAAGATCCGGCTCTGAGCCGCGCTCAGCCGACGACGAGCAGGCTCACCTGCGGACGGCAGAACAGCCGCACGCCGTAGAGACTGCCGACGCCGCGCGTGATATGGATCAGGCGGCCGGACCGCTCGCGCAGGCCCTCGATGTGCGACTTGTCGCTCACGGGCGCCAACCACTCCGCGACCCCGGGCACGCCGAGCTGGCCGCCATGGGTGTGCCCGCAGAGCATGAGATCCCAGTGATACGGCATCGCCGCGAGGCGCGCGTCCGGGTTATGGTTCAGCAGCACATGCGCCAGCGGTTCGCGACCCGGGCCGCGGGTCGGCGTCAGGCAGCGCGCGGGGTGGTTCTGCCCGGTCCACAAATCGCCGAGCCCGGAGACGCGGATGCGCCCGCCGCGCACGGCGACTTCGCGCGTCTCGTTGATGAGGACGTCAGCGCGGGCCTCGCGCAGGAGGCGCACCACCGCCGCGGTGCGGGCGACCTCACCGACGGGACCGGTCGCGACGATGGCGTCGTGATTGCCAAGACAGGCGAACGTGGGCGCGACGGCGGCCAGCCGGCGCAGGACGGCGGCATAAGCCGCGGTCTCCCGCAGCCGTCCGGTGACGAAATCGCCGGTGAGGGCGATGAGGTCGGGGCGCTGCGCGAGCCCGAGCGTCACGGCGCGTTCGATGAGCGCCAGGGGTACGTGCGGTCCGAAATGCAGATCGGAGAGATGCAGGATGCGCAAGCCCCGCGGCGCGGGGAACCGCAACGGGTCAAGCGTGACCTCGGCGACGTCCAGCCAGTCCGGCTCAAGATAACGCGCGTAGGTCGCCGACGCGAGGCCGGCGCCACCCACGGCGAGTAAGCCGAGGAACGCCCGGCGCGTAGGCCTAGGTCCGGGCTTGGCAGACGGGACGGCCATGGGCGCGCTCAGTCGCGCAAAGTCCGCATGACCTCGGCGTGTAGCTTCGGCGCCGCCGCGATGATATTGCCGGCTTTGACGGGATCGCCGCCTTCCCAGGAGGTCACGACCGCGCCAGCCCCGCGCAGGACGGGCAGCACGGGTACGAGGTCCCACGGATTCATGATCGGATCCGCGACGACGTGCGCACGGCCCGCCGCGACGAGGAGATGGCCGTAGCCGTCACCCCACGTGCGCACATGCGCGACGCTGTCGGCGAGACGGTTCCAGCGGACGTCGCGATGCAGGCGGCGGATGTTATCAAGGTCGGTGGAGACGACGATGGCGTCCTTCATGTCCGCTTCGGCGACCCGCACGGGGCGGCCGTTCAGTTCGCACGTAAGGTTGTCACCGATGATGCGCTCGCCGAGGACGGGCTGGTCGATGAGACCGAGCACGGGCTTACCTTCGTAGCGCAGGCCGATGAGGGTGACGTAAAGCGGGACGCGGGAGAGGAACGACTTGGTGCCGTCGATGGGATCAAGGACCCAGCAGTACTCGGCGTCGACATTCTCAGGGCCGAACTCTTCGCCCAGGATGCCGTGATCCGGGTAAGCCGCCTTGATGGCCGCGCGCATCTGGCGTTCGGCTTCCTTGTCGGCGACGGTCACGGGCGTGCCGTCGGGCTTGATCTCGACCTCGGTCTCGACGCGCGCGTGGGCCGCGAGCAGGACCGCGCGGGCGATGTCCGCGAGTTTCCCGGCGAAGGCCTTGAGCTCTTTCTGACGCGCTTCCGGAAGCATGTCCCAGAGGTAAGCCCGGACGGCTCCCGCTCCAAGCGAAAAGCCCTCCGCAGGCTTGAACCGAGGCTGATTTCGGCGAGACTCCGCGCATGCGGCTCACCTCTTGGCTCGTCGGCCTGCTGGGCGTCGCGACTTCGGTCTGCGCGGCCCAACCTTGCCGCATCGAGGTCGTCGAACAAGGCGACGGGTGGCCCGTCCCGGGCGTCGAACTTCGCACGGTGCACGGCGTTCGCTTCGTCTCCGACAACGCCGGGCTGATCGCCTGCGACCTGCCCGAACTGATGGGCCGCGAGACGTGGTTCACGGTCATCGGCCACGGCTACGGCGTGAAGGCCGATGGGTTCGGCTATAAGGGGGTTCGCCTGACTCCCGCGCCAGGCAAGACGCTCCGCGTCACGGTCGAACGTTCGATCCTCGCCCGCCGCCTAGGCCGTCTGACCGGTGCCGGACTCTTCGTCGAGTCCCAGAAGCTGGGCGAACAACTCGACTGGAAGGAGAGCGGCGTGCTCGGTTCCGACAGCGTGGTGACCGCGGAGTTCGGCGGGCGGCTGCATTGGTTCTGGGGCGACACGAATCTTCCGCACTACCCGCTGGGCGTCTTCAACGTCTCCGCGGCGATGACCGAGAAGTTCCAGCCGCCGGCCAAGCCGCCACTGCGTCCGCCCTACGCTTATGTGACGGATCGCCGGCCTGCCCCGGCCGAATCCCGTCCTCGCGGTGTCGCGAAACTAAGCGGCGACGGACCGACCTGGCTCTGGGGGGCGGTGACGCTGCCCGACGCCAAAGGCGCGCCCCATCTGGTCGCCGCCGCCGTGAAGATCAAAGGCGAGATGCGCGCCTACCGATGGGACCTCGTGGAATGGGACCCTCACGAAGAAATCTTCCGCGCGCTTGATACGGTCTGGACCGCAGACACGACCCGTCCGACGGCGCCCCCGATGCCGGCCGGCCATGCGGTCCCCTGGACCGACCCGCTCGGCCGTAAATGGATCCTGTTCTGCGACCCGTTCCCGATGCTCCGGACGCCCGCCACTTACGAAGGCTGGAAGAACCCGGAGAAATGGAAAGCGCTCCAACCCGCCGTCGGCGCCACCACCCCGGCCGGCGAAAAGGTCGTCGCGCACAAGGGCCACATGGCCTGGCATCCCTGGAGTCGCAAGTGGCTCGCGGTCTTCACGCAGCAGGGAGGCCGCCCGTCGGCGCTCGGCGAAATCTGGCTGGCGGAATCGACGGAGCCTTTCGGCCCCTGGGTCAACGCCCGCAAGCTGCTCTCGCACGACGACTATACTTTCTACAACCCGGTCCTGCACCCGGAGTTCTTCCGCGCCGACTCCCCGGTGATCCACTTCGAAGGCACCTACACGACGACGTTTTCCGGCAACCGGCAGCCGACGCCGCGCTGGGACTACAATCAGGTGCTCTACCAGGTCGACCTGTCCCTCCCGCCCTTCGCGACAGGAAAATAAGTCCGCCCGCTTGACGCGACGGCGACCGTGCGGGATGGTGACGCGATGGATGAAGCCACCCAACGCCTGCTCGCCGCGCGCCGCCGCCCGGACCGCCGCGCGTTGCTGCGTCAGCGCTGGGACCAGCTCTTCTTCCTGCATTGGCGCTGCGATCCCGCGGCCGTCGCCCGGATCCTGCCGCCCGGCCTGACGCCCGACCTCTTCGAGGGCGAGACTCACCTGGGCATCGTCGGCTTCCGTATGCTCGGCGTCCGCCCCGAAGGCCTGCCCGCCCTGCCCTGGCTCTCCCACTTCAACGAACTGAACGTCCGCGTCTACGTGCGCGACGCCTCCGGCGAACCGGGCGTGTGGTTCCTGTCGCTGGACTGCGACCGCGGGCCGGCCGTGCGCATCGCCCGGACTTTCTTCGGCCTACCCTACGAACACGCGGACCTGACGCATCGCGCCTTCGGCGAACGCTGGACGATGGACTGCCAACGCGAGGGCTTCGCGCACGCCGCCCGCTATGCCTGGAAGGCCCTGACGCCGCCCGCGCCCGCCGCGCCCGGCACGCGCCTCTTCCACCTGGCGGAACGCTATAACTTCTTCTCCGTCCGCGGCGGCCGTCTGCTCCGCGGCCAGGTCCACCACGCGCCTTACGAACTCAGCCTCGCCCAGCTGACCACCTGGAGCGAACAGCCGGTGGAGTGGGACGGCTTCCCGCTCGCGGGCCGCGCCCCAGACTTCGCCCATTGCTCTGCCGGCGTCGACGTGGAGGCCTTCAGCCTCGTGCCCGGACATGCGTAAGAAGCTGACCGACTACCGCCACGCGGTCTGGGATTGGAACGGCACGCTCCTCGATGACACGTGGCTGTGCTGCGCGTCCCTCAACCGCCTGCTCACCGAAGACGGCCATCCGCCCGTCGATCCGGTGCGCTACCGCGAGATCTTCCAATTCCCGGTCATCAAGGTCTATCAGGCCATCGGCTTCACGCCCGACGAAGCCTCCTTCCGCGCGATGTCCGTCCGCTTCATGGCCGCCTATGAAGCCCGGAAGACGGAGTGCCGCCTGCACGACCACGCCGAGACGCTCCTCGCCGGACTCAGCGCCGCGGGACTCACGCACTCGGTGCTCTCGGCCTACGAGCGCACGCTGCTCACGGACACCCTCGCGCACTACGGACTCGACGGCCGCTTCCGCAAAGCCTGCGGTGGGGACGACATCCACGCCGGCAGCAAGGAGGACCGCGCCCGCCGGCACCTGGCCGACCTGGACGTGCGCCCGGAAGACGTGATCTATTTCGGGGATACGGCCCACGACGCCGAAGCCGCCGCCGCCATGGGCGTCGACTGCGTCCTGACCGCCCACGGCCACCAGCACCGGGCGCGCCTCGAGGGGCTGGACGTCCGGATCGTCGACGGGTTCGCGGAGCTGGTGGCCGAACTCTGAGGCGAACCAACGCCCTGACCTGGGGTCAAACTCGCTATCGACCCCGCGTTTTGGTTGCCCTCCGGCGACCGGCGAGGTTCTTATTCCTACCCCGTCACCCCATGGCCTTCCTCGCGGACCAATCCCCCGGCACCCCGGACATCGCCGACACCCCTTGGCTCGTCCTGACGCTCGCCATCCTGGTGGCTTTCTCCATCTATCTGATCCTTCGCTCCAAACGTAAATAACATGGCCAACACCCCCCAGAACTCCGACGCCAACGAAGAAATCGACGACGTCAAGAAGGCCAGCGCCGAAGGCTTCGGCTCCAACGAGCAGATCTTCCCGCCGAGCGCCGCGTTCGTCGCCAAGGCCCGCGTCAAGGGCATGGACGGCTATCAAGCCCTCTACCAGCGCTCGATCCAAGACCCCGATGGCTTCTGGGCCGACGAAGCCAAGGAGCTGACCTGGTTCCAGCCGTGGACGAAGGTGGTCGACGAATCCAAGAAGCCGTTCTTCCGCTGGTTCGTGGACGGCAAGACCAACGTCGCCTACAACTGCCTCGACGCGCAGGTCGCCAAGGGCCTCGGCGACAAGGTCGCGATCGTCTACGAAGGCGAGCCCACCGCCGACGGCAAGGCCGCCGAGGTCCGCCGCATCACCTACCGCCAGCTGCTCTCCGAGGTCAGCCGCTTCTCGAACGTGCTCAAGGGCATGGGCCTGGAGCGCGGCGACACGGTCGCGATCTACATGCCGATGGTACCCGAGCTCGCGATGGCGGTCCTCGCCTGCGCCCGCCTGGGCATCGTCCACTCCGTCGTGTTCGGCGGCTTCTCGGCCGAATCCATCCGCGACCGCGTCAATGACGCGAAGTCGAAGGCGGTCATCACGATGGACGGCGGCTACCGCCGCGGGAAATTCCTGCCGCTCAAGCAGACGGTCGACGAAGGCGTGAAGGACTGCCCGACCTGCGCCCACGTGCTCGTGCTCCAGCGTCACCCGGGCAAGCCCGACGCGGGCTGCGTCATGCAGGCCGGCCGCGACGTCTGGTATCACGAGGCCGCCGCCAAGGTCACCGACCAGTGCGAAGCGGTCCAGCAGGAGGCCAACGAGATGCTCTTCCTGCTCTACACTTCCGGCTCCACCGGCAAGCCCAAGGGCATCATGCACAGCGTGGGCGGCTACATGGTCCACGCCTACTCGACCAACAAGTATGTCTTCGACCTCCGCGGCGACGACCTCTTCTGGTGCACGGCCGACGTGGGCTGGGTCACGGGCCACACCTACGTGGTCTACGGCCCGCTCCTCAACGGCTCGTCGGTGCTGATGTATGAAGGCGCGCCCGACGCGCCCGACTTCGGCCGCTTCTGGAAGATCATCCAGGACCACAAGGTCACGGTCTTCTACACGGCTCCGACCGCCATCCGCGCTTTCATGAAGTGGGGCGACGAGTGGGTGAAGAAGCACGACCTCTCCTCGCTGCGCCTCCTCGGCTCCGTCGGCGAACCGATCAATCCGGAAGCCTGGCTCTGGTATCATCGTAACATCGGCGCCGAGCGCTGCCCGATCGTCGACACGTGGTGGCAGACCGAGACCGGCGGCCACATGATCACCCCGATGCCCGGCTGCACGCCCACGAAGCCCGGCTCGGCCACGCTGCCGTTCTTCGGCGTCGACGCCGCCGTCCTCGACGAGAACGGCAACGAGACCGACCACGGCATCCTCGCCATCCGCAAGCCCTGGCCCGGCATCACGCAGGGCATCTTCGGCGACGAACAGCGCTACGTGGACACCTATTGGAACCGCTGGGGCGGCAAGTATTACTTCCCGGGCGACGGCGCCATCCGCGACAAGGACGGCTATCTCTGGATCACCGGACGCGTCGACGACGTGGTCAATGTCTCCGGCCACCGCATCGGCACGGCCGAGCTGGAAGCGATCTTCATCGAGGACGCGGCGGTCGCCGAGTCCGCGGTCATCGGCGTGAAGCACGACCTCAAGGGCCAGGGCCTCATGGCCTTCGTCATCCTGAAGTCCGCCGCGGCGAAGACGGTGAACGAAGCTGAGCTCGCCAAGAAGCTCAACGGCATGGTCGACGCGAAGATCGGTAAGTTCGCCCGCCCGGAACGCATCGTGTTCGTGCCTGACCTGCCGAAGACCCGCTCGGGTAAGATCATGCGCCGCCTCCTGCGCGATATCTCCGAAGGCCGCGAACTCGGCAATGTCTCGACCCTGGCCGACCCGGCCGTCGTCGAAGCCATCCGCTCGAAGTTCAACGCCGCGAAAGCCTGAACTAAAACTCAGCCCCCTCAAAACCCCGACCCCGTCGGGGTTTTTTATTTATATCGATAAACTCAAAGGGAGACCGGAAACCGGATGATTAGCTGGGGTGGCATAACTTCGGGTCTCAGGTCTCGGCTACAGGTGCACGTGCAGTTGCGGGCACGGGTGCGGAAAGCATGCCCGGGACCTGTACCCGAACCTGAACACCTGAACCTGATGCCCGACGGCCGAGACCTGGGACCTGAAAATAAATTCTCCGCAGCATTCTATCCGGTCTCCGGTTTCCCCTTGAGCGCCTCCAATCCCGCCACCTGCCACCCGGGGCCGCCACCCGCCACCTGAAACTTGCATCCACTTTTGCACCTTTGCACAGGCCATAGGCCGATTTGCACTTTTGCACCTAGGACAGCACGTGGTGCTGTCCCTACCGCCCTCTTGCCTCCCACCCCTCTCCCCCTCAATCTCCTCCCATGCGCCTCCCCACCCTCCTCCTCCTGCTCCTGGCCACCCTCGGTTTCGCCGCGCCGAAAGGACCGACGCTCAGCGTCGGCGACAAAGCCCCGACGAAACTTCCCTCGGGCTGGATCAAGGGCGATCGCGTCTCGTCCCTCGACCCGAAGAAGACCTACGTCATCGAATTCTGGGCGACCTGGTGCCCGCCTTGCGTCGCCTCGATCCCGCACCTCGCGGAACTGCAGGCCAAGCTCAAGCCCGACGGCGTGCAGGTGATCAGCATCCACGTCTCTTCGGGCGTCGAAGCCGCCGACGCGTATGTCCGCAAGAACACCAAGCAGATGGATTACACCGTCGCCAAGGATACCAACGGCGCGATGGGTAAGGCTTGGATGGACGCCGCCGGCCAGAACGGCATCCCGTGCAGCTTCGTGGTCGCCGGCGGTAAGGTCGCTTACATCGGCCACCCGGCCTCGCTCTCGGACGAAAAGATCCGCGGCTTCATCGCCGAAGCCAAGGCCGCCGAACCCGCCGCCCCGGCGAAGAAGTAGGCGGTTGGCGGTTAACGGTTGGGAAAACTGCCGCGAGGTAGGGTCAGCACTGCGTGCTGACCTAGTTGCCTTGGGGTAGGGTCGGGACCGCGTCACGACCTAGCATGCATCCGCTTTCGCCCTCCGGCGAATGGGCTAGGTCAGCACGCAGTGCTGACCCTACCGCAGGCACCCCATCCAACCATCCGGTTCCCCCTTGAGCGCTGCTCCCACCCGCCACCCGCCACCCGGGGCTGCCACCCGCCACCTGTATCTACGTTCATCCATTCAGCCCTCCATTCAGTCCTCAACGCAGCCCTCAACTCAGTCCTCCGCCATCTGTCATCCGCCTTCTTGCCTCCCCCCGCCCTTCCCCTATTAATCCTTCATCCCCATGCGCGCCCTGCTCCTGCTGCTGCTCTCGGCCACCCTGTCCGCCGCCGGCCTCAAAGTCGGTGATCCCGCCCCGGCC
>CANKZO010000033.1 GCA_947488485.1 Opitutia bacterium | reverse complement strand
CCTGGAAGTCCGAGAACACCACCAAGGCATCATAGGGCTCGGCCAAGAGCCGATCCATCCAAGCGCCCAGCGAACCCTTCTCGCAGGCCGTGCGGACCTTCGCCTGCACCAAGCGTCCCGCGGGCGTCAGGGTCTCGACCGCCGTCTGCGTCGGCCCTTCGCGCAGGCGAGGCGCCGGACCGTGGAAGCCGCGGCCGTGGACAACCTTGTCGCCCAGCCCGACCACGCGGGCGCCGTCGAAACGGAAAACATCGGCGTCGGGAAACTGCTTCCGGATCTCGGCTTCGACCCGCGGGAGATAGCTGCGCATCGAACCCGAGCAATCGAGATACACCGCCACGCGTTGGGCACGAATGAACGCGCCCATGACCGGACGGCCGACGAAGCCGGCGCGGTTACCCAGCCCCGCGCCCAGACCATTACCGCCGAAGGAGCCGCGACCTCGGCCGAAGCCGCCCTTCCCTTGTCCGGCGGTCAGCCCGGCCAGGCCGGCCTCGGGCGTCATCGACTTCATCGGCGGCAGCGCCAACGTCGCGGTCGCGGACTTCGAGACGAGCCGCTTCGCGGGTACCACGACCTTGGGCTTCCGCTGCACCGGATGGACGGAGGCCGGCGCTCCGGATCTCCCGCCGGCGACGGCATGCGCGACGAACTCCTTCGCCGGCGGCGGGCGGGTCGGCGTGCGCAGGACGACCCAGCAGGCCAGCACCACGAGCAGGCCATGGAAGAGCAGCGATGAAGCCAGGCTGCGCCAGGCGCGCGGGCGCGGGCGAGAAGCCACGAGAGGATCGGCCAAAGACATGGCCCGCAGGTTAGCGGGCCAACGTCGGACTCAAGGGAGAGCCCCGTCATCCATCCCCGAGTCTTCGCCCCGGCGAAGTCCTCAGGAACGGACCTCAGTTACCCGGACGCTGCGGGCCGTCCGGGCGGAGCCAGTCAACCAGCGTAAATTTTCCTCCCGAGACTTCGGCGCACTTCTGCAGCACGCGCGTCGCCGGATGACGGGTGGAGAACAGGTAGAGGGCGGGACCTTTGCCGGAGCGTGCGAGCTCGAAGGAACCGATCCAGGAATCCTCCCAGACCTTCTCGGCAACGGTGCGCGTGTCGAGGATGTGCGCCTCAGGTAGGGTACGCTGGGCGGCGGTATCGAGGTACACGGCGCCGGCACCGGAGCGTGTCTGGAGCACTTGGTCGTTGAAATCAGAGAAGATCACCAACGCGTCATAACGTTTCTCACGGCGGAGAATATCTGCCCAGGCGCCGACGGAACCGGTCTCGAAATTACCGGCATAACGGGTGAGCAGTTCGCGACCGACCGGCGTCATCCGGCTCGCATCGACGGAGACGCGCGGACCTGTCGCCGGAGGCCGATGCGCGAGGACCGAGGTCGCGCCGCCACGGACGACGGTGCCGTCGACCCAGACCTTGATGTGCGGAACGCTGAAGACGTCGGCGTCGGGAAACTGCTTGCGGACCTCGGCCTCGACCGCGGAAAGGTAGGGCGCCATCGAGTTCGAGCAATCCAGGTAGACCGCGATGCGCGGGGCGGAAGTCGAGGTCGCCGCAGGAAGCTCGCCGACCTTGGCCGCGTGGGCGAAGGCGGACAGCAGGGCCAGGACGACGGTCGTGATCAGACGAGAGGGGCTCATTGGGGTCAAACAATCCTAGACGAAATCCCGATGAAGACAGCAACAAAACCTTCCTTAAGGCGAAGTCCTCAGTCGGGCCCAACGTCCGGAACCCCGCCAAACAAACGCCCCTCGTCGACCCGGAGGACGCGAGGAGCGGAGACCGACGAAAGCTTCCTTAGCGGGTCGGAGCGCCGCCGCGGTTGCTGCCCGCGCCGGAACCGGCGGGACGGAAACGCAGGACGCTGTTGGCGCCTGCCGCCGTGGCCGGAGCGGACATCTCGACAGTGAAGAAGCCAGGCGATTTCTTATCCGGAGTCACCGAGACCACCTTGGTGCCGACCGGGAAGCGGTTGTCCTGGATGAGCATGCCCGAACGCAGGTCGATCGAGCCGGAGACGTCTTCGATCGTCTTCGAGTCCTTGGCGAGGGTGCCGACGGCCTGGATGAGCGGGACGAAAGCGTAGACCGCGCTGAGTGAGTCTTCGGTGAGCGGAGCGGAGAGTGTCAGCTGCTTGTCGATGACGCGCTTCATGCGCTTCTTCTCCGGATCCTCGGGGTCGACGATGTTCTTGAAAGTCGGCATCGCCGTGAGGGTGGCGCCGTCGGGGATACCGCGGCCGCTGACGGGCATGCCGACGTAAAGGTCGTCGTAGTTGTGCAGGTCGTTGAGGGTGTTCGTGCCCTTCTTGCCGTTGCCGAACTTCACCATGATGGCGCCGCCTTCGGAGGCCGACACGCAACGCTGGAAGATCGTGCCCGGCTTGTTGCCATAAGCGCGCGAAGTGCTGATCAGGTAGAGACGGGGGCCCTTGTTCTCGCGGGCGCCGGCGAAGGCCTTCTCCCATTCGTCCTCCCACTTACGTTCTTCGGGGAAACGCTTGTCGCCGCCATTGTTGCAGGTGATGCGTCCGTTGGCGAGGGCCGTGAGCGGCTTGCTGATCGTGAAGCTCACGTTCTCCTTGATTTCGGTCACCGTGGTGCCGGGCGGGATGCCGGAACCGAGGGCCACCATGCCGACGATGAGCCCGGAAGTATCTTTGCACTGCACGACGTTCTGGCCGGAACCGCCGCCGCTGGCGATGAGGGTCACGGAACGGGCGAAACCTCCGCCTTGGTTGGTGCGGTCGGAGAAGACCACGGGCGGGTCGGCGCGCATGCCCTTGTCCGGCTTGTAGGCGGCGACGTTGCCGATCGCCTTGGTGCGGATCTGGCGGACGCCGTCCTGGAAGTCAGAGAAGATGATCAGCGCGTCGTAGGTTCGGTCATCCTTGAGGATGTCGATCCAGCCGCCCACGGAGCCTTTCTTGAAGTTATCGGCGTACTTCTTGTAGATGGCGCGGCCTTGGGTCGTGAGCTTGTTCACGTTGGTCTCCGTCGGCACGAGCTCGCCCTTGGCGTTCTTCTTGGAACCGCCGCCGGTGGCGCGGTTGAGGTAAGGCGTCCCCTTGAACTTGTCGCCGCCGACGATCTCATTGTCATGCACGTCGATGAACACGCCATTGCTCAGATAGACGTCGGCGTCCGGGAACTTGTCGCGGATCTCGGCCTCGACGCGCTCAAGGTAAGGAAGCATGGAGGCTGAGGCGTCGAAATAGACCGCCAGGCGCTGGGAGAAGATGTTCGCGCCCATGACCGGCTTCGCGACGAAGTTCTTGCCGCCGCCGGAGCCCATGCCGCGGCCGGTGCCGATGCCGCCGCCGGAGCCGCCGCCGAAGCCCTTGGAGGAACCGCCGGCCATCGCGCCGGAGATCATCGAAGAAGCCGACGCCGAGTTCGGCATGTCGGGGAGGGCGATGGAAGCGGAAGCGCTCTTGGAAGTGATGCGGGTGGTCGTCTTGGCCAGCGACTTGACGTTCTTCGGCTTGATCTTGTGCTGGGTGTTCTTGACGCGCTCGCCGCCGGAACCGCCGCCCGCGCCGGTGGCGAACTGGTTGGGGTCCTTCTTGGCGTTATCCGTGACGGTCGAGACCACGAAGGCGGCCGCGATGAAGATGAGCAAGGCGTGGAAGGCGATCGACACCGAGAGACCGCTGGCGCCGATGCGCTGCCAGAAAGACTTCTTGGCGCGCTTGGTGCCCAGGATCTCGTCGGTCTCGATCTCTTTGACGGGGACCGGGGGGACATCGCCGGGGGGCGGCGTAGGGGTTTCTTCGCTCATCGTTAAAGGGGGTAGATAATCATCTCCCCTGCCCCGCCTGCTTCAACCCTTTTTGGGCGGCCAGCGGGCTGATAACTCGCCCAAGAAATGGCTTGCGGACAGGCCTGCGTGCCATTCTGCTTCGCCTTCCACTGATTGCAGGGTGGAGCAGCCCGGTTAGCTCGTCAGGCTCATAACCTGAAGGTCGTAGGTTCAAATCCTACCCCTGCACCCAATTTCAAAGCCCTAAGGGGCAGTCACTTACGGAAGTGACCAAAATGATGCGGATTTCACTTGAACCGATCGGAATTAAATGCACGGTATCAGGTATTAAATTTGTCCTACGGGACAATGGGGTAAGTAAGATAAAGCAGTAAAAAACAGGCGGCTTGCATAGGGGTATGCAAGCCGCCTCCTTTTTAGGGGGTCACTCCCCTGCCCTGGACACGAAAAAGCCCGGCTCCTTGCGGACCGGGCTTCGTCGTACGTGGGCGGATCGCTCAGCCGCCGCCGGTCATCTTCGTGATGAGCGCGATGAGCGGGAGGAACATCGCGAGAACGATCGTGCCGACCACGACGGCGAGGAAGACGATGAGGATCGGTTCGATGATGGAAGTCAGCGCGGTCACGGCGTTGTCGACTTCTTCGTCGTAGATGTCGGCGACGCGGTTGAGCATCTCGGGCAGCTGGCCGGTCTCTTCGCCGACCTGGATCATCGAAGTGACCATCTGCGGGAAGACACCGGACTGCTCGAGCGGCACCGACAGCGGTTCGCCGTCGCGGACGCGGTCATGGACGCGCTCGAGCGACTTGGCGATGACGACGTTGTCGAGCGTGTCGCGCGTGATCGTGATGGACTGCAGGATCGGGACGCCGGAAGCCATCAGCGTGCCGAAGGTGCGGGCGAAGCGGGAGACGGAGACGATCTGCACGAACGTGCCGACCTTCGGCAGGCGGAAGATCATCTTGTCGAAGAGTTCCTTGCCCTTTTCGGAGGCGAGCCAGCTCTTGAGACCGAAGTAGAGGCCGAAGACGGCGATCGGGGTGGCCCACCAGAATTCGGTGAGGAACCGCGAGATGCCCACGACGAACTGCGTCAGCGGGGGCATGGTCGTCTTCTGGCTGCTCAGCAGGTTCTGGAACGACGGCACGACCTTCACCATCAGGATGTAGACGATGATGACGGCGACGGACATCACGACGCCCGGGTAGACCATCGCGGACTTGACCTTCTTCTGGATGCGCTCGGCCTTTTCGCGGAACTTCGCGAGACGATCGAGGACCTTGTCCAGCACGCCGCCCGCCTCGCCGGCGCGCACCATGTTGACGAAGAGCTTGTCGAAGACCTTCGGGTGGGCCTGGAGGGCTTCCGAGAGATTGTTACCTTGGGAGACGCTCTCGGCGATGCTGGCGAGGACGGCCTTGAAGGCGGGGTTGCGTTCCTGCTTGGTGATCAGCTCGAGCGCGCGGAGGAGCGGCAGGCCGGCGATGATGAGGGTCGCCAGCTGACGGGTCATCACGGTCACGTCGTTCTGCGTCACCTTCGCACCGAAGGAGAAGCCGGCCTTGGCCGGGGCGGCGGCCGCCGCGGGCTTGGCGCCGGCCGAGTCGGCCACGAGCGTGGTGACCATGAGGCCTTTCGCCATGAGCTTCTGGCGGGCCTGCGCGTCGTCGGCGGCGTCGATCCGTCCGGTGGCCTGGGCCCCGTTGCGGTCGATGGCGGTGTACTTGTAGTCGGGCATGGGAGGTTCGGTTGGGTGTTGAAGTTCAGGTATACTTAAGGACTTCCTCGATCGAGGTGTGACCGTCGAAGATGCAACGGAGGCCGTCCTCGCGGAGCGGGCGCATGCCGGACTCGACGGCCTTCTGCTTGAGCACGAGCGTCGGGGCCTTCTGGGTGATCAGGGCGCGGAGCTGGTCGTTGATCGTCATCAGCTCGAAGAGGCCCTGGCGGCCCTTGTAGCCGGAGCGGTTGCAGTCCGGGCAGCCTTTGCCGTAGTAGAACTTCTTGTTCGCGATCTCGAGGGCGTCGACGTCGAGCATGTTGACGACGTCCTTGTCCGGCTCGTAGGGCGTGCGGCAGGTCTTGCAGATACGGCGCAGGAGTCGCTGGGCGAGCACGCCTTCGAGCGAGGCGGAGATGAGGAACGGCTCCAGGCCCATGTCGATGAGTCGGGTGACGGCGCCCGGGGCGTCGTTGGTGTGGAGCGTGGAAAGCACGACGTGGCCGGTCAGCGAGGCCTGGACGGCGATCTGGGCGGTCTCGATATCGCGGATTTCGCCCACCATGATGGTGTCCGGATCCTGTCGGAGGAAGGAACGCAGCGCCGCGGCGAACGTCAGGCCGACCTGGTGGTTGATCGGGACCTGCATGATGCCTTCGACCTCGTATTCGACGGGGTCTTCGGCGGTGAGGATCTTGACGTCCTCGGTGTTCACTTCTTTCAGGGCCGAGTAAAGCGTGGTCGTCTTGCCGGAGCCGGTCGGACCGGTGACGATGAAGATGCCGTTCGGTCGGCCGACCATGCCGCGGATGCCTTCCTTGATGTCGTCCTGCATCGAGAGCGCCTCGAGGCTCAGGTTGACGACGGACTTGTCGAGGATTCGGAGCACGACGGACTCGCCGAACTGCGTCGGGAGCGTGGACACGCGGAGGTCGATCTGGCGGCCGCTGATGGTCGTCTTGATGCGACCGTCCTGCGGGACGCGGCGCTCGGCGATGTTCAGGGACGAGAGCACCTTGACGCGGGCGATGACGGCCGAGGCGAGGTTCTTCGGCGGCGGGGCCATCTCGTAGAGCGAGCCGTCGATGCGCAGACGGATGCGGAACTCGTGCTCGAAGGGCTCGAAGTGGATATCCGAAGCCTTGGCCTTGACGCCTTCCTGCAGGACGAGGTCGACGAAGCGGATGATCGGAGCCTGGCTGGCCTGCTTGGTGACGTCCTCGTCGGTGACGGCGGCGGCGTCGACTTCGCCGAACTCGCCGAGGAGATCTTCCATCGAGGAGGACGTGGCTTCGCCGTAGACGCGCACCACGCCGGCCTCGACCTGGGCGGGGTCGGCGACGCCGAGCTCGATCTCGCGCTGCAGGATGAAGCTCAGCTCGTTGATGACGGACGAATTGAACGGATCCTTGGCGAGCAAGGTCAGCTTACCGGCTTCGTCGGCGACGGGGAGGACGACATACTTATGGGCCTGGGCGGGTTTGAGCAGCTTGACGAGCGCCTCGCCCGGGTCGACGGGGACGACGGCGTAATACGGGGAACCGAGGTGGTCGGCGATGGCCTGCAGGATGGCGCCGCGTTCGGCGAAGCCGGCGTCCACGAGGCTGTCGGCGAAGGACTTGCCGGTGGTGGCGGTCGATTCCCAGACCTCTTCGGCCTGGGCAGGCGTCACGAGGCCGGCCTCGAGGGCGATATCACGGATCACGTCACTATGGTCGTCGAACATGGGAAAAAGGGGGTTAGCGGGAGGAGGAACCGCCGCGCATGCGCTCGCGCATGGCTTCGGGATTGAGGCAGTAGTTGAAGACTTCTTCTTCGGTCACGAGGCCTTGGGAGAAGAGGGAGAGCAGGTCGCTGTCGAGGGTGCGCATGCCGCGCGCGCCGCCGGTCTCGATATCGGTCAGCAGCTGGTAGGTCTTGCCCTCGCGGATCTTGGCGGCGACGCCGTCGGTGCGGAGCATGATCTCGAAGGCCGCCACGCGGCGGTCGTCGGTGGTATGCAGCAGGCACTGGGAGATCACCGCGGTGAGGGAGGTCGAGAGCTGGGCGCGGATCTGGTCACGCGCCGAAGCCGGGAAGGCGTCGATGATGCGGTCGATGGTCCGCGTGGCCCCGGAGGTGTGCAGCGTACCGAGCACGAGGTGGCCCGTCTCGGCGGCGGTGACGGCGGCCTCGATGGTCTCGAGGTCGCGCATTTCCCCGATGAGGATGACGTCGGGATCCTGGCGCAGCGCGGAGCGGACGCCTTCGGCGAAGGATGGCAGGTCCTCGCCGACCTCGCGCTGGGTGATGAGGCACTGCTTGTGCGCGTGCGTGTATTCGATCGGATCCTCGATCGTGATGATGTGGCCCTGCTGGTTCTCGTTGATCCAGTTGATCAAGGAGGCGAGCGTCGTGGACTTGCCCGAACCGGTCGGGCCGGTGACGAGGATCAGGCCACGGGCCCGCTTGAGCATGTCCTTGACGACGAGCGGCAGGCGCAGCTGCTCGAGCGTGAACATCGCCGAAGGCAGCAGACGCAGGACCATGCCGTAACCGCCGTGACTGCGGAAGGCGTTGGCGCGAAGGCGGGTGCGGTCGCGGAAGGCGAAGGCGAAATCGCAGCCGCCGTCGGCGTCGAGCTCCGCGCGGCGGGCCGGCGGCACGGCGGCGAGGACGAGGGCTTCGGTCTCGGCCGCGGTGAGGGCGGGTCCTTCGACCGCGACGAGCTCGCCGTTGACGCGCAGGCTGGGGGAACGGCCGACGCGGATGTGCAGGTCCGAGGCCCCGTTCTCGAGCATGGCCTCCAACAGCTGGTTCATCGCGTAGGCCATCGGATCAGATCACGTCGTCGGCGACGGTGGCGCCGAGGACTTCTTCGATGGTGGTCATGCCGGAGGCGACCTTGCGCTGGCCGTCCTCGCGCATGGTGCGCATGCCGGCCTCGCGGGCCTTGCGGCGGAGTTCGACGAGGTTGGAGCCGCCGTAGATCATCTCCTGGATCTCCTCGGTGATGACGAAGAGTTCGAAGACGCCGCGACGCCCCTTGTAGCCGCGCTCGCCGCACTTGGGGCAGCCGGGGCCCTTCATGGGCGTGGCGTTGGCGAGATCCTGCTCGGACATGCCGATCGAGTAGAGCTCCTTCGCGGTCGGCTTGTAAGGCGCGGCGCAGGCCTGGCAGTTGCGACGCACGAGGCGCTGGGCGAGGGCGCCGCGGAGGGCCGCCGACACGAGGAACGGCTTGACGCCGATATCCACGAGACGGGTGACGGCGGAGACGGAGTCGTTGGTGTGGAGCGTGGAGAACACCATGTGACCGGTGAGGGCCGCGTTGATCGCGATCTCAGCGGTCTCCAGATCTCGGATTTCACCGATCATCACGATGTTCGGCGCCTGACGGAGCATGGCGCGAAGGGCGGCGGCGAAGGTCATGCCGACGTCGCGCTTCACCTGCACCTGGTTGATGCCGGCCATCTGGTATTCGACGGGATCTTCGACGGTGATGATCTTACGGTCGGGCTTGTTGATGTAGTTCAGCGCCGAATAGAGGGTGGTCGACTTGCCGGAACCGGTCGGACCGGTCACGAGGAAGACGCCGTCGGAACCGGAGATGAGGCCCTGGAACTTGGCCTGGTCGTCGGCGAAGAAGCCCAGCTCAGGCAGGCCCAGCTTGAGGCCTTCCTTGTCGAGGATTCGCATGACGATCGATTCGCCGTAGACGGTGGGCAGGACCGAGACGCGCAAGTCGATGTCGCGGCCGCCGGTGCGGGCCTGGATGCGTCCGTCCTGCGGGATGCGCTTCTCGGCGAGGGAGACCTCGGCCATGAGCTTGAGGCGGGAGATGATCGAAGGCTGCAGGCGCTTGGGCGGACCCTTCATCTCCTGCAGCACGCCGTCGATGCGGAAGCGCACGCGGAAACGCTTCTCCAGCGGCTCGAGGTGGATGTCCGAAGCCTTGCGGCGGATCGCGTCGACGATGAGCGAGTTGACGTAACGGATGATGGGGGCGTCGTCTTCCTTGACGTCGCCGCCCTGCGGAAGTTCGACGGCCAGGCCGTCGTCGCCCTTGCCGAGGATGTCGTTATACGAGGCGCCGCCGCCGATGGGACCACCGCCGTAGCAACGCGAGATGGCCTCTTTGAGGGCGTCCGGGGGCGCGAGACGAGGATTGAGCGCGAGCTTGAGGATGCGGGAGACCGAATCGAGCGTCTCGGTGTCGAGCGGATCGGAGATGGCGACGAGCAGCTCGGCGCCGTCCATCTGCAGCGGCAGGATGTTACGGGCTTCGGCCTGCTCGCGGCTGATGAGCTTGAGGACGTCGTCGGACGGGGAGACCTGGGCGACGTCGACGACCTCCATGTCGAACTCCTTGCTCAATTCCGCGGTGATCTGCGGCCAGGCGACCTTACCGGTCTCGACGAGCTTGGCGATGGCCAGGGTATCCGGGTTCTGTCCATCGGGTACCGGGGCGGTCGCCGCGCGGGCCTCGGTCACGTCGGCCGGAGACACCAGCCCCTTGTCCTGAATGAATTGGATGACGTAGTCGTCGGCGGTCGTCACAGTGGGGAATTCCGGAGCGGAAGAATGGGGATAGGGGGATTGCTCCTCAGAGAGGAGAACAACGGGGAAAACGACCCTAAATCGGGGGAACATCCCCGCAACCGCAAATTAACCAAAGATGGGCCGATTTACGCGGACCTCAGCTGCCCGACCCAACGCCTCACCTGCTCGTGCAAGAAGACAGGCTCCCCGTCGTTCCAAATCACGGCATCGGCACGCTTAACCTTTTCCACGAGAGAAAGTTGTGACGCGATACGTGCGGAAATCTCGTCATCGGAGAGCCCGCGGGCGCGTAAGCGGGCCCGGCGCACGTCATCCGAGCAGGCGACCACCACGACCGCGGCGAAACCCGCCGCGAGGTCCTTCTCAAAAAGCAGCGGGATTTCGACGACGTAATCATGCTTCGGATCGGCCGTGGCCTCGCGCCGCAACCGGGCGACCTCCGGATGGGTCACCGACTCGAGAAAGGCCCGTTCCGCAGGGTCGGCGAAGACCTTCGCGCCGATCCATTTACGATCCGGAACCCCTTGCGCATCCAAGCAGGCGGCACCCCAGCGCTCCCGGAGGTGGCTGACGCAGACGTGGGATTCCAAGACCTGCCGGGCCAGCCGGTCCGCATCGACGACCTGGAAGCCCAGCTCGGCAAAGCAGGCGGCCGCGGTCGACTTGCCGCAACCGATGCCTCCGGTGAGTCCGATGACCATGCCCTACCCTACCCCGCCGACCCCCTGAGGGCAAACCTCAAGCGGGGCTGGGGGAGGATTGCAGGCCAGGACCGGCGTCGGCGGCCGGAGACGGGGCCGCGGGTGTGACCTCCGGCTGAGCCGGGGTCGTCGCCGGAGCGGCCACGGCGGTCTGGATCGCGCCGGTCTTGAGGATTTCCATCACATGGACGCCGTCGAGGGTCTCGTGCAGCAGCAAGGCCTCGGCGATCTTGCGATGGGCTTCGGCGTTGTCGGCGATCAGCTTCTCGGCCCGGGCGTACTGCTCCTGGACGATGGCCGAGATGGCCTCGTCGATCCGGCGGGCGGTCGCGTCGCTGTGGTTCTGCGTCCGCGAGATCTCGCGGCCGAGGAAGACGGTGTCGGAATTCTCGCCGAAGGCGATCGGGCCGAGGTCGCTCATGCCCCAGTCGCAGACCATCTGGCGCGCGAAGCGGGTGGCCTGCTTGATGTCGCTGGAGGCGCCGTTGGAGATCTCGCCGGAGATGACCTTCTCGCCGACGCGGCCGGCCATGGCCATGCAGATGTAGTCGAGCAGGCGCTGGCGCGTGTAACCAAGGATCTCCTTGGTGGGCATCAGCATCGCCATGCCGAGGGCGCGGCCGCGCGGCAGGATGGTGACCTTGTGGAGCGGCAACGCGCCGTCGTCGATGAGGGCCTGCACGACCGCGTGGCCGGCCTCGTGATAGGCGGTGTTACGCAGGTCGACGGCGTCCATGACGCGGCGACGTTCGCGGCCGTAGGAGATCTTGTCGCGCGCTTCTTCGATGTCGACCATCTCGACCTTCTCGCGATTGCGGCGGCCGGCGTGGAGGGCGCCTTCGTTGAGCAGGTTCGCGAGGTCCGCCCCGGACATGCCGGTGGTGATGCGCGCGACGCGCTGAAGGTCGACGGACGGAGCGAGCTGGAAACGCTTGGCGTGCACGGCGAGCACGGCCTCGCGGCCCCGCAGGTCGGGCAGGTCGACGAACACCTGACGGTCGAAACGACCCGGGCGCAGCAACGCGGCGTCGAGGACGTCCGAACGGTTGGTGGCGCCGATGACGATGACGCCGGCCTGGCCGTCGAAGCCGTCCATCTCGACGAGCAGGGAGTTCAAGGTCTGCTCGCGCTCGTCGTTGCCGCCGCCGACGCCGGCGCCGCGCTGGCGGCCGACCGCGTCGATCTCGTCGATGAAGATGATGCAGGGGGCGAGCTTGCGGGCCTGCTCGAAGGTGTCGCGGACGCGGGCCGCGCCGACGCCGACGAACATCTCGACGAAGTCGGAGCCGCTGATGCTGAGGAAAGGCACGCCCGCTTCGCCGGCGACGGCGCGCGCGAGCAGGGTCTTGCCGGTGCCGGGAGGGCCGACCATGAGGACGCCCTTCGGGATGCTGGCGCCGATCTTGGTGAAACGCTTGGGATCTTTGAGGAAGTCGACGATCTCCTTCACCTCTTCCTTGGCCTCGTCGCAGCCGGCGACGTCCTTGAAGGTGGTCGTCTCCTTGTCGTTGGCGTTGAGGCGGGCGCGGGACTTGGCGAACTGCATCGCGCCGCGGTTGGCGTTCTTGAGGAAGCGATACATCATGAACAGCACCACGCCGGAGACCAGCAGCGTGGGCAGCACGTTGTAGAGGAACATCGTCCAGCCGGTCTGGGCGGGGATCTCCTTGAAGGCGTCGCGGGCGACGGAGGCGCGGAGCAGCTCGAACTCCTTCTCGGTGAGGCGTCCGTCCGCGGTGAAGCGGGACTTATCGCCGGCCTCGGCGCCGGCCACGGCCAGCTCGCCGGAGATCCGGACCCAGCTTTCGGAACCCGAAGTGGGGTTCGGCTGGAGGGTGAGGTTCTTGATCTTCTTCTCCTGCGCATAGGAGAGGACCTGAGAGACGTTGAGGACCTGGACGGCGTTGCCGGAGGCGGCGCCCGGAAGATTGAACAGGGCGATGATGGCCACCATGAGGAGCAGCCAGACGAAGACCGGTTTCGTGTTCAGGCGGGGGCCGTTTTTATTATCATCCGGCTGGTCGTTTTGACTCATGGGCAGAAGTTTTAACCTAAGCAGGGCCCAAGCCAAGTCAACCGGAGAGCCCCCTTGGTCGGGCCGCTCAGCCGAGCGGATTCGGCCGGCGGCAGGCCCGGCACCCAGAGAATCGCCGAACCCGCCAGCACGACGGGAAGGGCCTCCCGCGATTCCGCAGGGATTTTGCGATTGATGAGCAGGTCGGAAAGCTTGGCCGAGCCGGGCGCGCCCAGCGGCTGATACCGATCGCCGTCCACGCGACCGCGCCAGGTGAGCGGCTCGGACGGCGCGACGACATAGGCTTCCCGGCCGGGCGAAATGTCGCCTTTGGACAGACTGGCCCACAATGGCGCATCGACGTCGACCAGCTCGGCAAGGAGGCCGCACTCGTCATCGGGCATCCCGCACGTGAGCCGACGTTCGGCGGCCCCGTAGGCCATCGGCTCACCCGGGATGGCCAGCATGCCGGCCGCGACGCGCACGAGGCGACCACGGACGGCGGCACGGGCCTCGCGACCCGCCGCGATCGCCGCGGCCAAGGGCGCCAAGGAAGATTCGGTCGGATCCTTGACTTCATGCGCATGCAGGAACGCGCGGAGACATTCCTGGGCCAAGGCCGAGGGACGTCCTTGCAGCGCGGCCACCGGCATCGCGCCATCCGGACCGACGACGCAGCCGAGTTCGTGCGCCCACTGCGCCAACGCGACCTGCGCTTCGCCGAGGAGTCGCGCGGAGCGCGCAAAGCCTTGGGCATAACCTTCACCCATGGCCTCGACGCCACCGGCGGCGAGCCAGGCGCGCACGCGGTTGCGGGCCGCGATCGGCAGGAGATTGGTGGCGTCTTCGCGCCAGGGAATACCGGCGGAGCGAAGACCGGCGAGCAGGGCCCGCTTGTCGATACCCGCCTGGATCAACGGGCGCCAACGACGATGGCCGTCACGGAAAGACTGGAGCACGCGAGGAGCGGCGAGACCGGCGAGGCCCGCGCCACGGGCCAGGCGCATCAGCGCGTTCTCGACGACGTCATCGAGATGGTGCGCGGTGCAGACCAGGTCGCATCCGAGGGACGCGCGCTGCTGCGCGAAGAAATCCTCACGGCTCGCGCGGAGTTCCGCTTCGGACGCCATGCCCTGCCCTTCCCTCACCCCGACCACGCACGGTACGGCGAGCGACACGCACAGCGCCGCGACAAAGCGGGCGTCCTCGGCCGAAGCCTCGCCGCGCACACGATGATCGAAGTGCAGGACACGCAGGCGCGGGCGCAAAGTTTCGTCCGCCCAGAGCGCGCAGAGCAGGTAGACCGAATCCACGCCGCCGGAGACCGCCACGGCGACGGGGCCGGACGAGGCCGGAGCCGACGGCAGCCGCGGTAGTCGCAGGGCGGCCGCACGCAAGGCGTCGGGACTGGGCAGGCTCATCGGCACGCGGTCAGACTACCTCGCGCCGGCTCCCTGCCAATCCAAAGCGGGCTTCAGAAGGACAGCGTGTCCTTGCCGTACCAGCGACGGAGCGCCTCAGGCACGCGCACGGTGCCGTCAGCCTGGAGGTTGTTCTCCAAGATGGCGGCGAGGACGCGCGGCAGGCCGAGGCCGGAGCCGTTGAGGGTGTGGACGAACTCAGGCTTTCCGTCCTTCGGGCGGAAACGTATCCCCGCGCGACGGGCCTGGAAGTCCGTGAAGTTGGAGCAGCTCGAGACCTCGAGCCAGCGCTTCTGGCCGCCGGCCCAGACTTCGAGGTCGTACTGCTTGCTGTGCGAGAAACCGATGTCGCCGGCGCAGATCATCAGCACGCGGTAAGGGAGATCCAGCTTCTGGAGCAGGCGTTCGGCGTCGCCGCGGAGCAGCTCGAGTTCCTCGAAGGACTTGTCCGGGTGCGTCCACTTCACGAGCTCGACCTTGTCGAACTGGTGCAGGCGGTTCAGGCCGCGCACGTGCGCACCCCAGCTACCGGCTTCGCGGCGGAAGCACGGCGTGTAGCCGACGCGCTTCACGGGCAGCGAGGCCTCGTCGAGGATCTCGTCGCGGAAGAAGTTCGTGACCGGCACCTCGGCGGTGGGGATCAGATAGAAGTCATCGGTCTGCGCGTGATACATCTGCCCCTCCTTGTCGGGCAGCTGGCCGGTCGCGGTAGCCGAAGCGGCGTTGACGAGCAAAGGCGCGTGGACCTCCGTGTAGCCGTTGGCGCCGGCCTCCTCGAGGAAGTATTGGATCAGCGCGCGGACGAGGCGGGCCATGTCGCCCACGTAGAACGGGAAGCCCGCTCCGGCGACCTTCACGCCGCGCTCGAAGTCGATCGCCTTGTTGAACCAGGTGATATCCCAGTGCGGCTTGGCGGCCGGGGAGATGAGCTTCGCATGGTCGCCCCACTCGAGGATGACCTTGTTGTCGGCCTCGGTACGGCCTTCGGGCACGGAATCGTGCGGGATGTTCGGGACGGAAAGCGCGACGGACTTCATCTGTTCCTCGGCTTCGGTGACCTTCTTCTCAAGTTCCTTCACCTTGGCGGAGGCGGCCTTCATCTCGGCGACCTTGGCCTGGAATTCCGGCGAGCCCTTCGGCATCGCGGCCATCTCCTTGTTCGCGGCGTTCTGCGCGGAACGGGCGACCTCGAACTCGGCCACCGCGTGGCGACGGGCTTCGTCGGCGGCCAGCACGGCGTCGAGGTCGACCTGGAACTTCTTCCGGGCGACGCCCTTGCGGACGAGGTCGATGTTTTCGCGGAGGAATTTGGGGTCCAACATGGCCCGACTTTGCCCAATTCCCCCGCCCGAGGGCAACGGGGAATTATCGCCCACGCTGGATTCGGCCGGCTAGGAAGCGGCTGAGCCACAGCACCGTCTCGCGCTCGGCCCCGGTGCCACCCATCCTGAGCGTCTTGTCGCCCTCGCAGGTGACTTCGACCTGATAGGTCGTGGAGTAGGAGCTGCGGCCCCGACTCGTCGCCTCGGTGAGCCGACACGAAAGCACGTCATCCCAGGCGGCGGATTGGGTCCGGTAGACGCCCAGGGCTCCCGTGCGGATCGAGAACTTGCCGCCGGCCAGTTCGACGACGCAACGGCCGGCGACGGCCATCACGGTGATCGCGATCAGGATGACCGAGCCAGCCAGGAAAGGTATACCGAAGAGTGACATGAAGAGACTAAACTCACCCTTGGCAATCTGCGTGCCGTAGATACCGCCGACCGATCCGCCCACCCAAAACATGGTGAAGGGCACGAGGAAGACCGCGATACAGCTGCGGGTCGAAAGCGTCAGGCGGAAGCCGTCCATCGTCTCCTCGAGCCGCACGCCTTTCGGCACCGCCAGTTCCGGCACGATGTTACGCTGCTCATACGGCACGGCCGCCTGGCACGCCGCAAGCGGATGAGACTTCTCGCAGAAGCGGCAGACCGCGAGGCCCTGGGCCGGAGCGAGATCGGCCACCTCGATCGGCAGGCCGCATTCCGGGCAATGAAACTCCATGCCGACAACATGGCCGCCCTTCTTTTAGCTGCCAAACAGATAAGCCCCGCCGCGCGAACGGCGGGGCCTATTTTTGCTATGCTTTCGCTTAGACTCGGCTCGCCTCGGGGGCGAAAACTTCGTCAGGACGGAAGAAACGGCGGACCTCAGCATCCGCCGCGGCGGGGCTATCGGAGGCGTGGCAAACATTGCGCATCATCTCGGTGCCATAATCGCCACGGATGGTGCCCTTGGGGGCCACTTTAGAATTGGTCGGTCCGAGGAGTTCGCGGACGCGGGAGATGACGTTCTCGCCGACGAGGACGGCGACGATCACCGGACGGGAGGACATGAAGGCCTCGATCTCCGGGTAGAAAGGCTTGTCGGCGACGTGGGCGTAGTGCTCACGGAGCTGGGCCGAGGTCAGACGGGTCATCTTGCTGGCCTGGATGTCGAAACCGGCGGCTTCGAACCGAGCGAGGACCGTTCCGCAAAGGCGGCGCTCCATGCAGTCGGGCTTGAGAATGATGAGGGTCTTTTCCATGAGGAACCCTTCGGACTGAAGGGTCGTTAAGTCTTCGCTTTTAGGGCCGAAAAGACAAGTCAGAAGCAAAATAACCCCCTAAAAACCTCAAAAACCCTTAGAAATCAGGCAAATAGCCTGCACGGCCAAGGCCTTGCCCTGCCCGATCGAGTCCATCCCTTCATTGGTCGTGGCCTTGATACCGACCTGGGAAGGAGAGATGCCGATGATTTCGGCGACCTTGGCCTTCATGGCCTCGACGTGTGCCATGACCTTCGGGCGCTCCCCGATGATCACGATATCGACATTGCCGACCATCCAGCCGCCCTGCGCCTTGGCCTCGGCGACGGCCTTCTTCACGATCACGGCGGAATCCAATCCTTTGAGCGAGGCGTCGGTGTTCGGGAAATAATGACCGATGTCACGCAGGCCGGCGGCGCCGAGGATCGCGTCCGCGACGGCATGCAGCAGCACATCGGCATCGGAATGCCCGTCCGGACCGACCGGCGACGGGATGTTCACCCCGCCGAGGATGCACGGACGGCCGGCGACCAGCGGGTGGATGTCATACCCGAGACCGACGCGGAAAGCTGGCTGGGCTTGGCTCATAGGGGGTTATTAGGCGAGAAAACGCCCAAAGGGAAGCCCTTGCACAAAACCCTTGAAACGCCCTCCCCGAGGAGGCATTTTGTGGGCCTGTCAGTCTTCAGGCGCGGTAGCCAAGTGGTAAGGCCGGGCTCTGCAAAAGCCCCATGCGTCGGTTCAATTCCGACCCGCGCCTCCAGTTTAAACAAGAAGGGCGTCCCAAACCGGGACGCCCTTCTTCTTATTCGATCAGGCCGACCTCAGCGGGCCGTCTTGCTGAGGTTCGCGACGCCGTTGACCTTCGAGTTCACGCGGAGACGCAGGCCGTTGAGGCGGATGAAGCCCGTCGCGTCGTCCTGGTTGTAAGCCTTGGTCGGATCCGCTTCCATGGTGGCGATGTGCGGATTGTAGAGCGAACGCGGGCTCTTGCGACCGGCGACGTAGACGCTGCCCTTGTAGAGCTTCACGCGGACGGTGCCGGTGACGTTGCGCTGCGACTCGGTGATGAGGGCCTGGAGGGCGAGGCGCTCCGGAGCATACCAGAAGCCGTTGTAGACGAGCGTGGCGTAGCGCGGGACGAGCGAGTCGCGCAGGTGCATGACCTCGCGGTCCATGGTCAAGGACTCGATCTGGCGGTGAGCGAAGTGCAGGATGGTGCCGCCCGGGGTCTCGTAGACGCCGCGGCTCTTCATGCCGACGAAGCGGTTCTCGACCATGTCGACGCGGCCGACGCCGTGACGGCCGCCGAGCTTATTGAGCGTGCGCATGACGCCGAGGGGATCGAGCTTCTTGCCGTTGACGGCGA